>NZ_BBAD01000017.1 GCF_001311075.1 Secundilactobacillus similis DSM 23365 = JCM 2765
TGAATGGCTGCCATTAAAAATTGTTGAAAATCTTCCCGTTGAACTGGGGAGAGGTCTTGCGTTAATTCACGCTCTAATTGGCGTTGGGCGGCGGTCAGTGGTTCTTTGAGTTTTAGGGCTTTATCAGTTGGTTGTAGCACCTTACGACGCTTATCATCAGCGTCTTCGATTTGTTTGATCAGACCCTTTTTGACCATGAGTTTAACGTTGGTAGTTGCCGTGGAACTACGGATGTTGAAGGTACGTTCTAGGTCGGTTTGGTAGATGGGCTGTGTGGCATTTTCAAAAAAGAAGTTGAGGAAAACGACTTCCATACTGCTGATTCCAAGCTGATCGCCAACTTTGACAAAGTAGCGAAAAATGTGCCGGTTAAGTACTTGAATGAGGTGTCCCAGATCTTGAGTTGACAAATATAATGCCTCCATAGTTGCGAAATAGGGTTCATGAAAATGGTACGGGTAAATGGGCGAGAGGTCAAGCATTTTTAGAGAGTAGAGAAGGGCGGTTAGAAGGTGGTGTGCAAGCCAGGAAAGGCGAAATCCCCGGGTCTGGGATTTTGCCTTTCCTGGCTTGCATGCAACCTTCTGCCCTTCGGAACTCGTTTCGGCGTAGCTGCCAGAAAGCACCATAGTAGCCACTCACTGAATAAATCAGCGTCCTAAAAAATACAGTCAAAAGCGGCGCCGAAACAAAGTAATCGGAATGCACGTCGCGAATCGTACCCAGTAACCAGCGCTACTGACACACCTAGCTGATTGCAGTTCTTATTGAACACCTCACCCGCAGACTGTCCCGTTCCCCAAGATTGACACCACCGCCCCAATCCTGTAAACTCACGGTACTAATTAAATCGCTAGTAGACCAATCATCATCGGGTGGTTGGAATAGGCATTTGCTTGTAGTCGTAGATGCGACGCGCTTCATGGCGTCGAAGACTTCAAGGCAAGTGCCTTTTTGTTTGCGTAGAGGGAGAGTGACGTTGTGTCGGAAGTTATTTTAAAAGGAATGTTGATTAGTTTTGCGTTGGTGTCGTCGATTGGAATGCAAAACCTGTTTGTGTTTAACAACGCCATGAGTAATAAGCTTGGGCGGGCAATGTTGGTGGCAGGCTTTGTGTGGTTAGCGGATACGGCGCTGACGACGGTGGCCTTTCTTGGGATGGGCGCGTTGGTCAGCCGATATTTGTGGTTGAAGTTAGCAATTATGCTGATTGGGGGCGTTATCGTGGCTTGGATGGGGTTTGGCATCTTACGGTCAGCTAACCAAATCGAGTTAGGTAAAGACGGGCAGCAGATGCCACTAAAAGAGGCTTTTGTGACTGCGTGGGTCGTGGCTTTTGCGAACCCACAAGCCATTATTGATACCAGCGTGACGCTGGGTGCGTTACGTGGAACGTTGGAAAACTGGCAGGCGTTACCGTTCTTAGGCGGCATTGTTTTGGCGACGGCTATTTGGTTTAGTGGCATTACGTTGATCGTTGGTAGCTTGAAGAACCGGTTGCCGAAACGGGTGTTGATGTGGATCAACATTTTGTCGGGATTGATCGTGATGACTTACGGGGTTGTGCTGTTG
This sequence comes from Secundilactobacillus similis DSM 23365 = JCM 2765, assembly GCF_001311075.1. Taxonomy (GTDB): domain Bacteria; phylum Bacillota; class Bacilli; order Lactobacillales; family Lactobacillaceae; genus Secundilactobacillus; species Secundilactobacillus similis. The sequence goes on from NZ_BBAD01000017.1 coordinate 1,573, forward strand.
ATAAAGGCAGTTCAGATTCTGCTTCATTTATAGATTTAGATTGTCGTTTGTGTCCAGCGTAAGCATCTTCAGTTTGTGAAATGATTCTGGGGTTCTATAGTGGGAAGATGCCGCGGGAGGCTCCGGCGCTATGTGAGGCTGGAACGCAGTGGCGGGCCTACGAGCTAGGAATGGGCAAAACCCGCCCATGCCGGATCTCTCCGGACCCGCGTATGACATAAGGCACTCGCACCCCGAACCCCACGGGGCACGACTGCCTAAGTCATACCGACACTGCTGAGCCTCGCGCGCCTCCGCCTCCCGCTACATGGTGCGTTGTTGGCAACCAGAATAGCTAACTATCACATGCTGAAGTTCACGCAACTACGTGCCGAAAACGTTAGATGGTAACTCGACAACTGCAGAAACGATTATGGTCAACGTTTCGTAACCACAACGAATCAACGATTGTGCTTGTGCGTTACGTTAGCATTAAGCGGGTATCGATGCCATATCCAGCACGATTATGAAACGGCAGTTGCTGTTCAATTTTGTGTTTCTCGAATCAACGTTAGTGTTATTGCGATACCGCCGCAAGCTGTCTAGTTCAGCACTTGAAATGGTCTACAATGCTGCCGAATTGCGCCAACGTAAGATGTAGGTAAGCGACTAGGTGTATGCTGTGTCGCGATGATTGGTGGTTGTCGGTGTTCTTCCGACAACCGCCAATCATCGGGGACAAATGTAAGACTCGCACGGGTTTGAGCGAGGCTTACATTTGAGGTCTGAGACCGCTCTTTGGCTCAGGCCGGCCCCACAGCAGGAACCTAGTCGCTTACCGGAATCGCCAGTTCACGCAAATCAAACTTCACAAGTTAAACAGAAGAATGCTTACGCTGGACACAAACGTAAGCAAAGAAAGTGCCATTACCTCAAACGGGGCAATGGCACTTTTTTAATTCACTTATAGTCGTTGTAACCGCAATGCGTTCAACACTGCTAATAACGTCACGCCAACGTCCGCAAAGACTGCTTCCCACATGCCGGCGATCCCGAGGCGCCGAGTGCTAAGAAGCCAATTTTGATGACGAGGGCGAAGATAATGTTTTGCCAAACGATTCGTTTGGTGTGGTGGGCAATGGTAATGGCTTGAGCCAGTTTGGATGGTTGATCGTCCATAATGACGATGTCAGCCGCTTCAATGGCGGCGTCTGATCCCAGACCACCCATGGCAATACCAACGTCTGCGCGGGCTAGAACGGGCGTATCGTTGATGCCGTCACCCACGAAGGCGACCTTTTGGTGTTGCGGGTGTGCTTGTTCGGTGAGGTCAGCCATCACGGCCACCTTTTGTTCTGGTAGGAGTTCGGCTTCAACCCGGTCTAAACCAAGTTGTTGGCCAATCGTGCCCGCAATGACGCGATTATCGCCGGTTAACAACACCGTCTGCGTCACGCCTTCTTGCTTCAGCGTTTGAATGGCTTTGGCAGCATCGGGTTTCGGCTGATCCGCAACGGTGATGCGACCAACGTACTGGCTGTTAACCGCTACGTTGACTGTTGTTCCCAACGTTTCGGTATCGGGCACGGTGATTTGATGAGCGGCCATTGCCTTGGCATTTCCCACGACAACGGTTTGACCATCGACTGTAGCGGTAACGCCGTGGCCGGCCTTTTCGGTTAAGTCGCTCACGGCAACCTGACTAAGATCACCTTCGTAAGCCGTCACGATCGACCGCGCAATTGGGTGGGTCGATTGCTGTTCAACGGCGGCTGCGAGTTTCAATAGATCAGTTCCCGACATTGCAGCAGTAGCTGGTTCAACCCCGTTAACGGTAAATTGACCTCGCGTTAGGGTTCCAGTTTTATCAAATGCCACCGTCTTCACGGCAGTCAAGGCTTCAAGGAAGTTACTGCCCTTGATCAAGATCCCATGTCGAGAAGCCGCCCCGATGCCGCCGAAGAAACTTAGTGGTACTGAAATGACGAGGGCACAAGGACAACTGATAACTAAGAAAACCAGTGCTCGGTTGATCCAAGTCGCCCAATCCCCAACTTGAAGGAGCGGTGGCACGATGGCGAGTAGTACGGCCAAGCCGACCACAACGGGTGTGTAAATTTTCGCAAAACGCTTAATGAATTTTTCAGTAGTTGTTTTTTTCTGGTTAGCATTTTCAACCAAATCCAAGATTCGCGCAATTGTGGATTCTTGGTAGGGTTTGGTTACCAGCACTTCGATCATACCGGTCAAGTTAATGGAACCACTTAGAACGGCATCACCGGGTTGAACGTCTTGTGGGAGCGATTCGCCGGTAAGCGCCGAGGTATCTAAGCTGGTGGTCCCAGTGCGTAACTCGCCATCCAACGGGACCCGTTCACCCGGTTTGATGATTAGGAGTTGACCAGGCGTGACTTTTTCAGGGGCAACGGTTTTGGTACCCATCGCGGTTTTTACGGTCGCTGTAGTGGCTTTCACCGCCAGCAATGCTGAAATCGACTGTTTCGACTGGTTAACGGCAACGTCTTCAAACAGGTCGCCAACTTGATAAAATAACATGACCGCAATGGCCTCTGGATAGTCGCCCAGTAAAAGCGCGCCAATCGTAGCCACGGCCATTAAAAAGTTTTCATCAAAGAGTTCTCCGTGACGAATATTTTGAATCGATTGCCAGAGAACGTCATAGCTAACTAATAGGTAACTAATTAAATAAGCAGAAATCATTGCCCATGACGCTGGTAAAAGTGGGGCAATTAATAATATAATGGTTGAGCTGGCTAGCGTGGCAATTGTCCGTTTGTGTTCCAAGAGACTGCGGAGAGTCTGCCGGCGCCGAGCTGGGTTGATGGTTTGGTTCATTTCGATCACCTCATAACGTATCTACATATGAACATATCTTCATATGTAGTATAACAGTTGCTCATATAAATACAAGTCATGGAGGCAAATTAGTTAAGATGGAAGACCCTAAACATTTGGAAATGGTTGAGCACCTAAAGCATCACTTAGGTGTTTCAGATGAACTGGAACGGATGGTTGCCCTGTTTAAAGCCTTGGGCGACGTTAACCGGGTCCGGATTATTTTAGCGTTGTCTCAAACGACGTTGAGCGTCACGGAACTGACAGAAGTTTTAGATTTAAGTCAATCGAGTATTTCACACCAGTTGAGTATCTTGAAGCAACGTAATCTGGTAAAGGGCACTCGAAGCGGGAAGAACATTCATTATAGTTTGGCCGATCAGCATATTATGAGTGTTGTGGGATTGGTGAAGGAACATGTGGCTGAAAATGAAAAGAAAAACGATTAACGGATGGTACAAAAGAGAACGCAACTGATATTGGTCAATATCAGTTGCGTTCTCTTTTGGATTTTGGTTAAGTAACGCCCTTAGAGTGTCTGCATAAATGCGCTTAATTGATTTAAGCCATTTTGCAGTTCCGCATCTTCAAAGGCGTACCCGATGCGAAGCGCGTGTTCAACGTCAAACTCAGCGCCTGGAACGAGTAACACGCCCGTGGCTTTAAATAATTGGTCACAGAAGGTTTCGCTTGGTATATCAAAATCATATTGTAATAGTGCGGTTGTCCCAGCTTGGGGTTTTAGCCAACTAATATGTGGCTGTTGGTCGACCCAATCGCTTAATAACTGTAAATTGTGCCGGACGATGGCCCGATTGCGCTTTAAGATAATTTCTTTGTTGGCTAGGGCAACTTCAGCAATCATTTCATTAATAACGCCGCAGCTGATCGTGTTGTAGTCACGATGTGAGAATAAGGTGTTCATGAACGCATCATCGTGAGAGGCAATCCAACCAAGCCGTAAGCCGGCTAACGAGAAGACCTTGGACATGCTGCTTGTAGAAATGCCTTTATCGTACAAGTCGATAATCGAAGGGGAATAGTCGTCCGTTTGGGTCAAATGACGGTAAACCTCATCGCATAAAATATAGGCGTCGACTGATTGAGCAACGTTCACAATATGTTGAAGGTGTTCTCGTGGCATTAACGACCCAGATGGATTGTCGGGGTTGTTTAACACGATCAGTTTGGTTTTATCACTGACAAGTGATGTTAACTGATCAATATCGGGTAAGTAGTCATTTTCAGGAGTTAGGGCCAGTAACTTAACGGTAGCGCCGATTGATTCTGGAATGGACTGTAGTTGTTGATAGGTTGGGGTGACGACCACAACTTCATCACCGGGCTCAACGAGGGTGGTTAACGCGAGACTATTTGCCCCGATGGCACCGTGGGTGGTCACAACCTGGTTAGAACTCAAATGTTGATAAAGGTGCGTGATGTTTTCCAACAGGTCAGGCGCACCGACAATATCGCCGTACGTTAAGCGGGTCGTTAGCAATTTGTTGGTAAATGCCGCTTCATCAGTGTGAGTGAGCGCCAATAAATCTTGTAATGAGAGTGGCGAGACACAGGTTTCACCCAAGTTATACGTTGCGGTCGTTTCGTAATCGTTCATCCATTGTTCAACGCCAAATGTTTTTAGTTTCATTTGCTTTTCCTCCTAAAGGTCGATCGAGTGACCAGCCGTTAATGTTTCAGCCTTTTCAAGGGCTAAGTTGGCGGCCGCGATATCCTGCAATGCGATGCCGGTACTATCAAATAAAGTCATTTGATTTGGCGTCCATTGATTTTGAGTTGAAGTAGCCAGTAGATCACCAATTTCAGTCAGTTGATCTTCTTGCAAAATATTGGCGCGAATCGCATTTTGCGTTTCGCCAACTTGAGCAGCTTGTTGCCGATCATCAACGTAACTGTTGGCAGTTTTAAAGATGGTTTCGTCGACTTCTTGCTTCCCGGTCATATCAGCGCCGATGGTATTGAGGTGAGTGCCTGGTTGAACCCAGTCTGATTGAATCATTGCCTTAGTCGAAGGGGTTGCAGTGACGATGACTTGAGCGGTTTTAGTTGCGTTTTCGAGGTCATCACTAGCGGTTACCGTCAAATGAGATAGTTGGGTTGTTAGTCGTTCATAAACGGCGGCGTGAGTATCGATCGTTGGAAGGAATTGTTCTGACAATTGTTGAGTCAATGTTTCGGCTAGTTGGGTCGCTTTTTGTGGCGCAACTAAATCGACAATGGTGACGGTTGAAATGTGAGGTAACACGGTCAATTGGGCCATGATCTGGTAAAGTGCTTGGGCACCAGCACCAACAATCAGCAAGTTTGTGGCATCGGGGTTAGCCAAAAGGCGACTCGCAACCGCGCCGGCAGCCCCAGTTCGATAACCAGTTAAAGCGGCTGCGTTAACAACCCCCTTTGGTAACCCAGTTTGATCATCGTAAATGGTAACGGTGCCGTTTAGTTCCGGCAGTCCCTTCGCTTCATTTTCAGCGAACCAAGATAACAATTTAACGCCATACGCATGTTGAGATTTTAGATAACCCGACCGAATATCCATGTCAGCTTGATCTGAAATAAATTCATGGTAGATCATGGGCCAAATAACGCCCTGACCGGTGCCTTTATCTTGATAAGCCGTTTCAACGGCATCAATCACACTCGGAAAATCAAGTAACGTTTGTAAGTCACTACTAGTAAGATACGCATGATAACAACCTCCTGAGTTTTAGCGAATAACCAAAAAATGGTATCCATCGTCCTACTCTTATAACACAAATGCGCCGTACCTACGAGTAAGACAATGAATACCATCCATCTTAAAGTTGATTATACCCGGTGATATAATCAACACGATTATTCTGTTGGGATAAATGTAGCATGAGTGCTAAAGGATGTCAAAATCATTTTTTATTTAGAGGCCATCGTGAATCAAGTCAATTTTAAGACGGGATACCGTCAAATGGCGTAATGACGGCAAATATTTTCAATGAGAGAAAGGTCCCACAGTTGAATTTCAATCAAATTTAAAATGATTAGGGTTTTATATTGACAATTGTAAACAACGGCGCTATGATAATTACGAAGTTTACAAATGTAAACGAAAAATACATAACCAACAAAAAGGGAGCGTGAGCAACATGATTAAACTGATTGTCCTGATCGTCGGGCTGGCCTTGATTGGCTTCATCGCTTGGTGGTTCTTCGGTAAGCACGAAGCGGCAACCGGAACCGCCACTGTTACAGATGATGTCCAAAGTATCGACGTGAACGTTAAAGGCGGCTACGACCCAGAAACGGTCGTCCTCAAGCAGGGGGTTCCCGCTGTGCTGAATTTTACCCGGCAAGATCCGTCGAGCTGTTTGGACCGGGTCGTCTTTCCGGATTTCGGGATCAACCGGGAATTACCAAAGGGTGAAGAACAGTCAATTAAAATCGATACCAGCAAGGCCGGCGAATACCAGTGGGCTTGCGGGATGGACATGTTTCACGGTAAGTTGATTATTAAATAACGAAAGTCTAGGAGGACACGATCATGAGTGAAAACGTACAAAATGCTAAAGTTGAAGTTGCCGGGGGCTACAACCCAGAAGTTGTCACATTGAAGCAAGGCGTGCCTGCCACCATTACCTTTACCCGGACGAGTGATCAAGGTTGTCTTGATGTGGTTCACTCTAAGGATTTTGATTTCGAAACCGAACTGCCATTAAACGAAGCCAAGACCGTCACCGTAAACACGGATCAGGCGGGTGAATTTAACTTCAGTTGCGGGATGGACATGTTCTTCGGGAAAGTGGTGATCAAGTAATGAGTATTAACAGTCGCTTTTGGGTGTCATTGGTGATGTCCGTGCCAATGGTAGCCGAAATGGTGCTTCACCCGTTGACCGGGTGGATGCTGCCTGGCGGCGAATGGACAATGCTGGGATTGACGACCATCGTAATGGCGGTGTCAGCCGGCCCGTTCATGCAAAGTGCCTGGGCATCATTTCAAAAGCACCACTCTAACATGGATACCTTAGTTGCGATTGGGACGGCGACGGCTTATCTGTATAGTATTTATGCGATGATCACCCATCAAGCCGTGTTCTTTGAATCAGCTGCGGTAGTGACGACCTTCGTGCTACTTGGCCAGGTATTTGAGGAACGGATGCGTAACAACGCATCAAATGCCGTGGAAAAGCTGGTCGATTTGCAAGCGAAAACCGCCGAAGTATTACGTGACGGCGAGTTCGTCAAAGTCCCACTTGCTGAAGTGGTCGTTGGCGATACGATCCGGGTCAAACCGGGCGAAAAGGTGGCTGTTGACGGCGTGATCACGCAAGGCACTTCAACCATCGATGAATCGATGGTCACCGGTGAAAGCATGCCGGTGGAAAAGGGTGTCGGTGACCACGTCATCGGTTCAACCATCAACAGTAACGGGAGCTTCCAGTTCCAAGCTGAAAAGGTTGGCGAAGATACCATGCTGGCCCAAATCGTGGAACTGGTCAAAAAGGCTCAAAACAGTCACGCTCCAATTCAAAAGTTAACGGATAAGGTGTCAGACATCTTCGTGCCAATCGTGTTGATGTTGGCGATTTTAACCTTCTTAATTTGGTACGTGTTCATTGGTGCCAGTGTTGCGAATGCCTTGATTTTTGCGGTGTCAGTTGTCGTGATCGCCTGCCCATGTGCGCTTGGCCTAGCCACCCCAACGGCCTTAATGGTCGGGACGGGTCGGAGTGCCAAGATGGGTATTTTGATCAAAATGGTGAGGTCCTTGAAGCCGTGAACGATGTGACAACGGTGGTGTTCGATAAAACCGGGACCATTACGGTTGGGCAACCAGCTGTGACGGATATCATCGGTGACGCAACGCAAGTGTTGACCGTTGCGGCTGGACTGGAAGAAGCCTCGGAACACCCACTGGCAACGGCGATTATGACTAAGGCAAAGACCGATGAGATCACTGTGCCAGCAGCGAGCGATTTCAAAGCCATCGAAGGTAAAGGCGTTGAGGCCAGCGTTGACGGTCAGACCGCCTTTGTCGGCAACGATAAACTACTGGCAGATTACCAAATCAGTGCTGATTTGAAGCAACGGGCGCAACAACTACAAGATGAAGCTAAGACGGTGGTTTACGTTGGGCTAAGCGCTCAAGTGATTGGCTTGATTGCCATTCAGGATGCGCCAAAGCCAACCTCTAAAGAAGCTATCGCTGCATTGAAGTCACGGGGCTTGAAGACCGTGATGTTGACTGGTGATAACCAACGGGTTGCGCGAGCGATTGCGGACCAAGTTGGCATCGACGACGTGATCGCGGATGTTTTGCCAGGTGATAAAGCTGACCACATCAAGACCTTACAGCAAGACGGTAAAGTCGCCTTTGTTGGTGACGGGATCAACGATGCGCCAGCGTTGACGACTGCTGACGTTGGGATTGCCATGGGTTCTGGGACTGATATCGCCATTGAATCTGGTGGTATCGTGTTGGTGAAGAACGATCTCCGTGACGTTGACCGGGCGTTAGCCTTGAGTAAGAAGACCTTTAACCGGATCAAACTGAACCTATTCTGGGCGTTCATCTACAACGTGCTTGGGATTCCGGTGGCGGCTGGGGTGTTCTTCGCAATCGGCGTTACGTTGAGTCCGGAACTCGCTGGGTTAGCGATGGCGTTTAGCTCACTATCCGTTGTGACGAGTTCGGTACTGTTAAATAAGGCGAAGATTTCAACGCGGGTCCAACCTGCCTAAAGCATTAGAAAAGTATCATGAACGGCTCTCCTTGGGCGTTCATGGTACTTTTTTTCATGGTATGATAATTAAAAAGGAGGTGGCCACTATGCAGAATCGTTTTTCAATCGGTGAAATGGCCAAATTACACCAAACGACAGTCAAGACGTTACGGTATTACGACCAAATCGGCCTATTTAAACCGGCCGAAACCGCACCGCAAAGTGGCTACCGATATTACACAACGGCCCAGTTTGAACGGTTAAATACGATTCAGTACCTCCAAGCATTGGGGTTATCGCTCAAAGAGATTCAAGCGCACTTGGCGCAACTGGACTTAGGCACGTTTAGGACGTTACTCCAAGAACAGGAACACCTTGCAGATCAGCGCATTCAAGAACTTATTCGCATGAAGCGCCGGTTTCACGCACGCCTGCAAGACCTTGACGAAGCGCAACGGGTCGACCAACTGGAAATGCCAGTTATCCAAACGTTGCCAGTTCGACAAATCGTGTCACTGGTACAACCGATTCGGAGTGAACCAGAGTTAGAACTTGCGCTTCGACACTTGGCGACGCAAGCGGGGTTAGCGCCAGCGATTTTCATCGGTGGCGTTGGCTTAACCATTTCCCGGGAAAACATTCTGGCGCGTCATTTTCAAAGTTACCAAAGTGTCTTCATTCTGGTACCGGAAGCCGTTACTGGCCCGTTGGCGGGGACGTTACCGGCTGGTGATTACGCTTGTATTTACTATAATGGTAATCATCAACAATCACGTGCGGCGTACGAAAAGTTGCTGACCTTTGTGCAAACAGCCGGTTACCAAATTATTGGTGATGCGGTGGAACGCACCGTGATCGACCAGTACGTATCAAAAAATGCCACGGATTACCTTACCACGATTCAACTCCCAATTCAGCGTTGACTCTCCGGTAAGGGGAGGGTTTAAACTAGAAGCATTAACTTAAGGGAGTCGTTAACATGATTGGGACGATATTTAACACGATAATGATCATTGTGGGGAGCACGGTGGGCAGTATTTTTAAACGGGGACTTAAACCCCAGTATCACGATATTTTGATGCAGGCGCTAGGGCTCGCCGTTGTTGGGTTGGGGTTAAATGCCACGATTCAGCACATGCCTGATAGCCACTATCCGGTGCTATTTATTGTCAGTTTGGCGTTGGGTGGTTTGATTGGACAGTGGCTAGATCTGGAAGGTCGCTTTAATCGCGGATTGGCGCGGTTTTCCGGTAAGAGCAACCTTGCTGAAGGGCTGTCGACGGCGATTTTGCTGTTTTGTATCGGGACTTTGTCGATCGTGGGGCCAATTGAAGCGGCGTTGAAGCATGACTATACCTACTTGATGACTAACGGGATGCTGGATGGGATTACGTCGATGGTGCTGGCGGCATCTTTTGGTATCGGCATCATGATTGCGGCGGCGGTGCTGTTTACTTGGCAGGGGAGTATCTACCTGTTGGCAACGCTGATGCATGCGGCCATTAGTAATGCTTTATTGAATGAAATCTCAATCGTTGGGGGCATTTTGATTCTGGCTTCGGGATTGAGTATTCTTGAGATTAAGAAAGTTCATACGTTGAATTTACTGCCGTCGTTGGCGGTGCCACCGCTGTTTTTTATTGCGTTGGCGTTGTTTGGTCGGTAAGGCGGAAGTTCTGGTTGGTAGCCGGAACTTTTTTAGTATGCAGGCGATAATCAATTTTTGAAGTGGGGGAACTACCGGGAAATCAGGCATGATACCATTTTATATTCTGGCAAGTTTTATCGATCGATATTAAAAACCGACCATCTGAGTTAGCCACGTGCTAACTCAGATGGTCGGTTTTAATGTTCATCATTAGATTTCAACTTTGTAAAGCAAGCCACGATGACGTTGGTCACCATAATCGATCCGTAAATCGTCACGAAGTTCAAAACGGGTGAATTCAACCAGCGGTCATTTACAATGATCACTGCCAGATAGCCTACCAACCAAACAACCGTCAACCCGCCTCGCAGCCAAGGCAGGGTACTGACCCGGTTGCGTTGTTTAAGCGTTGGATAATGCCGTTCAATCAAAGTGATCACCAGCATGTAGATCACCAAAATCAACGCACCATATAAGATGATTTGACCGAACGACAAGCGAACCAGTGGTACCATCAATGCCATCAAAATCAACCAACTAACCAACGTATACGCACCGTATTTTAAATCAACCATCTCGATTTCCTCCCATCACCTAGAAGGTATCATACCGAGTGCAATTTGTCGTAACCGGTGACTTCATTTTGACTGACTGCTAAAACTGTTCCAAAAGATCGTGCTTGGGTGAGTAGCGGGTCAATAGAAAAATCACCGAAACGATACCTAATACGATGCAGTACCAACTATACGGCACGATTGCCGCGGCTGAAATCTGGCGATTGCGCCAGCCATCAGTAGTTGACCACCATATGGAATTAGCCCCTGTCCCACGCAGGAGAAGACGTCGAGGATGCTGGCCGTATACGATCTAGAGATGCCATAGGTTTCCGATAAATCTCTAGCGATTGGGCCCGCAATCATAATCGATACGGTGTTATTCGTCGTGATCACGTCCAGTAACAGAATCAAAAAGGCAATCGCAAACTTTCCACCACGAGTTCCCCGTGCGTGCTTCGTGATCTTATCCAGCAACCACTGAATGCCACCCATATGAGTCATTAGCGCTGCCAAGCCACCAACCACGATTGAAATCAACGAAATATCAGCCATCGCTAACATTCCTTTGTGGGCCGCATCCATTGCACCGATGAAGTCAAATTCACCGTAGCCCATGCCGATCACCACGCTGATACGATACCCAGTAATAGGACTAATAGCACGTTTAAATTTAAAAACGACAGCCCAATCACCACTAGGTACGGTAGAATTTTCAGCCAGTGGATTGCACCTAAGTCACCTAAATGTGCTTGGCCAACCGGCGCCATCATCAGTAGCGCAATGGTGATCGCTACCGCTGGAATCACCATGATCAGGTTCGTCTTGAATTTAGCGAAAATGGTCACGCCCTGTGTTTTAGCAGAAACGATGGCGGAACCCGAAATCAGTGAGAGGTCATCGCCAAACATGGCGCCACTCACGACTACCCCGGCCATTAGTGCCATGTTGATATGAGCGATTTGGGCAATGCTAGCCGCAATTGGCATCAACGCCGCAACGGTTCCCATAGACGTCCCCATCGCAAAACTTAGGATACAGCCAAGGATGAAGACTCCTGGTACCAAGAAAGAATGGGGGAGGTACGTCAGACCAATATTGGTGATCGTCTCCACCGCGTGCATCGCTTTCGTCACGTAGTAAAAGGCCCCGGCCAACATGAAGATCACGATCATCAGCATCATAGTGTCCTGCCCGGCACCCTTGAAGAACACGGTCAACTTGTCATTGAATTTATCATCACGTTATCACCCTTCAAACAAAAGGCCACGACGCTTGCCATCACCATGGCCACCAATAATGGCAAATTATCAAAGCTTCCAGTCAAAATGCCCGAGCTAATGTATAAAATCAGAAAAAAGAGCAGTGGTAACAACCCAACGAAGTTACCCTGCGGTGTCTTAGAGTTCACAATAGTTCCTACTTTCAGTTAGTTTTCCGACTGATTATAGCAAGTGGAATTGGGAATTTAATGAGAGTGTGCGGAGCGAGGCGGTTAGAAGGCGGCGTGTAATGGGCGCTCAGCTAAACTACCGGTTTTTGGTAGTTTGGCTGAGCGCCCATTACACATAGCCTTCTGCCTCGCGTAGCACTATTCGGCGTGGTAGCCAGAAGGCACGTGGTTGACAAACTCCTCCTACGTCAGGAACCCTAGAAATAACAACCCAAGCGGCACCGAATTTTGTCGCCCGAACGAGCGCCTTTCACGGCGACTTTGGCGAGCGAAGCGATGCCAAACAGCATACATCCAAAATCAAACCTAACGCTTGCGCTTTTCACAAACAACAAAAAAACCGAACACAAAAAGCGTGCTCGATTCAGTAAAACGAATTTAATCATTCAAAGTAAATTGCAACTTCATCTGTGGTTCACCCAGTGCCAGCATCTGCCCGAGAAGCTTATTGGCGTTCTTGCGGGTAACATCGGCCATTTGGTTGTTGATGTCTTCGAGGTAAGCAGGCAAGTCGGCTTGATCAGCAGCGGCCTTGTCAGCTTGAATCTGAAGGTTACGGCAAGCGGCAACGGTGTGTTCTTCAAACAGGTTTTCCTGATCTTCGTACAGACCGAAGTTGCTGTCGCCGATGAGGGCCATGATGTTGCTCAACCAGTACATGTTGGTTGGGTCGCATTCGCCAGTAGTGCTCTTGTAAGCCAGTGGCGTGTCTTTAACGTTGGCGTAGAATGGCACAACGGCGTTAAAGGTGTTAGGGCCAAATGCTAACCAGTGAATACCAGCGATTTCAGCTGGAACATCGTTTCTAATCTGGAGAATGTGTAATTCCTGGTTCCGATTAATCCCGATTGGCCGGAACTGCTTCTTCTCGGCTTCGGTCCCGGTACCATAAGGATCGTAAGGGGTGTTTTGGTAGTGAGAACTCAACACGAACTTAACGTCTTCCACGCTGATCTTCTTTTGCGTCCGGCAAATAAATGGCAGATCCTGATCGATTGGCGTGGTGTCAAATTCAGGGTTGAAATACTTTTGACCATACCAAGCCCGTGGATTGTTGTAACGGGTATCCTTGATCGTGGCACTCCCGAAGATGTGGCGAAGGTTTACTTGGTCACGGTCGGGGTTCAAGTGGTAGGTTTCAATCAATTCTGGGAGATCAGCGGCGTAAAGCGTGTCATCTGAATCAAAGTCGAATTGGTCGATGTTCATGCGGTTAGGGGCGATGACGTAAGCATCGTCTGGAATCCGGATGGCAGCCCAGTGGTGACCGGCGATGGACTCAAAGTACCAAACTTCATCTTTGTCAGAGAAAGCCATGGCGTTGAGTTCGTAAGTCCCGTATTTTTCCAACAAGGCCCCTAAGCGTTTAACGCCTTCGCGAGCGGAGTGGATGTAAGGTAGGGTGATCGTTGTAATGTCTTCTTCACCGATCCCGTCGTCAACTAAGGGATCGACCCCTAAAATTCGGGAGTTGGAGGTGATGGTTTCCGTAGCGGTCATGGCCACGTTATCACTGTTGATCCCGGCAGCGGCCCAGAGTCCGTGGCCGTCAGTGCCTTCTGGGGTTGAGGTGTAAGCCAGTGGGTTGTCAGGGAGGTCAATGGCGACCTTACTGAGTACCGATTGGTAGTGGCGTGGTTGGTCTTCAGGCTTAACCACCACAAACTTCTGAGGGTCCAATGGTGCAGCCCCGTCTTCGTTTCGAGCAATCATGGTTGAGCCGTCAATGGAAGCGTTCTTTCCCACTAGTACTGTGGTACAAGAACCCTTGATCCGTTTAGTCATAAATAGAGCATCTCCTCAATTAGAATTACGGTTTAATTGTAGGGCATTTATCGGTAAAAAGCGAGGTTCTGGCTTGCTGAAAAAATGGTGAATGTTTCATGTGAAACATTTAATTGATTGCCACAAGTTGCCCCAAATTTTTCAATGTGATAGGATACAAGGAACAAAACAGCACATTACCACCGGGTAAGCAGCACGAGGTGGCATTCCGTTAGGTCGTTGAAGGAATGCCGCAGCGGGCTGCTTTTTTGCGTTGGTAGTGAGGCCAATATTTAGGAGGACAAGATGATGGCTTGGATTTATTTAGTGATTGCGGGAATTTTTGAAGTAGTTTGGGCGAGTTTTTTGAAGTTGAGTGAAGGGTTCTCACACTTGGGCTGGTCGGTTGCAACGATCATTGGGATGGTGTTGAGCTTTCTCTTCTTAGCGAAGGCCACGCATCAATTACCGTTGAGTTTGGCTTACCCGATTTGGACCGGCATCGGCGCCCTTGGGACGGTAATCGTTGGGGTTATGGTGTTTGGTGATCGTTTGAATCCGTTGACTTGGGTGTTTGTTGGCGTACTGTTAATTGGGATTATCGGCATTAAGTTAACGACAAACTAAAAACACCGGCACCCTTGAGACACCAGTGTTAGCTAAGAAGTAGCTGACCTTTAAGTGATTAACTTTCGCAGATGGCACCGTCCGCGTTATTTGGCAATAATGCGGGTTTGCCCGTGTAGTATCCTTGCACGATATCACAGGGGTAATCGTGTTGCACAACGGCGAGGTCGTGGGCACTTTCAAGCCCCTCAATCGCTAGCATCTTGTCGTTTTCTTGCGAGAGGTCGTACCAAAAATTCAGCTCTGGCGCGATATCGCTAATGTGGGCGAATGGCCGGAAATTTTGGAAGGCAAACTTGTATTCATCGATGTAGTCGTTGAGTTTGAACACGAGACTAGGCGTGTTATCGCCGGTGCCAACGTCATCCATGCAAACCAGTAACCCGTAATCGTGGAACCGCTTGGCTGCCGCGAGTAATTGCGAGTCAGTAACCCGTGGATCAGTGCGTTCGGTTAGCTCAGTGAACAGCCGAATTGAGGTTGTCGCTTGAACGCGAGCGACCATGTCAATGTATACCGGATCAATGAACTGTAGCTGTTCAAGGTTAAACGATAAAATGGTGATCGATTCAGGCATGGTACGTAGTGCTTTGGTTAATAGGCGTTCGATTTCGTCTGCCGAAATATCGCCGAAGTTGGTAGGCAAAACCCATTGATTGCCGCGGTATTCACGAATAAAGAGCTCGTAGCCGACTGGCACGTCAGTCGGCTGTTGCGCTGCAAATTTGGGTTGGCCGTAAAACGTCATCAATAGATATCCCTCCAATTTTATCAGGTGAATTAAAAACGACCCGAGCATGTCGTATAAGAACACATGCGCGGGTCGTGGCGTTGGTTAAGTCCAACACTTGAGCGTTTTTTACATTTAATTTTTAATTCCTGATTTACTGCCTCCAGTATACGGGGTTAACTAATGAAGTTCAAGGGTAAATTTAACAAATTCTAATATAAGTAATATTGAGAAACAACAGCGCAAAAATGTTTGGACCGGTGACAAAATCGAATCATTTAAAAATTAATTGACATATTCACGTTGTAGTTTACAATACTACGTAACTAGTATTCAAAACTACGAAAAAGATGAGGGTCATGAGATGCAAACAAAAATCGCGTTGATCGTGGATTCAGCTTCCGACGTACCGGGAGAAATTCTGGCACAGTACCAAAATATTGAAGTCGCACCGATGCTGGTCACGATGGCAGATGGGAACACCTATCTTGACCGTGAAACCATTCAACCAGATGAATTTTATCAACAATTGGCGGCTAACGATACGTTGCCTAAAACGGCGAGTCCCACTGTTGGTAGTGTGAAGGCCCAAGTTGAGCGATTGCAGGAACAAGGCTTTACACAGATTATTGGCATCACAATTTCAAGTGGGTTATCAGTGAGCTATTCGGTATTCAAGCAGGTCGCGGCCGACGCTGAGGCTGAGATGACGGTGGTGGACACCAAGAATATCGGTATCGGCAGCGGGTTATTCGCAGTTTACGCGGAACAACTGATCGATAACGGCCTCGCCTACCACGACATCGTGGCCCGGCTTCAAAACGCGGTGGCCGACAGTAAGGTGTATTTTTACATTCCAACGTTAAAATACCTGCGGGCGGGTGGTAGAATTGGAAGGGTAGCTGGTTTACTGGGCACGATGCTCAGTATCAAGCCAGTCATTTCCTGCGATGAGAATGGTATCTACTATCCGATGACCAAAGCGCGTACTGAAGCGAAAGCTGTTTCCAAGCTGATTGCGGCGGCGGTTGCTACCGCTGAAGGGCAACCCGATTTTCGAATTGCGGTGACGCAAGGGGTAAATCCAGCGCTGCTGACGAAGGTGGTTGCTGAATTGCAAGCGCGGTTTCCGAACCAGTTGATCTACACCGGTAACGTGTCACCCGCATTAGGCGTCCACACGGGCCCTGGTTTGGTGGGCGTTGCGGTGCAAGTGGGCGTGACCCACTAACGGATTGAATCGGCACTGATCTGAGCAGGAACCTTAACGATAACTGGAGGCAAATATGACGATGCAGACGACCGACCCAACTGAATTAAGATTACCGCTGTGGGCTGAATTACCGCAATTTAGTCTGCATTTGGACCAATTATTAGACATTACCAACATGGTGCTGACGCCGATTACGGATGATCAAGTGACCAAGACTATGATGCACAACTACTTTAAGGCCGAGATTATCATGGCGCCGGTGAAAAAACGCTACACGCAAGGCACTTAGCTGGTGCCATTGTGGTGGGGTTACTGAAAAACGTGTTCGCGCTGACTGAGTTGAAGCAGGCGATGGGCTGGTTGCTGGCGGATGCACCGGCACAGGAAGCCTATGATAACTTTGTGAAGTTGTTTAATGAGCAGGCGGCGCAACAGGGCCAGTTAGCCACGCAGGAACCAGTCAGTGTTGATTTAACGACTGCTTCGCCGGCAACCGTGATGCAGTATGAAGCCGTTCAAGCCGTGTTGCACTGGTTGGCGGCCAAGCGAGTATTGAAGGCCTACGAAAAATAGCTATATACCTATGAGGGGTATATCGAGATACCACAAGAAAGATAATTCGGTGGGCTTGTAAGCGAATTCACGTTATAATGGAAGGTATCAATCTAATTAGATAAAGAGGACTTCCACATGATTATTAATCCACTGAAACAAGCAGTTCCGCACTACACAGGGATTCCAGCGACTGATGAGCCGGAAGTGGCCATCATTACTGCTCGGCAGGCACCATTTTACTCATGGCACGCCAGCGCATTCGTCCACGACCACAAGACCGTGTTGGTGCTGGCAAATGACCGAACCAAAACGGCAACGTTGTTGATCGGCGTTGATGATGCTGATCAATCGCAGTTAGCTGAACAAATCAAACAAGCCATTCGGGTGGCTTTTGAAGCCAGCGACGTGGCTGAAGCCGATATTGACACCTACTTTAAAAACGCGGGTGACTTAGCGTTAGGTGAAGCTTTCGACCGCTCAACGTTACCGGTTATCAAAGACTTTGTGAGCTGGTTACAGGCCAACTATGGCCCTGGTGAACTCCCGCTTGATCAGGTAGTGAACCGAGCTGTCATTGAACGGTTAGTGAGCGTGCCCGTGTTGACGGTACCTTCGCATTCGTCGAAGAGTGAGTTGGCAACGGCGATTAGTGAGGTTTAAAGCACAGATAAATTGAAAAGGTCACCGTAGATTCCGGTTTTAGGAATTTGCGGTGACCTTTTCAGTTTGTGAAATATGATTTGCGTAAACTGTCGATTCCGGTAAGCGACTAGGTTCATGCTGTGGGGCCGGCCTGAGCCGAAGAGCGGTCTCAGTCCTCGAATTCAAGCCTCGCCAAAATTCATGCGAGTCTTCAATTCGTTCCCGATAATTGGCGTTGTTGGGAAAAGCACCAACAACCGCCAATTATCGCGACACAGCAGGAACCTAGCCGCTTACCTCCATCTCACATTGCGCAGTTCGGCACTATCGCAGAACATCTCAAAACACGTTGAACGGAAATATTGTCTCATCGAATCAGCATAAACGCGACGTTCAACTGATGAAGACCAGCATCACATAATCGTTGGTTCATTGCGGTTACTAAACGTTGGTCACAATCGTTTCTGCAGTTATTGAGTTACCATCCGGCGTCGGTTATTACGCTGGACACAAGCGTAAATAAAAAAAGTAACGCAGTGGATGCAAGTCAGCATCTTCTGCGTTGCTTTTTAAGTCTCAAAGTTAATCAATCTGTTTTTGCTTCTTCGGTGCCGCCAACGTTCGATACAGCCATAACCCCATGATGCAGGTAATGACGTCTGCGATGGTTGGGCCCAAACCGCACGTGGTAGCCGAAGATGTGAGCTGCAATCAAAATCACGATGTAAAAGACGACCCCTTGCCGTGAAATTGACATGATGAAGGCGCCCAGTGGACTACCAATCGACTGGAACATGGTGGTGAAGACGAGTACGCCACCCACGAACGGTGTGGTGATTAAGAAGGCCCGCAGCATGTACGTGCCGGCGGTAATGACAGCCGCTTTGTTCAAGAACAGTGCCACGATTTGCGGCGCAAAAATCATCAAGATAGCTGCCAGCACTAACGAGTACCCAACGTTAACGGTCAGATCAAAGCGGACCGTTTCTTTGAACCGCTTCATGTCCTTAGCGCCGTAAGTGTAACCAATCAACGGTTGGGCACCAAAGGCGAAGCCAACCATGATCAACGTGACGATGGTGTAGATTTTCATAACGATGCCTAACGCGGCCACTTGGGTTGCCCCGTATTCTGCCAAATACCGGTTCAAGACCATTGTTCCAAAGGCGGTCATAATGTTTGTAATGGCAGCCGGAATCCCAATCAGCAACACCTGACGGATGAAGCTAAATGGAATGCGGCGTTTGCTGAAGGAGAGGGAGATGATCTTACAGTATTTGGCAGTTAACCAGATGAAAACCAAGTCCGTGCAACCGTAGCCGATGATGGTGGCTAGGGCAGCTCCGGCAGCACCCATGTTGAGGCCGAGGATGAAAATTGGGTCTAAGATGATCGTCACGATAGTCCCGACAACCGAGCCGACCATGGACTGAACGGCGAGGCCTTCAGTTCGGATGATGTTGTTAGGCACCAGCGAAACGATAACCAGTGCGGCTCCGGCTGACATGATGCGGTAGAAATCAGCGGCGTACTGGTAGGTTTCAGCGTTGGCGCCGAACATGTACAGAATCGGGCGTTCAAAGACCAGCAGTAACACCGTGATCACGAGGCCGAACGCAATTGCGGCGTAGAAGCAGAAGCTGCTGATCCGAGCAGCATTGTCGAAGGCCTTTTGACCCATCAACCGGGAAATAAACGAGCTGCCACCTAAGCCGAAGATATCACCGATGGCAATTAAGAATGAAAATAGGGGCGTGCAAAGCGAAACGCCCGCAACCAGTGCGGTATTTTGCGTTTGCGACACAAAAAAGGTGTCCGCAAGGTTATAGACCATACTAAACACCATTCCCAGCACGATGGGGAATGCGAGTTTGAAGAAGGCCTTGGGAATGGACGTTTTCTCAAAAAGCTCTTGCATGAAACGTGTCACTTCCTATTCAGTTATTTTGGACGTTAAAAACGTTGATTCTTCCATTATAAGTTCTAAAATGAGAAACGTGTAAGGGAAAATGCAAAATTCTTAAAATGCCATAAAGATTTGCCATTTTATAGAATGGTTAAGGTTAATGCGTCATAATCGAGGCATGATTGAAAAAAGGAGCGACGACAATGACGCGAGAAGCGAAGCAACGCAAACACCGTGGCTCACACCGTTGGCTGATCGCGGTGGTGACCTGTCTCATCGCCCTTGGGGTGGGCAGCTTAGGCTACGCAAGTTACTACCATCAGCGGTTTAAGCCCACGCAGATCAACGGCGTGACGGTGACGAATCTAACGGTCGCGCAAGCAACCAAGAAATTGAATCAAAGTACCGGGAGTCAGTCCAGTAAAGCGATTACGGTGGCTAAATCCCGGGTTAAAGTCAGCCAAGCATCGGTTGCCAAGTTACTGACGAAACGAAATGGTGAAGCTGGTCACATGGTGGACACCGTTTCAATGAAGTTAACGACGCAGGTATCCGCAAGTGCTCAGCAGTACCGGTTGACGACACTGTTACCGGCATTTGAAAAGCAAATCGATACCATCAAGCTATTCGCAAGACGCCAATTGACGCCAAAGTGGTCTTGAAGAACGGTCAACTGAGTGTTACTCAGGGCCAGTCTGGGACGGCACTGGACAAGGCAACGATGGTGGCAGACTTCAAACAGCAAGCGAAGACCGAAGCGGTGATCAGCGTCAACAAGGTTACCAAACAGGCGGTCAAGGCCGACAGCAAGACCATCAGTCAAGTGAAGGCCAACCTGCAAAAGTTGCTGACCCAGACGGTGACGCTGAACGTGTCAGGCACCAACATCACGTTTAAAGCTAGTGATTACCTGAAAAACGGGACGGCAACGGCGGATGGCAAGTACCAGTTTGACACGACGCTACTGAAGCAAAAAGTGGCGGCGTTAGCAACCAAGTACGATACCAAAGGCAAGTCGGCGAAGTTCAAGACCCACAGCGGGAGCACGATTACAGTCCCTGCCGGCGGCACTTGGGGTTGGTCAATCGCCCAAACGAAGCTGGTCAAATACATTCTGTATGGCTTTGAACACCCAAGCAGCCAGACGTTGAACCTGAAGCATTTCGTTACTGGCACGGGTTACGGCAAGACGAACACGGTCGGTGACACGTACATCGAAGTTAACTTGAAGACGTTGCACGAATACGCCTACGTTAACGGCAAACTGGTCTTCTCAACGCCCGTGATGTCCGGGACGATCACCGGTGGCAATAAGACGCCACAGGGGTTGTACTACATCATGTACAAGCAACGCAACACCACGCTGACGGGCCAAAACGATAACGGTTCAACCTATAATTCTAAGGTTAAATACTGGATGCCAATCACCAACTCCGGTGTTGGCCTCCATGATTCTTCGTGGCAACCAAGCTACGTCTACGGCAACACGAGTTACCGAGCAGATTACCATTCTCACGGATGTATCAACAATCCACCTTCGAAGATGGGCAAGCTTTACTCGGTTTCGTATGCTGGGGAGCCGGTTGTGGTTTACTATTGATGATTAATTGATTGAAGCGTTCAACTTATGATGAGTTGAGCGCTTTTTTGTTGTTGTTTATGAAGTGTGGTGATTTGCGTGGACTGTCGATTCCGGCAGGCGGCTAGGTTCCAGCTATGGGGACCGGCCTGAGCCAAAGGGCGGTCTCAGACCTCGAATTCAAGCCTCGCCAAACCCCGCGAGTCTTGAATTCGTCCCCGATAATTGGCGCAGTTCGACACTATCGCAAACATCTCAAGTACTTAACTGTGCGGTTGGCTACAAAATTGCAACAGTCAACTGTCAATTCATTCTGAACGTTCATTCAACGTGCTTGATTGCACAGTGAATTTACGCTGTAACGTTGTCGTTCAGCGTCTATTGAGATGTTTGCGATTGTTATCATACGACAGTTTGGCCTTCATGATAAATTTTCGGGAGTGCGGTAATCGATGCCGAAAGCCCGCAAACAAGAGGTCGGTCAGAAAATTGGGCTCAGAATCGTGCCCGCGGCGTTCCAGCCAAATTTTCAGATCGACCGGTTGTGCCCACAATATCATCCATGATTAACGCGTCAACGAAGCCAAATTTCATAAACTTCGCACACTATCGCCGGACACAAACGACAATAAAACACCCAAAAAGACAGTTAACGGAAGTGTGTCCAATAAGCCAAGTGAAAACATTGACAAAGTAACTGTAAGCAGTATCCTTTAGGTGAAAAAGAGAACTGATTTGAGCTAAGAAGTGGCGGTTTTGCTGGTTGAAACGGTCAGTGGTGAACTGGCCACCTCAAAGGAAGTGACTCGTGATGGCAACGACAAAGAAGCGGCAGTGGTACGCAGAAGCGGACTTATCGGAAGTTGAACAGGAATTGGCAACTTCGGCGACGGGGTTAACGCAAAAAGTGGCTGAAGAACGGCTACAACGAGATGGTGACAACACCATTAATCGCGCACAGGGTCAATCGCAACTGAAGGTTTTTTTGATGAATTTTGTGAGCCTGATGGCGATTTTGCTGTGGGTGAGTGGACTGATTGCGATACTGTCTGGGACGTTGGAATTAGGCATCGCCATTTGGCTAGTTAACGTGATCAACGGGTGTTTTAGTTTTTGGCAACAGCATCAGGCCCAAAAAGCAACGGACTCGTTGATGGCGATGTTACCGACTTACACGCAGGTTTACCGGGATGGTAAGGTGCAGAAGCTGGATGCTAAAGACCTCGTCGTGGGCGACGTCTTTCAGCTTCAGGCGGGTGATGCGGTTCCCGTTGACGCGCGGTTGATGACCGCCACCTCGATGCAGGTCGATCAATCAGCATTAACTGGCGAACCAGTGCCAGAATCAAAGCGGGCGGATTACCGGCAGGGTGATGGCGAATTTGCCGAATCGAATTTAATTTATGCCGGGACAACGGTTGGGGCTGGTACCGGGACCGCTGTGGCGATTGCGACTGGGATGCATACGGAATTTGGGCAAATTGCGGCCCTGACGCAACAGCAGGGCAAGCAAAACAGTCCGTTACAGTTGGAGTTGAATCGACTGACGAAACAAATTTCAGTGATTGCGATTGGCATCGGACTAGCCTTTTTCGTGGCGGCGATTTGGTTCGTGCATTATCCGGTGGCGAAATCCTTTATTTTTGCGCTTGGGATGATTGTGGCGTTTATTCCGGAAGGCCTCCTACCAACGGTGACGCTGTCGTTAGCGCACGGGGTGCAACGGATGGCGAAGCGTCACGCGTTAGTCAAGGAACTCAGTAGTGTCGAAACGTTGGGTGAAACCACGGTGATCTGCTCGGATAAAACGGGGACGCTGACCCAAAATCAGATGACGGTCAACCACGTCTGGCTACCACACCAAACCTACACCGTTTCGGGACAGGGTTACGTCAATAATGGTGAGATTCAGCTCAACGGCGCACCGGTCGCCTATCAAGACGATGCGGATTTGGCACGCTTATTGCGGGTGTCAACGTTAAATAACGATACGCGGGTTCAACTTGATCCCAAAACGCAGCAGCCAAAATTACTGGGAACGCCAACCGAAGCCGCGTTAATGATTTTGGCGGAAAAGGCGGGGTTTGACGTTGATGCCGAAACCGCTAAAACGCCTCGGTTAAAGGAGTTACCGTTTGATTCGGACCGAAAACGGATGACGACGATCCACCAGCACGATGCAAGAACGTTGTCGATTTGTGTGAAGGGCTCGTTAAGTGATTTATTGCCACTGTGCCCAACGATTCAAATTGCGGGGCAGGCGCGACCGATGACGGATAAGGATCGGCAGGCCATCAACGATGCCAACCAACACTATGCAGCACAGGGATTACGGTCGCTGGCGGTGGCCTATCGAGCAGTACCAGCCGAAGCGGATCAGCAGGCACAACTAGACGGGCTCACGATTGAAACTGCCGAACAGCAATTGACGTTTCTGGGGTTAACGGTCATGGCTGACCCACCACGTCCGGAAGTGATTGAAGCAGTTCAAAAATGCCACGATGCCAGCATCCGCATCATCATGGTGACCGGTGATAGTTCCCTAACGGCCAAATCAATCGCGGTCAAAATCGGGTTAAATACGGACAAAGTTCGCGTCGTCACCGGGACTGAATTAGCTGCGATGCCAGATGATGAGCTGAAAACGGCACTTAAAGGCGAGATTCTGTTTGCGCGGGTGGCACCAGAACAAAAGTACCGAATCGTCTCCACGTTACAGTCGCTGGGCGAAATTGTCGCTTCGACTGGTGATGGTGTGAACGATGCACCGGCTTTGAAGAAGGCCGATATTGGTGTTGCGATGGGGGTCACCGGGACTGACGTTGCTAAGGATGCGGCCGACATGATTTTGACCGATGATAACTTTGCATCGATCGTGGCCGCAATCGAAGAGGGGCGAACGGTTTACAGCAACCTGCAGAAGTTCCTGCTGTACATCTTTAACTCCAACGTCCCAGAAGCGATTCCATCGGTGCTGTTCTTGTTTAGTCGCGGTCTTGTGCCGTTACCGTTAACGGTGATGCAGATTTTAACCGTTGATTTGGGCACGGACATGTTGCCAGCGCTGGGTCTTGGTGCCGAACGCGCTGAACCGGGGATCATGCAGCAGCCACCGCGGGCGAAAACGGCGCATTTGTTGAATAAGCACCTTGTGTGGAAAGCCTTTGCTTGGTACGGATTGCTGGCATCAGCAGTCTCGACCGGCGCCTACTTCTTTACGAATTGGCAGGCAGGGTGGCCGAGGCAAGCGCTTGCGGGAAGCGGTATTGGTTACGCCCGAGCCACCACGATGACGCTAGCGGCAATCGTCTTCTGTCAAATCGCCGCGGCCATCAACTGTCGAACCACGGTGACGTCGCTGTTTAAATTCGGCCTGTTCAGCAACAAGCGCGTTTGGGCCGGGATTGGTTTTGAAATTGTTTTACTGGCGGTGCTGGTTTATGTACCGGTGTTACAACCGATTTTCAATACCGCGCCGTTGATGTTAAATGACTGGCTGTTCCTGTGTGCCATTCCAATTCCGATTTTTCTGATTGAGGAAGCGCGGAAGTGGCTGGTTCGGAGAAAAACGATTACGAGTTAATGGGTTCTTAAAATAAACGTGAAACGCCTCGAATTACTGAACAATTAGCAATTCAAGGCGTTTTTAAGCGATCAATTCAGTTGCCTACAGCTCAACTTGCAGTTCCAGCGATAACCCGTTACGCTTATAGGAAGATAACGGATAGACGGAGGACATTATGACTAAATCGGTGGTTCAAAGAGGCTTGCGAATTATATTGGGGGCGGCGGTTTACGCAGTCGCCATTAATTACTTTTTGATTCCAAGTCGAATTGGTGAAGGTGGCGTCACTGGCCTGACAACGATTGGGTACTATACGTTGCGCATCTCACCCGCGTTAACCAACTTAGTGCTGAATGGCATCTTGATTGCGATCGGCTTTCGGTATTTAAAACGCGAAACGGTGTTTTACTCACTGTGGGCGGTGTTGTGGATCTCGATTTTCTTGCGAGTACCCGTTTTTTGGCCATATCAGACGCACCAAACGCTGATTGCGGCAATCACCGGTGGCGTGTTGATGGGTATCGCAATGGGCCTGATTTTTCGGGCAGGTGGCACGATTGCGGGGAGCACCATCCTGGCAAAAATCGTGAATCGCTACTTTGGCGTGCAAAACGGCTCAGCAATGCTGTTCTTCGACTTAATCGTGGCGATTCCATCGGGACTCGTCATCGGGTTTGAAAACATGTTGCTAACGGTCGCCGAACTCTACATTTCAGCGGTGGTATTGAACAAATACCTCGACACATTCGGCGCCAAACGCTCACTACTGGTCATCTCAGCGCAAAACCAAAAAATCGCTACGGCGCTGTCAGATAAGCTGGGTCATGGCGTAACGCTGTTAAAGGCAACCGGTTTCTACAAGCAACATAACCAAGACGTCCTGTACTTCATCTGCACGGTGCGCGAGTGGCCAGCAGTGATGACGATCATCAAGCAAACCGACCCAGAGGCATTAGTGGTGACGGATCGGATTCGGAGTGTTCGGGGGATGGAGTTGGAGGAGTTATAGAGAGTAAAGAGAGTGGAACGAAGCGGTTAGAGACCGGAGCATAAGCCCTCTCACCATAAACTCCGGTTTTTGGGGTTTGTGGTGAGAGGGGCTTATGTGCAGGTCTTTGCTTCGTGGAACTCATTTCGGCGCAGGCTAATCAAACTAGTCACGTGAACAAACTTCACGATGGTGTCAATCATTGCTAACTAAAGCCTAACTGGCGCCGAAATTACGTAATAGCAATGCGCGTTGCCAGCACCACTCATCAAATTAATGCGTCATCTGGTTTTTGGGGTTTGTGGTAAGAGGGGCTTATGTGCAGGTCTCTGCTTCGTGGAACTCATTTCGGCGCAGGCGAATCAAAGCACGCACGTTAACAAACTTCACTAAGTCACCGATAATCGCCAACTAAAGCCTAACTGGCGCCGAAAATAAGTAATCGCAATGCGCGTTGCCAACATCACTCAGCAAATTAATGTGCCATCCGGTTTTCATGTCACCAACACCACACGTTTCCAAAATTCAGAAGCCAAAAAAGCCTCAGTTAAGCGCCAACCAAGCACTTAACCGAGACTTTTTGAATATCAGTAACTCATCACTGATCAATCTTATCAATATTAACAACCCGCAAACAAGCCACCAGCATCATCACCACAATCGCCACGTAAACCACGTTCTGCAAGTTCCCCGCAGGATTACTAGCGAACGCCATCCCGTACAACGATGGACCAAATGCTGAGAGGCAGTACCCGCCGGCTTGTGCCATCCCAGAAAGTTGAGCGGTTTCGTATGGTGAGTCGGTTTTAACGGCAAACATGGTCATGGTGGTCATAAAAAAGAACCCAATCGCAACGCCGACTAGGGCGCCTTCCAGTAACCAAAAAAACATCGAGGAAGTATGCTGCCAAAACAGCATTGAACTCGCAATCAGCCCCAAAACGCCCGCAAAAACGGTGAGCCGAGTTAACGTGCGTTTACTGAGTACCGTTAGCATTTGGGGCAAGAAAACGGAAACGGGAAGGCCAATCAAGCGTAGACTGCCATGACGATGCCGGCGTGGCCAGCGCTCACGTGGTGGTATTCCATCAAGGCGGGCATCCAGGCGGTCACCGTGTAGCTCAACGTGGCTTGGCCACCGAAAGTGAGGAGAAATGGCCAAGCGTGGGGGTTGGTCCAGAGGTGCATTTTTGGTTTTGGGGTGGTCGAGGTTGCCGTATTTGACCGTTGGGGGTGCACTTTTTCAGGGACTAGGCGGCCAACTATCAGCACGCCATAAAGCTAATGGCCGGAATAATCAGCAACAGCAGCAGAATCATTTGCCAGCCGAAGCGACTGCTGATGGGCGCAGTGATTAGGTTGAACGTCATGTTCCCGAAAATCATCGTGAACGAATAAAGGGTGGTGTACAGCCCGATTTTATTTGGAAAATACGCCGAGACCAATGAGGGCATAAACACGTTGATGTGGGCGATACCGATGCCAATTAGAATCGTACCGAGAATCATAGTTGGCATCGTGATGACTAGCCGCAACGCCGATCCAATGACGATACAGCCGAGGGCTAAGAGCAGGGCCTTTTTCAGGCCAAACCGTAACATTGGCTTTGAAGCAAAATTTGAAAATAGCATAAACATTACTAGCGGCAGCGTGGTGAGGATCCCCAGCTGACTTTGTTGCGTATGTAAGGCGTTGGCAAGTTGACTAAGTAGGAGTGGCGGGGTGGTAATGGGGGAACGCATGATGAAGCCAATCAAAATGATGACGATCAGCAACCAGGTTCCCCGGCGTTTCAGCGTGGACATGGACATCTTCCTTTCTGCGCGTGGTCTAGGTTGCGCTCTTTCCAATATAAGCGTTTTTTAGGGGACTTGAAAGCTTAACTTAACAACTGGTCTACAGAAAACGGTTTCAGTGTTCGGTGATAGTTACGTGAACGACCCGAATCGCTGTAATCGACCTTCACAACTCGCAATTTTCAGCTTAAAATAAGTCAAATAAGAAAGTGATGGTGATTTTTTGGCAACTCAACGACCTGCAGTTCAAGCTGATATTGGCGATTATCTCAAACTGGTCGCCTGTACCTCGGTGATGCTGCAACCGATTTTTAGCCTTGCGCTGACGACCCAACCGTCCGCACCGGCGCAAGTGGGGATTGGCTTTTTGTATAACTTAGTTAAGTTCACGGCACCGGCGTTCATTTTTGGCATCCTGTATTCAACGATCCGAACGACGATCAACACGGACCTTACATATGGCGGTTATTTAAAGCGAATGTGGCACGCGCTGTTTGTGCCAACCCTTTGGTGGACGAGTATTTATCTGCTGGTCATGCCGTGGGTGCAACAAGTGAGTCGCTATCATAGCGTTGGGGGCTTTTTCTGGCAGTTTATTAACGGCAATGCAGCGCCGCATTTGTGGTACAACACGATGATGTTGCAGTTTATCTTTTTGATGCCACTGTTTTGGGCAATTGGTCGTTGGTGTGGGACGGATGCGAAACGGGGCTGGTTGGCAGTCGGCGTAACGGTGCTCATTACCGGTTTATGGTTAGTGCTGTACGATACGCAGGTCTTTCACGGCCCTCACATGAGGGATTGGTACCTATTGGACCGGCTGTTCATTAGTTTTTTGATTTACGGTGTTTTCGGAACATTGGCATGGCAGTATCGGCAAGTGGTTAACCCTTGGTTGCAGAAGTGGTGGTTAGCGTTAGTTGCTGGTTTCTTGGCTAGCTTTTACTGGATCAACCGTGAGTTATTTGCGTTTTCATTTCCGGTAAAATTGACTAATGCGCCGTATTATAAGCCGTCGATGGTGATTTATGATTTGATTGCGATTGCGTTGGTTGCAGCGTTGGCGGTGACGCAAATTCAACGGCGGAGTCGGGTAACTGGATTTGTTCACCGGTTTGCGGGCTTTGCGTACAAGGCCTTCTTATCCAACGTGTTTTGGGAACAGTTGGTTTGGCTGGGATTTGGTAAGGCGCTGACGCAGAACCACGTTGGTTTGGGGATTTTGGTCACTTATGTGCTTACTTGGAGTCTGTCGTTTGCATCAGCCTTTGGCATTCATTTTGGGTGGCAATGGTTGAAGCGGATGATAACTAAGAATAAGCTGCCTGTGGGTACCGCTGATTGACGGGAGTGAAAGTTAAAGTTTAAGGTGCAATAGTCGTTAACACCGTGTCTTTTAATCGAGATTATTGTTTAAATTTTAAAGAATGAAGCTACAAAAATGTAAAGAATGGAACGACATTTTTGTAAAGAATCGACCGATAAATTTGTAAACTTTATTATTCGAAATACTTATAAATACCGGTGCGATAATGATTAATTAGGTGCGATTTTTTAAATTAAAAAAGCGAATTATGAATCAAAATTTCATCGTGAATATAGTTTAAAAAACATAAATTTAATAACCCATTCGTCATTCTTTTAGGAGAGTGGACACTGGATGAACTAGTGACAATTGCTCGTCCAGGTAAACAAAGTACCTTTTTGACAAGCTTTTTTAAAAGTACGCGGATGACTTTAATTTCGAAGAACCACATGCTACAATTGCATCGGAAATCAAAAAGCCCGTGACGGGAATCACGGACTTAGTGCTAAAAGCGCAATGCTTACAGCGTGTAAGTATAACTTGGCGGCACTGCGATGGTATTTCTATAGAATTAAAAACATGAAGGACTGTGCCCGCAGTCCTTTTTCTTTTGCTGTCATTTTTGATAAATGACCCAAACCGATAGACACAGAAAACTTCTAACGTATTGATTATAGTTGACTTAGTTGATAATCACAATTCGTGATAGTTTATGCCGTGAATCATATTTGATATAATGATTAAAGGATTGGTTACGGTTTCCCGCATCACCTGTTCATCGCGTCTAAAAAACCTTACCATCGAGTTAGTAAGAGACTGATTTGTTACGGGAGAGA
The DNA here is from genome assembly GCF_001311075.1 of Secundilactobacillus similis DSM 23365 = JCM 2765. Classification (GTDB taxonomy): domain Bacteria; phylum Bacillota; class Bacilli; order Lactobacillales; family Lactobacillaceae; genus Secundilactobacillus; species Secundilactobacillus similis. The sequence goes on from NZ_BBAD01000017.1 coordinate 31,286, forward strand.
TGACATGTTAAGGAAAGTCTATAACAAATTTCCGGTGTGGCTCGTCTACACCGTGGCGTTTACGCTAGTTGTGGTGTGTTCGTTTGGCGTCCTGCGCTTTGGGGGTCAGACGACGATTTGGAATGTGGATGGGATCGCACAACATTACCCGATTTTGGAACAATTCTATCGCATTTTAAGGGGAACCGCCCACCAGTCACTGTTCGGTTGGTCCTGGACGTTAGGCCTCGGGGCGGATCAGATGACGACCTTTGCCTACTACGTGGTGGGAGATCCGTTTAGTTATCTGATTGCGCTATTCCCCGCGGATCGACTGGAACTAGGGTATCAACTACTGACGATTTTACGGCTATACGTCGTGGGCTTGGCCTTTATCGCGTTCGCCAAACAACTCAAACTCAAACGGGGTGGGACCCTGATTGGCACGTTGGTGTACACCTTCGGCAGCTATTCGTTTTATTCAGCCTATCACCACCCGTTCTTTTTGCTGCCATTGATTTTCTTCCCACTGGTTTGTCTGGCAATTGATCGCATCTATCAGGGTAAATCCTTCCTGTGGCTCGTCGTGATCACGGCGCTCGTCTTGATTAGCAACGTCTATTTCGCTTACGTGTTAGCGATTGGCGCGTTGGTGTTTGCGATTATGCGCTACCTTGATCTGAAACTAAAGGGTGAGTTGGTTCGACCGCTACCTTGGTCGTTGCTGTACTTTGGCTTAACCGTCGTGATGTCAACGTTGATGGCGGCGGTGGTGCTGTTACCCAACATCTTAGGGATGCTCAGTTCATCTCGTTCGGGGAGTGCTATTTTTGCGAGCGGATTGAAGTTTTACCCGTCAATTTATTACACGCATTTGCCAAATGCGATTTTAAATTCCAATGGGACCACCTACTACTGGTTAGTGATGGGGACGAGTGGCCTGACGTTTATCGCGATGGTGTGGACTATGCGCCATTTTCGGCGGTATCTCATGTTAAATGTGACGTTGCTGCTTGTGGCGGTCGGGTTGCTATTTCCGGCCGTTGCGGCGGTGATGAACGTGATGAGTACGCCGTCTAACCGGTGGGTGTTGTTAGTCCATCTGGCATTTGGTTTAGCTGCCGGGCACTTTATTGACCACTTGCACGAGCTGGAACCGGCGGACTTTAAGTGGTTTATGGTGGCAACGGCGATTTTGCTGGCGCTGGTTTGGGTCGGCAACGGGTTTATCTTTAAGTTGCCGCAACACCACTTGATGACGTATGGGCTGTTGCTGGGCTTTATGATCGTGCTCGCGTACGCCATTATGACCGGTGCGACGGGCTTGCGCTTGAAGTGGGCGTTGTTGGGGCTAGTGCTCCTCAACGCGGCTAGCACCGGACTGGGATTTTACAGTCCGAACTACGCTTACGCTTCTCGGAGTGAATTGAGTCGCGGCGTCGCTAGTCACTGGTCAAAGGTGTTTTTCGATAAGGCTGACCAGTATTTGAAGCAAACGGATACCAGTTTTTATCGAACCGCCACGACCAAGGACTACTACACCCTGCACAGTGCCGGCAACAACATGCCGATGCTGCTGGGGATGCACCAAATCGGCTCGTATTTCTCGGTTCAAAACGCAGCGGTCAACAGCTTTAACACTCAACTGTGGAACAGTGAAAATACGATGAATAATCCGACAAGAAACGCTGATGAACGCACAACCATGTTGTCGCTGTTGGGGGTCAAATACCTCTTTGCGCGACAGGATGAAATCAATAAAAATCGCGTCCCGTATGGCTATCAAATAGTGCGACGACGAAATGGCAAAGCGGTCTTTCGGGACCATCCAGTTTACAGTCTAGGCAACGGGACGGGCACGGTATTACTGAAAAACAAGTACGCGTTACCGTTAGCATACACCCAAACGACGCAGTTAAATGCGAGTGCTTATCGCAAGCTAAGTGCGGTAGATAAGGAACAGGCACTGCTAAGTGGTGCTCAAACGAGTCAAAAAGTTAGTGGTGTGAAGACGGTCACGGCAAAGCGGGCGAGTCACACGGTACCGTATACCGTTTCGATGACTAGCCAGCCGATCACAACGCTCACCCAAGCCATTAACTATCGGTTGCATCACAACACCAATCGGTCACTGTCTTATGGCATTACCGGTGATAAAACACCGGCTGAGGCCGAGAAGTATGCCGCAACGACGAACCTGTTAAAGCCAACGTTATCCGTTACCAAATTGTTGGCCCAAAACGCGGCAGTGATTGCAAAAAATAATCAGAAAAACACTAACGGGTTAAAGGAAATGACCGGCGACCTGCTTGGTCAAAATGCGCAGTATCAGCTGACGATTAACAACCCCAATTCGTTGAAGAATTGCGAACTGTATTTGGAAATCGATGGCATCAAAGCCCAGTTTCCATCAACGAGTGAGCGGTTGGGTTATACGGCCACTCGCGCAAAGCTGGCGGACGTGCCATTCTCGCACGAAACTAAGTTGAATACGTTGCGGGAAATCAATACGTCACCGTACTTTGACTCCTACTTCCTGAACGTCCAGTCCGGCACGCACAAAACATCAATTGACCAGCTAGGTATCAACAACATGTCCGACTACGAACCGAAGCACCACTTGCTGATCAACTTGGGCTATTCAACGAAGGCCCGGCAAACGATTAATTTGAGCTTCTACAAGGCCAATAAATTGACGTTTAAGCACGTTAAGATCATTGCGGTCCCATTCGGTGCTACCTACCGAACGAAGACGCAGAAGCTGCAAAAACAGGCCTTAAAGCACCTAACCGTCACTAATAATCACGTGACTGGGACGACGAACCAAAGTCGAGCAAGCGTGTTAACGACCTCGATTCCGTATTCTAAAGGCTGGCAATTAACAGTCGATGGTCAAGCAACAGCGATTCAAAAGGTAAATACCGGCTTTATCGGCGCCAAAATTCCAGCTGGCAAGCACCACGTTAAACTGAGCTACACGACCCCAGGATTACTGGCAGGTAAATGGTTGTCGATTCTCGGCTGGTTCGTGTTATGCTTAGCAGCGGGTTGGACAATGTGGCGTGGCTTGATTAAACGCCGGCGACCAAATACTGGTCAACATGCGCAACCGATAGTCGAATCTGAAACGAACAATGAGGAGTAAGCGGAGGAATGGGCCTGATGAGTTGGTTATTACTGATCTTTATTGCGCTATTGCTGGTGACTAGCATTAGCTATTACCGTCACTGGACCTGGCCGTTTCGGTTGGGATTGTTGGCAACGTTGATTTATGTTGCGTGGCAGGTTGGTTTGTGATGACGTTGATTGGAAGTATGTAGAGCGCGAAGTAAGGCGTTTAGAAGGCGAAATATAAGGGCGGGCCAAGCGAAGCTACCGGTTTTTGGTAGGTTTGCTTGGCCCGCCCTTATATGCAGCCTTCTGCCTTACTTCGCGCATTTCGGCACGGTGGCCTAGATGCAATATCGCTGACAAACTTCACAATGAATCAGGCAAGCGGAACGGCAAAGTTCAAGTGGCGCCGAAAACAAAGTAATCGGAATGAGCGTCGCCAGTAAATCATCGATGAGTAACGCAGCTATCGATTATCAGCCGATGTGCGTTTACCAATCTTCGGCCCCAAATTAACCAATACTATTCCTTCAAACCCTGCCCCAAAGAATATTTCCCAGGAAATTCCCCAAACCAACCCAATCGCCAAGTCAACATGATACAATAGACGCTATGTTAATTTCGAACCAAGGGGGATTTAAAAAATGAACGCAAAATGGGTAGTTGGGATCATCGCAGGCATCATTGGCCTGGGTGCCATTCAAATCATTCATACAACGGCGCGAGCTGAAGCTGGGTATGCCGTGACCACGAAAACGGTGCGGGTCGGACAGATTACGGTGCCGAAGAATACGCGGGTTTCAGTTGCCAGTCAGGTGACCCATAACGGGCAACGATACGCGCGCGTGGAGATGCAACGGTTGCGGTATCAGTTGCGGCGACAAACAAGCCGGCGGTATTTAACGGTGCCGATGCAGGACTTAAAAGCGAGTCGGCGGGTTGCAACCGATCAGTTTAGTCAGCTTAAGCAACGGCGAGTCAACTATGATACAACGCAGCCGGTCATCAACGTGACCACGGACGGTCGGGTGGAAATGTACCGAGATGGTAGCGTTGATAATCAAGCGCCAGTCGCAAGTGCGCAAGTTACCAAGAGTTGGCGCAGTGGCCAAACCACGGTGTTGACGTTGAAGACGTCGTTAGCGCGACTAACGACTGCACATACGAATCAACTCAAACTACGGGCGAACGGGGCGGTTGCAAACGGGACTTACGATAGTTACGCAGTCGGGCCGCAACGGCAAATTTATTACGTATGGACGGGCTTATCTTAGCCGTAATAACGGGCGTTTCCGGCTGGAAGCGTCTTTTTATTTGTGGTCAAATACCGCCTGCAACCAAGCGGTGCGACCAGCTTGATCACCATCATGCTATGCTTTGAGTGTTAACAAAAGAGGAGGAGTCAGACATGCACATCGGCGCCAGGTTAAAACAGCAGCGGCAACAGCGGGGGTGGTCGCAACAAGAGTTAGCGGATCAGCTCCATATTTCCCGCCAATCGATTTCAAAATGGGAACAGGAGACGGCGTTGCCAAGCTTCGCCAACGTGGTGGCGATGAGTGATTTATTTGGGGTGTCGTTAGAGAGTTGATTCGAAAGGATGAGGCATTGATGCGAGAATTAAAGGATGCGCAGCGGGTAACGCCCGTTGAGAAGATTGTGTGGAATAGCATTGGGTTAGCGGCCATCGTCATGATCGTAATGTTGGCGATGCGGATTGATTTCAACGTTGTGGACACGTGGTTTAACTGGGGCGCCTTTGTCTTACTGATTGTTTGGTTGTTTACGTTGAACTGGCGGGCGGTTAATCAGTTGCTTTCACGGAAATCGGTTGTGCTTGGCATCGTGGTGTTCACGTTGTATCTGATTCCGTTTATTTATTCGTTTATTCAGGGGTTTATTGCTGGGTTCACGGGACAATAGAAATTTTCGGGGAAACATAAAAAGCAGGTCACTTACACAGCAACTGTGCGAGTGACCTGCTTTTAGTTATTGATTAGGTTGAAGCTTAAGCAATCTTATCCCGGTGCATCTTATCCCACTGCAACCGGCCAAGTTTGACGATTTCCGTCACAATCAGGACCACGATCCCAGCGATGATCGGTACTAACCAACCGTACGTGAAGTTCGCGCTGGTGGTGTGGAAGATGTCTTGCATGAATGGCAGGTAGATAATGCCCATCTGCAGGACAATCAAAGCGGCGATGATGTAGAAAGCCATCTTGTTTTGGAAGAAGTATTTTGAAATAACGGGGTGGTTATTCCGCAAGTTGAACAGGTAGAAAATCTTACCGAAGATCACCACGTTTAACGTCATGGTACTGCCGACTAAGGCACTGATACCGTGGCCAACTAAGGCGTCGTAGGCGAACATTCCTAACCCGGCAATCAGTAACGAGACGTAAACCACTTCGAACACGTCCATCTTGGACAAAATCCCAGCCTTAACGTCTCGCGGACCACGAACCATGATGCCACTTTCGACCGGTTCGAAGATGAAGGCAAATTGAATCGTTAACGCTGACACCATGTTGATCCACAACAGTTGAGTTGGGTAGAGTGGCAACGATTGGTCCATCACGATACTGAGGACCACGATCAGACCTTCCGCGAAACTGGTTGGTAACAGGAAGCGAATCGTCTTACGAATGTTATCGAAGACGTGACGGCCTTCCTTAACGGCGGCGAGGATGGTGGTGAAGTCGTCGTTAGCCAGAACCATATCGGCGGCACCCTTGGCCACATCGGTCCCCTTGATCCCCATGGCAACCCCAATATCGGCTTGCTTGAGGGCGGGGGCGTCGTTGACCCCGTCACCCGTCATTGAAACAACGTGACCGTTGGCTTGTTGGGCGCGCACGATTCGCAGTTTATCAGCGGGGGTGGTTCGGGCGAAGACGGTGTAACTATCGATAACGTTTTGAAGCTGTTCATCAGACAGTTCGTTTAATTCAGGACCGGTAATCGCCTTCGGATTATCGGCTAAATTCAGTTGCTTAGCAATGGCAGCGGCCGTTTCAGGGTCGTCACCGGTAATCATCTTAACTTGGATCCCAGCGAAGCGTAACTGCTTCACAGCGTCCGCAACTTCAGGACGAGGTGGGTCAATGATGCCGACTAACCCGACAAGCTTTAAGCCGTCACCGATTTGGTTGGCATCGATCTCGGTAATTTCCCGGGACATGATTTGGTAACCCATCGCAACCACTCGCTTACCTTGGCGAGTCAGTTGGCTCATTTGATCAGCCATACTGCCGGCTTCAACTTGGCCACCGTGGTCTTGAACCAGTTTGGCCAAGGTTTGTGGCGCCCCTTTCACAAGGAGGACGCGTTGGTCGTTAAAATCAACTAATCGAGCGGAATAACGGAAAGCGGAGTCGAATGGTAACGAATCGATTTCAGCCGCTTCCGGGGTTTCACCAGTTAACTTATGGAAGAGGGCGGTCAACGCCCCATCGGTTGGTTCACCGGTCAGTTGCCACTGGTCATTTTCAAAGTTGAAGACGGCGTCAGAAGTCTGACCGGCGATTTCAACTAACCAGTTTAAGTTGTCGTTATGACGCCAATCGACTTCTTGACCATCAGTTGTCAGGACTTGACCAGCATCATCGTAGCCAACACCAGAAACGGTATATTGATTATCGGCGGTCAGAATATCGGTGACCGTCATTTCGTTCTTGGTTAAGGTCCCGGTTTTATCGGTGTTAATGATGTCCACGGCCCCCAGTGTTTCAACGGCGGGCAACGTTTTAACGATCGCGTGTTGCTTGGTCAGTTGACGGGTTCCCATGGCCAGCACCACTGAGGTACTAGCGGGCAGTCCTTCAGGCATTGACCCAACGACCATTGTGACGACGGCGATTAACAGTTGGTAAACTGTAAACTTGGATGATTGCACCCAGGATGAACAGTAACACGGCAGCAATCACAATCGCTAAGGATAAGCCGAACCCTAACCGATTCAGGTTTTGCATTAACGGCGTTGGCTTTTCCTTGACTTCAGCAACATCTTGTTGGATCTTCCCAATTTCGGTGTGCGCACCAGTGGCAATCACGATCCCTAACCCAGAACCGCTGGTAACGGCCGTCGAGGCAAATGCCTGGTTGCGACGTTCAGCTAGTGGGAGGTTCGCGTCATCAATGGCGTCTTCGATCTTTTCCTGGGAGTCAGTTTCACCCGTCAACACGGATTCTTGAATCTTCAAGTTATCCGCGTCGATCAAACGAAGGTCGGCTGGCACTGAATCCCCAGCCTCTAGTCGAACCAAGTCACCCGTAACTAATTCACGTGACGGTAACGTGGTTAATTGACCATCCCGGATCACGAAGCTTTCCGAAACTAAGAGTTCCTTGATCTTGGAAAGGGCGTTATCCGCAGAAACTTCTTGGAAATACCCGATAAAGGCGTTCGCAATGATCACCAGTCCGATAACGATTGAATCGGAGTAGTGGTGCAAGAAGAAGGTCAAAATTGCGGCGGCCGCCAAGATGTAAATGATACTGTTATTGAATTGCTTCAAAAACCGCAACAAGTTAGACACTTTTTTAGCTTCAAGTTCGTTCGGGCCTTGTTGGTTCAGTCGTTTTGTTGCCTCATCAGTGCTGAGACCTGCTTGACCGTCCGTTTGCCACTGTTGTTCCAAACCAGAAGTACTTTGTTGCCAGACTTGTTGCTGACTGGGTCCAGCGTCAGCGCTGTCTTCAGTCGGAGTTGTTAATTGATTGTCATCTAATGCCATGTTAAAAAATCATCCTTTCGTGTGTGCAAGTGATTAGCGATCTGGAATTACCAAATTGTAACGATCTTCCAAGTTAATCCCTTCTTTCAGTAGTGTTAATTAATAGATTATCTAAGCTATCGCATAAAGGCAAGCTAATTCTCTCGAAAATGAGACGTTTACTTTATTTTGGCTAGCCAACTTTTTTATCTAATTCTATTAAATCACATCAAGACCGTGGTTGTAACTAAGAAAGCGCTTTTTCAAAACCAAGTTATACCATCTTTGGTTTAAGGCTACCCTAAAAAGTATTTTAAAAATTAAATAAACTATTGTACAATGACTGTGATTTAAAAATTCATGAAGGGTGGTCATTCAATTGGAGAATGAAAACGTCCCTCGCAAACATCGGTTGATCGAGTATGCGAACGGGAAATCACTAGAAGAGATCAACGGTACGGTCGAAGTGCCAAAAGGCAAGGGGTTCTGGAAAACGCTGTTTATGTACTCAGGGCCTGGCGCGTTAGTTGCGGTGGGTTACATGGATCCTGGTAACTGGTCAACGTCCATCACCGGGGGCCAAAATTTCCAGTACTTACTGATGTCTGTTATCTTAATGTCAAGTTTGATCGCGATGTTACTACAGTACATGGCGGCTAAACTTGGCATCGTGAGCCAGATGGATCTCGCGCAAGCCATTCGCGCGCGGACCAGTAAATCATTAGGTGTTGTGTTATGGCTATTGACCGAATTAGCGATTATGGCGACGGATATCGCCGAAGTTATTGGGGCAGCGATTGCGCTGTACTTGTTATTCCACATTCCATTGGTGATTGCGGTGTTCATTACCGTATTTGACGTTTTATTACTGCTATTATTAACCAAAATTGGATTCCGGAAGATTGAAGCCATCGTGGTTTGTTTGATTTTGGTCATCTTGTTTGTGTTCTTGTACCAAGTGATTCTGTCACGGCCTGATTGGGGCGGTGTTTTTGCCGGCTTGATGCCAACGACCCGGACGTTCTCCGGTTCAGAACACGTTGCGGGCATGACCCCAATTTCAGGGTCATTAGGGATTATTGGGGCAACGGTGATGCCACATAACCTCTACTTGCATTCAGCGGTTTCTCAATCACGAAAGATTGACCATACCGATGAAGAAGACGTGGCTCGGACGGTTCGGTTCTCAACTTGGGACTCAAACATTCAATTATCATTTGCGTTCGTGGTCAACTCATTGCTGCTGATCATGGGGGTTGCGGTCTTCAAGAGCGGTGCCGTTAAGGACCCATCGTTCTTCGGCTTGTTCCAAGCACTATCAGATACGTCAATGTTAAGTAACGGTGTGTTGATTGGCGTTGCTAAATCCGGTATTTTGTCCATTTTGTTTGCGGTGGCACTGTTAGCATCTGGTCAAAACTCCACGATCACCGGGACGTTAACGGGTCAAGTGATCATGGAAGGATTCGTCCACATGCGGATGCCACTTTGGCTCCGTCGTTTGGTTACCCGGTTGATTTCTGTGGTACCAGTGTTGATTTGTGTTGGGTTAACGGGTGGTCAATCCGCTATTAAGCAACACGAAGCCCTGAATAATTTGATGAATAATTCGCAAGTCTTCTTGGCGTTCGCCTTACCATTCTCAATGTTGCCACTGTTGATGATGACCAACAGTGAGTTAGAAATGGGCAAGCGGTTCAAGAACAACTTCCTAGTTAAGTTGTTTGGCTGGATCTCCGTTATTGCGCTCACGTTCCTGAACATGAAGGGCCTACCGGGTTCCGTTGAAGGATTCTATGGCGACAACGCAACGAAGGCACAGTTGATGCAGGCTGATGTTATTGCATACGTCTTGATTGCGGCCGTCTTAGCATTGTTGGTTTGGACCATCTACGATCTGCATCGCGGTAACAAGCGGTTAGCAGCCAAGTTGAACGGCACGGATGAAGCCGCTACGGAGGCGTAAATCGAAGATGACAAAAACTGATTTTAAGCACATTTTAGTTGGAGTTGATGATTCAGCGGATGCACTGTTAGCGTTTGATTACGCGATTCATACGGCACAGCAATTAGGTGCGCGTTTGACGATCGTCTCCGTGTTAGAGAGTCACGAAATGAGCGTCTATCAAGTAATGGATAAGGACTACATTCACGGTGAACGCCGGGAATTGGAAGCCCATATCCAAAAATACCTCCAGCAAGCACAAGCGGCGGGCATCGAAAACGTCAATGCTATCGTGTCGGAAGGCAATCCGGGGGAAACGATTGTGAATGATGTGATCCCGCACGTCAAACCGGACTTGTTAGTAATTGGTTCCATTGCCAAGAAGGGCGTTCAACGTCGCTTTGGGAGCCAAGCGGCTTACATGGCGAAGTATGCGCCGGTGTCGGTGATGGTGATTAGAGAGTGAAAAGGCGCGGTTAGGGCCCAGAATATAAGACAAATAAAGCGTAGCACCCCGGGTTTGGGTGCTACGCTTTATTTGTCTTATATGGCCGGGCCCTGCGCCTTTTCACTCGTTTCGGCTAGATGACAGTATTGAAGTAATTGAAATAGCTTTGATGATGTATCAGTTAGGAAGTCACGTTCGATGCTTACCCAGCAAATCTTTACGACCACAATGTAGTAGTGAAGATTTGCTGGAAAGTAGGCTAATGACGTAGCCGGTGTAATCGATGATCCGATACAAAGAGGTTTATATGTAGGAAACGTTGCGGTTGACCATAACAGAGTGGTCCTGGCGACGTGCATTCTGGCAACGTTTGTTTCGGCGCCATTGGAGATTGAATGTTCCGGGATTTGACGACAATGTATGTACTAATTCAAAACCTTTTCCCTTCACCACGCCGAAACGCGTTCGGAGAAGCAGAAGGTTATGTCTAAGGCGGGCCAAGCAAAAGTACCCAAAAACCGGGTACTTTCACTTGGCCGCCTTAGACGCCACCTTCTAACCGCTTCTCCGAACGCTCTAATATTCCAAAATCATAAACAATAATTATTCTAAGCTAACTGTTAGGAAACTCGGAATATCCTAGTGTACAATTGAGATAAGGAATAGTTCAACGATACACATATAGGAGGTGGCGACAATGTTAAAGCTTTCGAATTACAAACGGCTCTGGGCAGTTTTGATTGTTGGGGTGATTGCCCTGATCCTCAACTTCGGTCTTCAGCAGGCGCTTTGGGCACAAATCGTCGTGACCATCTTGGGCTCACTGATTGCGCTATTAATGTTGGTCGATATGGTCAAAACGCTTCGGTCAGGTAAATTTGGGGTCGACTTACTCGCAATCACTGCGGTGGTTGCGACGTTGGCAATTGGTGAATACTGGGCGGCTTGATCGTCTTATTGATGCTGACCGGTGGGGATGCGCTGGAAGACTATGCTGCGCACAAGGCCAACTCAGATTTGCAGGCGCTGTTGGAGAAATCACCTCAACAAGCGCATTTGATGAACGGGGATGCTGTGACGGCGATTCCGGTTGAAAAGGTTCAGGTTGGCGATCATTTGTTGGTGAAACCTGGCGATGTTGTGCCGGTTGATGGCACGATTTTAAGTGGGCAATCATCACTGGATGAAGCCTCGCTGACTGGTGAATCCCGGCCCGTCGATAAAGTAGTTGGTGATACGTTGATGTCTGGATCAGTCAACGGTGATGGGTCGCTTGAAATGGTGGCTGATCAGCGAGCTGAAGACAGTCAGTACCAAAACATCATTCGGTTAGTGAAGCAGGCGGAAGAACAACCGGCACACTTTGTTCGGATGGCGGACCGGTATGCGGTGCCGTTTACGATTTTGGCGTACATTATCGCTGGAACGGCGTGGGCGGTTTCAAAGGATCCGACCCGTTTTGCACAAGTGTTGGTGGTGGCCTCACCTTGTCCGTTGATTTTGGCGGCGCCGGTGGCTCTGGTTGCCGGGATGAGTCGAGCCAGCCAAAGTGGGATCATCGTGAAGACTGGGACCACGTTAGAGAAGCTGGCGAAGGTCCAGACGGTCGCATTTGATAAAACTGGGACAATTACTCAAGGTAACTTAAAAGTGACGGAAACGCGGCCAGAAACGGGCTGGACGGCAGAGCAGGTGTTGACCCTTGCGGCGGCCGCTGAACAGCAGTCTAACCATATTCTTGCTCGGTCACTGGTTCAAGCTGCGCCAGCGCAATTACCAGCGGCAACCGCTGTCGTTGAAACCACTGGTGGTGGCGTTCAAGCTACTATTGATGGGCAGATTGTCAGAGCTGGTAAAGCTGATTTCGTGCTACCAGCCGGTGCGATTCAACGGGTTGATGAAACCGCAGTTTACGTTGCGGTGGCTGAACAGTATATCGGCTGCGTTATCTTTGAAGACGAACTTCGACCAGAGGCGCCAGCAACGATGACGAAACTGCACCAAATGGGGATTCATCACCTGATGATGATTTCGGGTGACCGCAAACCAATTGCTGAAAAGATTGCGGGTGCGGTTGGAATCGATGAAATTCACGCGGAATGTTTACCAAACGATAAAATTGAAGTGTTGAAAGAAGTTGCCGAAGATCGCCGGCCAGTCGCCATGGTGGGGGATGGCGTTAACGATGCGCCATCCCTGGTCACCGCGGATGTCGGGCTGGCAATGGGCGCTCACGGTGCCACTGCGGCCAGTGAATCGGCGGATGCTGTCATTTTGAAGGATGACTTACAACGGGTGGCGACCGCGGTCGTTATTTCCCGGGAAACGATGTCGGTTGCCCGGCAGTCAGTGTTGATTGGGATTCTAATTTGTACGATCCTGATGTTGATCGCCAGTTTTGGCGTGATCCCGACGATCATCGGGGCGCTGTTCCAAGAAGTTGTCGACACCGTGACGATCCTGTGGGCCTTGCGGGCGCGGACGGCTAGAACGTGAGCGAATTTGGCGGCGTTTGGCACGGCGTTCCAGAATAAGTGACAAAACGAAGATGAGATTACTGATGAGGGCAAGTAAGCCTAAGACTACAGAAAATAGCAGATTATGATGGAACAGGCTAATAACAAATAGCGGCAGGGTAATGAGCAGGATAAGGGTATCAAAAACGTTTAACGCATGTGCCCAGCGGTTATAGGGTGGTTTAATAAATTGGTTTTGTTGGTGAAATTCAAATTTGAACACTAAGTGACCTCCTATAGATGGTTGATACGTTAATCGTACTGCCCAAGCTACAAACTAAAAAGCAACTGATGGTTGATTTCAACGACCATCAGTTGCTTTTTGAGTTACCCTTAATTTTCCCACTTACTCATATCTGGTCCCAGTGGTAAAACGTGGTCAAAATCGGTCACCGTTTCACTCACTTGGAAGAAGTGTTGCTTGATCGCCAGAAAGTCGGTATTTTGTTTAAATGCCGGAATCTGGTAACAAGCTTTTGCGTACCGCCAGAGGTTCGGGAAGTCCTCGAGCCGCTTTTGATTAAGTTTGTTTTGGAAGTAATAAACGAGATCAAACCGAACTAATCGAACGAATAACAGTAGGTCCGATAGCGTTACGTGGTCACCGAACAAGAAGGGTTGATCAGCGAGTCGGTCGTCAAATTCAGCCAGTTGATCAAAGAACTGGTTGGATAGTCGTTCGTAGTCGGCTTGCGTGGTCACGTCGTTGATTTCGTTAACCGGCTTAGAAAGGTTATCGATGATTTGCTGGTTCATGGCGAGAATCTCATCACGTTGGGCTGCGGGTAGAACATCTGGTGCATCGGCGGCAACGTAGTCGTGCCATTCGGTTGCGAGTTCGGGTAATAGCGTACCCGATTCGCCGTTAACGACTTTACCGGTTTGTCGGTCAACTAAAGCTGGCACCGAAGCTCGGGCGCTAAAGGTTGGATCGGCTTTGCGGTAACTCTCACCGAGACTGGTCGTGTGTAAAATTGGATCAGTATCTCCCTCGTGAGGGCCGTAGAACCAATCGTCGTTAATGCCATCGTGGCGAAGGGCGTAGACCGGACTTTTGGCGATGACGTGGTCTAAACCGAGAATATCAATCAACATTGCGACGGGCGTTGCCCAAGGACAGAATCGGCCCCAAACTAAGCTGTAACGGTTGGGTTCAACGGGAAGCTCGCCAGTTGAAAATTTTAAATCAAACGTTGAATTAGTAGGCTGCTTGGGTTGCCAAGCACAAGCGGCGTTATCGGAAGTGGTTGCCATGATGAAGACCTCGATTTCGTGTAAGTTAGGTTTAGTGTACCTAATTTTAACGCGAAAGGGTATTGATTAGCTTGCGGACAATTGAATTTTGATGACGAAAAAGATGTGCTACTTAGCGATACTGCTGGCGAAAATAATCCGTCGCCCAAAGACCATAAACCATGCTGCCTGGAATCAGGATCAATAAAAATATCCCTAGTTCAATGAGCATCGTGAGCGGATCCTTAAAGATGGGCTCGTGCCAGGCGAGCTGTTCGATAACGTAGATGACAATCATGACGACAAATGAGTAACTAAAAAATGTGCCACCAAACAGCCAGAAAATAAAGTTCTTCTTTCCCCAGCGTGGATCATTGTGGTAGTGCTTATAAAGCAGTGTTCCGATCGGGCCAAACCGAAACCGCATTTTTTTAAGGGTTTTCAGTTGGCGGGCATCCTTTTGAAGTTGGGTCATATAGCTTGCATCTCCCTTGAGCATGATATCCAGCGACAGGTCGTACAGGTCGCTGATTTTGATCAGAGTCGGGATGTCAGGATAGTTTTTGCCGGTCTCCCAATTTGAGACGGTTTGGCGCGCAACGTGGAGTTGATCGGCAACTTGTTGCTGAGTGAGACTCAGGTCCTCCCGACGTTGTTTTAGCGTGGTCCCTAACATGACGTGCTCCTTTCAATAACCATAGTGAGATATGAGCGCTACTTTTCCTAGCAAGTGTACCAAGCATTGCAGTGTCGGACAAGCAAGAGCCTCGGGCAAGGGGAAAATTCAGGATATTGAGTCGATTACCCGGGAAATATTTTTATCAAAACAGTTAATGTAACATTCCAAAAGTTTGTGCCGAACTTTCGACACTTGCTTGCATTACAACCGGTTTCATAGTACGATGATGCCAATAACTGAATAGATTTCTTCGGGGCAGGGTGTAATTCCCGACCGATGGTGACAGTCGCCGTACTTACGGGTACGGTTGACTGAAGTCCGTGACCCACGGTTTTCCGTGGTTGACCCAGTGCGAGTCTGGGACCGACAGTTAAAGTCTGGATGGGAGAAGAAAAAACGCAACTTTTTCAAACCATGGGTGCAGTCTCTTTGCTGTACCGTGACTCGTTTGAAATCTTGTTTAGCTTATCAATTAATGAGCCCCGTTCGCCAAGCAGTTGGCGGTTGGGGCTTTTTTCGTGAGGTGAATGAGATTTGACAGATCAAGACTATTTCAAGTTAGCGGTGGCAGCGGCGCATCAGGGGCTAGACACCTGGACCAATCCGCAAGTTGGTGCGGTGATCGTCAAGGATGGCCAAGTGATTGCTACCGGTTACCATCACCAGTTTGGTCAAGCGCATGCCGAAGTGGATGCGTTGAGTCAACTGGATGACGTGGCTGACGCAAAGGATTCTACCGTTTACGTGACGTTGGAACCTTGCAGTCACTACGGCAAGACGCCACCCTGTGCCAAGCGATTAGCGGAAGTTGGCGTTGCACGGGTCGTGATTGGTCAGCAGGATCCGAATCCACTGGTGAGTGGTAAAGGCATCCAACTGCTTGAAGACCACGGCGTTGCGGTAACGGTGCTGAATCAGACCGCCGACCTCAACGAGGCGTACACCTACTTTTATCAGCACCACCAACCGTATTTTACTCTCAAATACGCCATGTCATTGGACGGCAAGATCAACGGCGCTGGGATGACTAGAACGCAGCTGACGTCTGAACCGGCGCAACAGGACGTGCAGCAGTTGCGAAGTCGGCAACACGCCATTTTGATTGGCGAGCATACGCTACTAAATGATGACCCTCAATTGACGGTGCGCACGCGCCAACAGGCCTTTCCACCGATTCGAATCGCGTTGGTCCGGGATGCGAATCAGTTGGATCGGCGCCTAAAGCTCTTTAATAACGCGGCGCCAACCTGGTTCTTGAGCGAAACCGAAGTAACCACGTCGGTACCGGAAAACGTGAAGGTCGTGGTTCGGCCAGAATGGACGCCAGTGGTGATCAGTCAATATCTGGCTGAACAAGGGCTTCAAGCCGTGCTGGTTGAAGGCGGTAGTCAGGTTCAGGCGGCGTTTTTGGCGGCTGACTTGGTGAACGAATTGGTCGTTTATGTGGCACCGAAAGTGTTGGGTGGTGCTGGGTTACCCGCCGCAGTGGGCGAACCGCTGACGGCAGCGTTTAACCTCGGTGCGCCAACGATTACCCAGTTCGGTCACGATGTTCGCGTGCGTGCAAGGAGGGTGTAGCGATGTTTACAGGAATTATTAAAGGCGTTGGCCGGGTCGTGCAGCTCGATCAACAAGATGAAACGGCAACTTTAACGTTGCAAGCAGATTTATTTCGCGAGATTCAACCGCAACTTGGCGATAGTATCGCCATTAACGGGACTTGTTTGACGGCTACGGCAGTGTCGACAGACCAAGTGACGGTTGAAGTGATGCCGGAAACCAGTCGCCGCACGAACCTTGGGGCGTTGGCAGTGGGGAGTCGGGTCAATTTGGAGCCAGCGCTACAGGCATCAGCTCGGTTAGACGGCCATTTTGTGTTGGGACACGTGGACACCACCGCCGTGTTGACCGCTAAGCAAGCGGATCAAAACGCCATCGTATTGACGTTTGAACTTAGTGCTGAGTATGCGCCCTACATTGTTGAGAAGGGCTCGATCGCAATCGATGGCGTGAGCCTGACGATTACGGCAACCGACCAGACGCATTTTTCAGTCAGCTTAATTCCGTTCACCTTAGCCGAAACCGTGCTGGGTGACCGAGAACTTGGTGACCGGGTGAACATTGAAACGGATATTTTGGGCAAATACATTGTGGCAAACCAACCAGGAGGGACACGCGCATGATCGATCAAGACGTTATTTCCACCATTGAAGCAGCTGTTGATGAGTTAAAGCAGGGCAAGTTAATTATTGTTGCGGATTCACTGGATCGAGAGGCTGAGGGTGACCTGTTGGGATTAGCTGATTACGTCACGCCGGAGAACGTGAACCGGATGGTGACTAAGGCTCGCGGGTTACTGTGTGTGCCGATGAGCGCCGGCGTTGCTGAGCGGTTGGGATTAAAGCCGATGGTGTCCGATGCGACCGATGCGTTTGGAACAGCGTTTACCGTTAGTGTTGATGCCCGAACCACCAGCACTGGGATTTCCGCGTTTGATCGATCAGATACGATTGCGGCGTTGGCCAATGGCGATAGTACCTTCGACGACTTTTATCACCCGGGACATATTTTCCCACTGATTGCCCGGGAGAATGGTGTTTTGGAACGAGACGGCCATACTGAAGCTGCGGTTGATTTAGCACGGTTGACTGGTGGTAGTCCGGTGGCCTATATCTGTGAAGTTTTGAAGAAGGATGGTACGATGGCCCGGCGCAAGGACTTAAAGGCCTTTGCGGAAGGTACTCAGACCAAAATGATCACGATTGGCGACTTGATTCGTTACCGACAGTTGAAGACGGTTGATGCAATCACCACGGTTGATTTACCAACGGACTACGGTCATTTTAAGATGGAAGCCTTTAAGACGAGTGACGAAGGGGAACCCACGTTGCTGATCTCGAAGGGCGATTTAAGTGGTGATGTGCCGGTGTTACTACGACTGCATTCGGAATGCTTAACTGGCGATGTGTTCGGCTCTAAGCGCTGTGATTGCGGGGCGCAACTGCATGAAGCACTACGTCGAATCGAAGCGGCTGGCCGTGGCGCCGTGTTGTATTTGCGACAAGAAGGTCGTGGCATCGGGTTAGCTAACAAACTTAAGGCTTATAAGTTGCAGGAGCAGGGCTTTGACACCGTGGAAGCGAACTTGAAGTTGGGCTTACCTGCGGATGACCGGAACTACGGGTTAGCTGCCGCCATTCTCCGACAAAAAGGGGTCACCAACGTTGATTTGATGACCAATAACCCGGATAAAATCGAACAATTAGAAGCGCAGGCATCCACGTTCACGCACGCCAATCACTGGAAGTCGGCGTGACCACGGAAAACGAAGCGTACTTAAAAACGAAAAAGCAAAAATTTCACCACATGCTAAAGGAGGTCATTTAAAGATGACAGTAATCAACGGAACACGAGACGGCAAGGGACTTAAGATTGGTATCGTCACAGCGCAGTTTAACGCGCTGGTCACTGAAAAGCTGCAGGCGGGCGCAATCGATCAGTTGAAAAAATACGGCATTGTGGAAGATGATATTACTGTGATGTCGGTGCCCGGGGCGATGGAATTGCCACGCATTACGAAGTTATTGGCAAGCAAGGGTAGTGTTGACGGCATCATCGCACTGGGTGCAGTCGTTCGCGGTGAAACGTCTCACTACGATTACGTTTGTTCTGAAACGGCTAGTGGGTTAGCGGACGTTTCGCTGAATGGACCGGTACCCGTGATGTTTGGCGTGTTGACGACTGATAACCTGGATCAGGCCATTAATCGTGCTGGTGGTAAGGGTGGTAATAAAGGTGCCGATTGCGCGGATGGTGTGGTTGAGATGATTAATTTGGAACGGGCACTCCGGTAGATGAATATGATGAGCGAGTTCGGTTGTTGTTGTTGACTGAACTCGCTTTTTTGCTGTCGATTGTGTCCAGCGTAAGTGTGCGAAGTTTGTGAAACTTGGCTTCGTCGGCGCGTTAATCATGGATAATATTGTGGGCACAGCCGGTCGGTCAGAAAATTTGGGCTGGAACGCCGTGGGCACGATTCTGAGCCGGAAAAGCACGTCTC
>NZ_BBAD01000018.1 GCF_001311075.1 Secundilactobacillus similis DSM 23365 = JCM 2765
GCTGTCGGTAACCAGAACCGTTGACTGTCACATATTGAAGTCGACGAAACTGTGTGCCGGCAACGTTAGACGATAACTCGACAACTGCAGAAGCAATTATGGTCAATGTTTAGTAACCGCCATGAACCAACGATTGCGCGATGCGGAAACGTATCAGTTGCACGTCATGTTTATGCCAATTCAGATATGCTATGTTGCCGTGCAGAGCATTTTGAGATGTTCTGCGATAGTGCCAAATTACGCAATATGAGATTCCGGTCAGCGACTAGGTGGAAGCTGTGTCGCGATAATTGGTGGTTGTTGATGAACTTCCGACAACCGCCAATTATCGGGGACGAATTCAAGACTCGCACGGATTTTGGCAAGGCTTGAATTCGAGGACTGAGACCGCTTTTTGGCTCAGGCCGGCCCCACAGCAGGAACCTAGTCGCTGACCGGAATCGACAGTCTAAGCCAATCACAGCACTTCACAAACTAAACCGAATCACACTTACGCTGGACACAACCGACAGTAAAAAGTCCCTCAACGCAAGTAACGCGTTGAGGGACTTTCACTAAATCAACTATGCAAGTTCAACCGCTTGGCCATCCAAATCAACCGTCAAAGGTTCACCAGACAACAAGGTCAGTTTCGTGCCAGTCGAATCGACCCGAACTTGGATCGAGCGACCGCGGAACAGTACCCGGAATTGGTAGCTGTTCCACTTCTTTGGCAGGAATGGCGCAAAGTGTAACTGGTCATTGCGGACCCGCATGCCGGCAAAGCCTTGGACGATTGCCAGCCAGCTCCCAGTCATGGACGTGATGTGCAAGCCATCGCTGGTATCGTTGTTGTAGTTGTCCAGATCCAACCGGGCAGTCCGTTCATACATTTCAACCGCTTTGTCTTCGTAGTGCAAGTCAGCAGCTAAAATCGAGTGAATGGCCGCCGACAAGCTCGATTCATGAACGGTCAGTGGTTCGTAGAAGTCGAAATTGGCTTTCTTTTGAGCCGGTGTGAAGTCGTCGATGAAGTCCCAGACACCTTGTAACACGTCACCTTGCTTGATGTATGGTGAGCGCAAGATTTTATCCCACGACCAGTTTTGGTTGATTGGCCGTTGGTCAGCTGGAATGGCTGAGACTGGTTTTAAGTCCTTATCCAAGAAGCCGTCGTGCTGCACAAAGATGCCTAAGTCTTTGTCAGCTGGCAAATACATCCGATCGACAATATCTTGCCACTGCTTCTTTTCGCCATCCGTCACGGCTAACTTAGCTGCGACGTCATCAGAAACTTGATCCAGGATCTCCAACGTGTATTTCAACGTCCACTGCGCCAAATAGTTGGTGTACCAGTTGTTATCCACGTTGTTTTCGTACTCATCCGGTCCGGTAACGCCGTGGATCATGTACTGCTGGTTACGTTCGCTAAAGTGAACCCGATCAGCCCAGAAGCGCGAAATTTCGGTGAGCACTTTGCTACCTTCGTTAAGCACGTAACTCGTATCGCCGGTGTAACGGGTGTAGTTGTAAATGGCGAAGGCAATATCACCATTCCGGTGAATTTCTTCAAACGTAATTTCCCATTCGTTATGGCATTCGATCCCATCAAAGGTCACCATTGGGTACAAGGCCCCTTTGAGGCCCTGTTCGCGGGCGTAACGTAGGCGCCATCGAGTTGTTGGTACCGGTACATTAACAAGTTGCGCGTCACGGACGGATCGGTGATGCCAGGTAAACGGGTACGGCGAAGGCTTCGGTGTCCCAGTAAGTTGCGCCACCGTATTTTTCACCCGTAAAGCCTTTTGGCCCGATGTTCAACCGGCTATCTTCACCATAATAGGTTGAGAATAACTGGTAGAGGTTGAAACGAATCCCCTGTTGAGCGCCCGTGTCACCATCAATTTCAACGTCGGACTTTTCCCAACGGTCGGCCCAAATCTTTTCGTGGGCAGCAAATAGGTCGTCGTAACTCTTCATCGCAACCTGGCTACTCAAGGTCTTCATCGCAGTTTCCAAATCAGCGCGGTTATCGTAATCCCGTGAGGTCACGACAACAACGTGCTTCGTCAGTTGGGTGCTTTGGTTAGGGGCAAGGTCACCACTGAACTGGTTAACAACTGCGCTTGAGCTTGGTTTGATCACATCGCCGGCCGTGAGATCCGTGGTGTTCGTCATCTGAACGCCAACGGTAAACCGGGGTGTGCCAAAGGGATTTTCCTTCGTAATGGCAACGATTGAACCCGTTGTTGCGGTTTGATCCGTTTTTAACACGTTCCAGAACCGTTCATCGTAGTTGGCATCTTCGTTTTGAACATCGGCATCCAAGGCTGAACGGAAGGTCACGTTAACGGACTCTTGGCTCTGGTTCGTTACGGTTAAGCGAATAACGGCCAGTTCCTTTTGAGCGGCACTGATGAACCGCTCAAACTTAAAGCCAATTTGCCGACCCTGCTTAGTCAACGTAAACGACCGGGTCAACTGTGAGTGTTGCATGTCCAAATCCAACGCAAAGTTACTGAACTGGTCCGTCGCCAAGTCAACGGGTTCACCGTTGATCAGCACGTTCAACTTAATGAAATTGATGGCGTTGATCACTTTCCCAAAGTACTTAGGATAGCCGTTCTTCCACCAACCCACTCGGGTCTTATCTGGGAACCAAACGCCGCCCAGATAGATGCCTGGCAACGTATCGCCGGAATAGTCTTCTTCAAAGAATCCCCGCATCCCCATGTTGCCATTACCTAAACTGGTCATGGATTCCTGAAGACGCTTATCTTCAGGGTTAAAGTTATGCGTGACAATGTGCCACGGTGTGATTTCAAAGGTTTGTTTCATTTTTAGCTACCTCTTTCTCTAAAATGCTGACGGTTAAGCCGCCTTACGTGCCCAAACTTCTTTGACGATGCCAACACTGGCAGCGCCGACTGCTAAGAAGATACCGGACAGTAACAACATGGTTGGCATGTGTGAGCCCAACAGTGGGAAAATGGCGAAACTAGCAATTGACGCCACGATTTGTGGTAAACAGATACTACTGTTGAACAAGCCTAAGTAAGTCCCCATGTTGGCAGAATCTTCGATGGCGTTGGTCAAGAACGTGAATGGGAAGGCGTTCATTGCAGCCCAAGCGCAACCAATCAAGGCAAAGGAAATGAACAACGTGTACTTATCATGAATGAAGAAGATTGACCCGAAGCCAACGGCCCCCATGATCAAACTTGCGGAGTAGAAGCCTTGTGGTGGTTGTTGTTAACCTTTGATAAAACTAAGGCCCAGATAACGGCCGCAATGGATTGAACGGCTGACATCACACCGTACCAGTTCCCGGCAGCTTGGTAACCAGCGCTGGTTGGGTTGGTAACGCCCCAAACGTTGGAAGCAATGGCACCAGTTGCGTAGGTCCAAAGGTATTGGAAGCCCATCCAGCAGAAGAATTGCACAACGGAAACGGTCCAGAACACTTTAGGGGCTGACTTCAAAGCGGCGAAGATGCCCTTCTTTTCTTGGTTGTCTTCGATGCCGTGGTACTTGGCGTAGGTCACTGGGTCGTATTCCTTAACCCGGAAGACCGTCAGCAAGCAGCAGAGTAACAGAATAATGGCACCGGCGTAAAATGACCAAACAACCGATGGGGGAACGGTCCCCTTCTTAGCGGTGTTCGCTAACCCAAGTGCGGTTAACGCGAACGGGAAGATGCTGGCCAACAGGCCCCAGCGTTAGAACTGAAACTTTGAATGGCGTAAGCAAACCCCTTTTGCTTTTCGTTCACCATGTCACCAACCATCATCTTAAATGGTTGCATGGCGATGTTAGACGATAGATCCATGAATAACAGTGAAATGGCGCCGAACCAAAGTGCGGCTAACGAAGCGAACCCGAAGCCAAAACTCCCGGCATTTGGTAACAGACACATCACGATCATGGCAATAATGGCCCCAATCAACAGGTACGGGATTCGCCGACCGAATTTTGGTGACCAAGTCCGGTCTGAGAAATACCCAACGAGTGGTTGGACGATCATGCCGGCTAATGGCGGTAAAATAAAGAAGAAGCCTAAGTTATTAGGATCAGCCCAATGGTTTGGAAGATCCGACCCATGTTGGTACTTTGTAATTGGAAGGCCATCTGAACACCCAAAAAACCGAAGTTGATCAGGAAAATGGTCGATGATGGCAACGCGGGCAACAAATCTTTTTTAGGTTCGGTTGCGACCGGCGTTGCGTCAGCAGTGCTAGATTCTGACATTCTGATTCCTCCTCGAACAAATTTGATGATTGCAAACGCTTTCTACGAGACCTATTATGCAACCGTTTGCAAAAGAATGCAACCGGTTGCACTAAAGTTTTTTAAAAAAGTGGATTCCCCTCAGCTCAAAACGCCTGAGTAGTCCCACTTTCACAACCTCAATTTTTTAACGCTCAATCGTAAACGGAATCACTTCCGACTGGCGACTCTCATTAAACAGTACCCGAACCGCCGCTTCACCCATCTGTTGCGGATAAAGTTCAACAAACCGCACTTGGTCACCCATCAGCATCCCCGTCTTATTCCGGTTAAAGCTGATTAACGGTACCGTATGACCTAGTTGCCACATCAACTGATAAATCATCAATCCCAGCAAATCATCCGTCGTCACGATGCCGTCCAACGTCTGCCGCGTCCGTAAAAACTGGGCAACGGCTTGATCCAAATGTTGCTGACTCTGCTTAGGCAGTTTAAGCACCTCAGCATCAACGCCAGCGCGCTTCATCGACGCCTGAAAGCCTAACCGCCGTTTGCGCTCAAATCCCAGTTCGGTTCTGATTCAACAAACAACGTCCGGTGAACGTCAAACTTATCGATCAAGTAATCACCAACTCGTTCACCCGCAAGATGATTATCGTTGTTAACGTACGCCTCGCCATCCTCATTAGGATCACCAACGAGCACGTACCGAACGTCTTGTTGCTTCAACAAGGCAATCACTGGATCATCGCGTTTCGAATACAGCAAAATAAAGTACCGAATGAGGCCCTGACTGATTAACGAGGCCACGTTTTGCACCAGTTCATCACTGGTCGTCGCAATTGCAACCGATAGCACCCCGTTACGCCCGTAGTTGCTGATTAATACCCATTAACAGATCCACGTAAAATGGGTTGGCCGACGTACTCATCTCTCCCGGTGGAAAAACGACACTAACCGCATTGGAGACGCCGTTCGTCAGGGTCTTGGCATTGTAGTTCGGCAGATAACCCATTTCATCCGCGAGTTGTTTGATTTTCTTTCGCGTTTTCATACTGATTTTCGGGTGATCATTGAGTGCCGTGATGCCGTAGACACCGACACCCCAGCCCGTTTCGCAATGTCTCGTATCGTAACCATGTCGTTCCTCCATTGGGAAATCAGTCGCTTGTTGCGCCCGCTTCCGTTTAGTCCTACATAGTCTTATTTTGACCCTTTTACGGGCGATGTCAACGAGATTCTAGCGTTAATAGTTGGCGCTTTAAAGAAACACCACCCCGAAACTGACCGATGCTACCATCCTTGCGTAAAATTCGGTGACACGGCACCACGATCATCAACGGATTCTTAGCCACCGCGGTCGCCACTGCCCGGACTGCTGTTGGGTGTTCAACTCGGTCAGCCAAGGTACTGTACGAAATGGTTTCACCGTAATTCAGTTGACTTAACGCATGCCAAACCTGTCGTTGCAGCGCCGTTCCCGTAACGGGCGCTAACGGCACATCAAAGTGGTGCCGGTTGCCCGCCAAATACTCCCGTAATTCAGTTGCCGCCTGCGTTAAAATCGGCGTTTCCTGCTGAACAAGATCTGCCGTTAACTGAAAATCGGCCAGTTCATCAACGCCAGCACCTGGTGTTCCGACAAAACACAACCCTTGATCACTAGCCGCTAAAATCATCGGCTGGTCCAATAACGATACTGTTTGATACATCACTTTAGTCATCAAAATTCCTCCTCGTTCAATCCAAATTCCCGACATTTAATGAGGACTGTGCTAAATTGGAATTACGCATTCTAATTGAAAGGCAGATGTCCTATCACAACTTCAATCGATCTCAATTGGCTCTACCAAGCCCTGCTCACCCATATGGGTCCCTCGGGTTGGTGGCCAGCCGAAACCAAACGCGACATTATCGTTGGCGCGATTCTGGTTCAAAACACGAACTGGCAAAACGCCGACCAGTCACTGCAAAACCTCAAACGAACTACTAAGCTTGATGCTGACGCCCTCTTAGCCCTTAGTCACGATGAACTAGTTGACCTCATTCGACCTAGTGGGTTCTATCAAAACAAGGCCAAGGCGCTCCATAGCGTCTTTCAGTGGTTCAATGACCAGCACTGGGATTACGCCCAGATTTGGCAAACCAATCGCGCAACCCTGCGTCAACAGCTACTTAAACTACCGGGCGTTGGTAACGAAACCGCCGATGTGTTTTTAGTCTACATCTTTGATCAACCCGCGTTTATCGCTGACACTTACACGCGACGCCTATTCCAACACCTTGGCTATGAACACACGGATACTTATCAGCACCTGCAACGCCAAATCACGCTACCCCAATCCTTCACCTTCGAAATGGCACAGGATTTTCACGGGTTAATTGACGAGTTTGGCAAGCAGTACCTCCAACGCCCCGGTCAGTTTGAAACTAGTTTTTTAGCTGGGCTACTCTAGTTCAACGCGTTTTGAGTCGGTACTAGGTAGATGCCCCAAGAGCCGTACCCACTCAACCAGTTTTTGTAATTACTGTCGTAACCATGTGGCGTAGCGTAGACACCAATTTGATACCCTTTAAACTGATTCCGTTTTGCCGTGGTATAACCCTGGTTCTCCAAACCCGCCTTGACCAGTTTAACGAAGTCGGTTTTACTGGTCGTCTTAGTCCAGTTATAGGCCGAAAAGATGCCCACCGCTTGCTTGTTCTTATTGGTTGCGGAGTAGTTGTTCGTGCGATTGATCCCCGCGTTTAAATCATTCCGGGCATCCGTCGTATACTGGTCATTCAGAATCGTCCCGGGGAACAGGGCTAAGATATCGACTTGCAACTTAGCCGCCTCACGAGCCGATTTGATACCCGCTAAACCGCCACCATATGACTTGACCAGTGGGTTCTTAGCCAACGCATCATTCGGGTTATCGCCCTTAGTCAGGTAATCTCGCCAAACCAGGCCTTCAATCTTACCGGTGTTATTCTTCACGCGGTAGTAGATGCCCGTGGTCTTGCCGATTCGCAGCTTATAACTCTTAGATAAGTACCACGTGGTTTTCGGGTAATTCTTTAAATTATGAATATGCTTGCTGTGCTTCAAATCCCACATATAGGCCGTTTTAGTGGTTTTAGCGTGCATCGCTAAATCACTGTACGCCTTCTTCTTCAAGACCTTCACGGACGCCGCCTGTGCTGATGGCGCTTGCCAGCCAGCAATACCGACAATCCCCAGCACGATCCCCATTAGTAACCACCAATTACGCTTTTTCAAGTTATCCACCCCTAAACATACGTTCGCATTAGTTGGTTAAATCATATCATGCCGTTGATACCGCTGACAAGCCCTTTCCATAAACAAACGCAAGCCCCCAAAACTGTCATTTTACCGACAATTTTGGGGGCTTGCGTTTGTTTATGATTTAGTTATTAGCGCCTCGAAATGCCACTAACGAGTCTCGATAGATCCGTTGTGCATCCGCTGGCGTTACGGGAACGTATCCCCGCTTGATCAACTTACCATGATCAACGGCGTTCGCTGCCATGGCCTCAAAGTAAGTGTCGTCTTTAATACCAACTTCTGGCAACGTCATTTCAGCCCCCAATGACGCAATCCAGTCATAGGTCTTTTGAACTGCATCCCGGGCAAGCTGTGCGTCATCGTCACCGCTTAACGCCCAGACGTTCCGAGCAAATCGTGCAAACAACGCTACCGTACTCTTATCTTCCAACACCCAGTCCATCCAACGAGGCGTTAGAATGCCCAATCCGATACCGTGGGTGATATCGTAGTAGGCTGACAATTCATGTTCCAAAGCGTGAACTGTCCAGCCACCCTCATTGGCCGCACCAACTAGCCCGTTCAAGGCCATCGTCGCCGTCCACATCAAGTTAGCCCGGGCATCGTAGTTGGTTGGGTCCGCAATGGCCACGGCGCCCACTTAATAACTGCCCGCATCAGCTTCGATCATCCCCTTAGACGCATCGTTTGCATCGTCACGGTCAAAATACTGTTCGGTCAAATGGCTAAAAATATCAATTGAGCCAGCAGCCGTTTGCCGAGCGGGCACGGTTTCAGTGAGTTCAGGATCTAAGAACGATACGGCTGGGGAGTTGGGACCTTGGGTGCCGTATTTTTCGTGAGTTTCTGGGTTGGTGATCACTGAACCAAAGTTCATTTCCGTGCCAGTTGCGGATAACGTGAGGATGTCCACAATGGGAACTTGTGGTAAGACGTTTCGATCAGCGCCGTTCGCCTTGATCACGAGGTCCCAAGGATCACCTTCGTAGAACTTGGCCGAACCGATCACCTTGCTGGCATCGACGACGGAACCGCCACCAACGGCTAGGATAACGTCAATATCATGTTCCTTGGCTAAACGTTGCCCTTCTTGAACCGAAGCTAGTTTAGGGTTAGGTTCAACGCCACCTAATTCAACGATGTTAAGGTCTGCTAGTAACCCCTTTACGCGATCATAAAGGCCTGATTTTTTGATTGATTGGCCACCATAAACGAACAGCACGTTGTTCCCAAATTGGGCAACGGCATCGTGTAATTCGGCATCAATGTGATTGCGACCAAACCGAATATCAGTTGGGTTATGAAATTTAAAGTCTTGCATGTTTGTATCCTCCGAAGTTTAAGTTAACTTCTATTAAACAACTTAGAGGCAACTCTAAGTCAAGCAAAAAAACATCAAGCAGTAGCGCTTAACGCAAGCGCTACTGCTTGATGTCCATCGTTTAATTTAATTCTACTGATGTTTATCTTACTAAATTAGCCGCTTCAATCTTCTCAAAGGCCTGCTTAAAGTCCGCCTTCAAATCGTCAACATCTTCAACCCCAACGGAAAGCCGTAATAGGCCATCAGAGATACCCCGTTCGTGACGTTCATCCGCTGATAATTCGGCGTGTGACATCTTTGGTGGGTAGGATAAGATGGTTTCCACTGCCCCAAGGGAAACGGAGAAGACCGGAATCTTCAGCTCTTTGACCAGTTTACGGACGTTGTCTTCTGACCCAATATCAAAGGAAAGAACCGCCCCGCCAGATGTCGCTTGGCTGAATTGAATGTCGTGACCCTCAAAATCCGTTAAACCAGGATAGTTGACGCCTTCGACAATGGCTTGTTCTTGGAACCATTTGGCTAATTCGAGCGCACTTTCAGCTTCGGCTTTGACCCGAACCCCCAGCGTCTTGATGCCGCGAAGCAGTAACCAGCAATCGCTAATACCGAGTGTGGCACCCATGGCGTTTTGAATGAAGTAAACTGCATCACCCAATTCCTTGGTCTTCGTCACGATTAAGCCGGCCAAAATATCAGAATGGCCCGCTAAGAACTTGGTCCCACTATGGAGGACTAAATCAACACCCAAGTCCAATGGCTTCTGGAAAATCGGCGTCATGAACGTGTTATCCGCAAAGACCAACGCATCGTGTTCGTGAGTAATACGAACAACTTGCTTAATGTCGGTCACTTTCAACGTTGGGTTAGCTGGGGTTTCAATGTAAACCACTTTCGTCTTCGGCGTAAAGGCAGCCTTCAGCGCTTCTGGATCATTACAGTCAACGAATGTATAGTCGATGCCGTAGTTTGGCAAGAGTTGCGTCACTAAGCGGAACGTCCCGCCGTAAACGTCGTTAGTAACGATGACGTGGTCGCCTTGATGCAACGTTAAGAAAGCCGTTGAAATTGCAGCCATTCCGGTCGCAAACGCAAAGCCGCGCGTCCCGTGTTCAAGGGCAGCGATGCTATCTTCTAGCACGTCACGAGTGGGGTTGCCGCTACGGGTATAGTCGTATTTGCCAAAATGGTCCAAATCTGGTTGCGCAAACGTGGATGACAATTGGATTGGTGGGTTCAATGCGCCCGTTGCTGGATCGGGTTTGGTTGTGGTTTTGATCACCTTAGTGGCGTCTGAAAATTCTTGGGTCATGGGCAATTCCTCCTTACTTCGTGGCGGCTTTGACAGTCGCAGCTTCAATGGCTTGGTTTAAATCGTCAATTAAATCGTCGCTGTTTTCAAGGCCAACGGATAACCGCAACAAGCTCTTCGTAATGTGCTTAGCTTGGCGTTCTTCTTCGGTCAAATCAGCGTGGGTTTGGATGGCTGGGACGGTCAATAGACTTTCGACGCCGCCCAAACTTTCAGCAAACGAAATGATGTTGAGGTGTTGCAGGATCGAATCAACCCAGTCCTCATCGTGGACGTAGAAACTGATCATGCCGCCGTGACCGGGATATAACACTTTATCGACAGCATCGTTGGCTTCAAGCGCTTCAACAATGGCTTTGGCGTTGCGTTCGTGTTGTGCCAACCGCAATGGTAAGGTCTTCAAACTTCTCAACAGGAGCCAACAGTCAAAGGGATCTAAATTGGCCCCAGTGGTCATCAAGTTGCGGTCAAGCCATTCAGCGTCCTCTTCTGACTTGCAGACCACTGCACCGGCCAAGATGTCATTGTGGCCACTCAGGTATTTAGTGGCACTGTGAACCACTAAATCGGCCCCTTCGTTCAATGGTTGTTGTAATAATGGCGTGTAGAAGGTGTTATCCACGATCACTTTAACATCGTGTTCGTGAGCGATCGAGGCTGTTTTGGCAATATCGATAATCTTCATTGTCGGGTTAGATGGGGTTTCAAGCCAGATCCCCTTGGCATGTTCCCGCGAAACTAAGGCGCTTAAGCGGTCAAAATCTTGACCGTCCCAAAGGTGGAACGTCATGCCGTAGTTATCGGTCAACAGGTCAAAGAACCGGAAGGAACCACCGTATAAATCATCTGAAACAATAATCTCGTCACTGGATTTGAATTGTGAAAATACCAACTGAATGGCTGCCATCCCAGAACTCAACGCAAAGGCCGCAACCCCGTTTTCCAATTTCGCTAACGTTTCTTGTAATACGTCTCGCGTTGGGTTTGATTCCCGCGCGTAATCGTAGCCGGTCGATTGACCTAAGCCACCATGACGAAACGCCGTTGAAAAGTAAAGTGGCGTTGATACGGAGCCTGTTTTGGCTTCATCCGTTCGGTTCCCTGCTTGTGCTAAAATCGTTTCAATATGTTCTTTTGTCATACTCAATTCCCTCCGAAGTCTGGCTTATTTTGATGCGTGGCTTATGGGTAAAAGGCCCGGTTGACACGCAACAATTAGAAGTTGCCACGAACCAGCCGTTAAGCTGCTTCGAGCCGCGGCGCGCCACCTAATTGGTTTTGAAACTAAAGAAACCCCCGTTCCGAGTTAATCGGGACGAGGGTTTCGCGTTACCACCTGAAATTTACTTGAACTTCACAGTTCAAATCTTGACAAGTACCGCTAAATACAGCGATACTCCGCATGATATCGTTTGCCAACGGACCAGGTAGCAGACTGCCACCCCTGGTCAAGCTCAGAGATCATCTTCAACAACTTGCGCCGACTACTTCTCACCAACCGTAGCTCTCTTTGCGGACCCGTCTTGTTTACTCTTCTCATCGTTGCCTCATATTTAATTGAAATCCTGAAATTATTTTCTAATTTAACTCTAATCTTGATGAGTGTCAAGGGACTTTCACAAAGTATTTTTGAGGTTGAGTGAGTGCGCTTACGGCGCCATCGGTTTTCGGCGTTGCTTTGAGTGATCTGTTTTGTTGATTGGTTGGTTTTGTGATTGATTTTAGTTGTGTGTTCTGGCTACCACGCCGAAACGTGTTCCAAGAAGCAGAGACCTGCACCTAAGGACCACCCACCATAAACCCAAGCCCGGGGTTTATGGTGGGTGGCCCTTAGGCTCCGGTCTTTAGGCGCTTCTTTCCACACTCTGTACAAAAAAAGACACCCAGGAAAAATCCTAGGTGTCTCAACGGCCACTTAATTGCTTAAATGGGCTCTCAAAAATCCACATTTCCTTTGAGCCAAGGCCTCCGTATATCCGACGGAGTAAACGGCCTGCCGTGCAAAAAGGTCACCGAGCTGCTTGCGCAGATCACCATTGCTGATGACGTGACATTCTCGACTCATCGCATAAAGCCATCGTACCATACTTCAAGGATAATGTGAAGGGATTCTAGTCAGTTGCTTCTTCGTCTGAATCGGCCGCCTTTTTATCCGTTTGGGCATCTGCTTCAGCTGCAGCCTTTTGATTAGCTTCGATTTGCGCTAATTGGTCAGTGATCCAGTCCCCAACGGCCCCTGCCATATCAGCATTGTGGGCATCGAAATCGGCAACGGAAGCTACCTTATCGATTCGTAACGATGACGCGTTAACGTCGGGTGATTCAATGACACTGTAGACGTTGACCGCTAAGGTTTCATCATCAGATAACATCTTCTTCATGGCATTAACGTACTGCAACGGCAAATTGATCACGCTAGTTTCAAGCCGAATCACAATGTCTGCATCCGTCACCGTTAACGCTACGCCAGCCAGTTGATTAGTCTTAACCGCGTCCGTTAACGCTTTAACTACCGGTTTAATCGCCTTTGCTGGATCCTTAGTCAAGGTGGCTAAGGTCGTGTCAAAGTCGGCTTGCGTGTAACTTTCGGCTTCAACTTGTTCAATAAAATCCTTCACTAAAATATCCATGATCGACCTCGATTACTTGTTTTGATTGAGTTTCTTTAATAGTTCGTCATCGCGCTTGTTTTGGAGTTGCTTACGGTATTTGAACGCCACCGTTAACCAGTAGAAGTTAAATGCAACGGCGCCACAACCCACAAGAACGAGTATTGCGCGAATCCCCAGCGAGGCGTGACTTTGACCCCACACCGCCAGTATACCATTGACCAGTCCCAGCGAGTAGACCATGATCACTAGTCCCAGCACGTAGTACCCCCAGTTCTGTCCTAACGCACCGATCACCATCGGCACTGCGTACAAGATCACCGAAATCACCAATGATTTAACGATGCTTCCCGCTTGAATCGTATGGCCAAATGCCGCCAGTTTGGACGACATCACCAAGTTAATCACTGAAAACAGCGCCCATGACACTATTCCCAAGGAAATCAGTTGCTTCTTTAACATGTGAAAACTCCTTTATTCACTTCAATCAACTCTCCAGCAGCCCTTATTCGCCACTCGACCAGGTTTCCTGATCATCTCTCAAAATTGTAGCATAGTTCTTGAAGCGATAGCGTAAAAACAATTAGATTCTTATTTACTTCACATGCTAACGTTTGTGTCCAGCGTAAGGGTTGGGTACGATTGGGGTGTTGACTGTTTGTCGTCGCTTCGCTCGCCAAAGCCGCATAAAAATCAGCGCTCTCAGACTACAAAATTCGGCGTCACTTAAACTGTCATTTCTAGGGTTCCTGAAGTTGTGAAAACTTGTCAACCACGCGCTTTCTGGCCACCACGCCGAATGGTGCTGCGCGAGACTGAGAGCTGCATGCAAGGCGACATCGGTAAAAACGCCAGGCCCGGGCGCCTTCACCGATGTCGCCTTGCACACTGCTCTCAACCCGTCTCGCTCCGCACACTTACGCTGGACACGAGCGACAGCAAAAAAACGCACTGTCAAAACGACAGTGCGTTTAAGTGTTCAGTTCAATTAAGCTAACAAGTCAACCAAATCGGTCTTTTCAATGCCCATAAAGTACTGGCTCGTATCAACATCAGCCAAAGCTTCAGTCAAATGTTCGCTATCGTAGCGAATACCAGTCAGGGTGTCAGCGAGTTCGCTGGCGTCCTTAGGGCCGAAGAAGTCGCCGAAGAACTTGATCTGTGAAATTTTACCTTGATCAACTAAGATCCGGGCATCAATTGTCCCAGAGGTAAAGTGCTTACGTTTCTTAACGGTGAACTCTGGTGAAGTCCCGTAAACCCAGTCCCAGTTGTTGTAGTATTCTTCGTAGATCTTGTCGATTTCAACTTGGTCTTCGGGGGTGACTACGTATTCTTGATCCTTGATCTCATCTAGGCTGTCCACGTGGAACAATTCCTTCAACAAGATGTCCCGGAATTCAGGAACCGTAATGTTTTGGTATTCTGGTGCCAAGTATGGCTTCAAGTTAGTGACCCGTGACCGCACGGACTTAATGCCCTTTGACTTGATCTTGTCTTCTGGCACGTTCAAAGCATCCGCAATCACGCCTTGGTCAACGTCCAACATCAACGTCCCGTGAGAGAACGTCTTGCCGTTCTTCGTGTACATAGCGTTGCCTGAGAACTTCTTGCCGTCTACTAAGATATCGTTACGACCCGAAACCTCAACGCCAGTCGCACCCATATCGTGTAACGCATCAACGATGGGTTGAACGAAAGACTTGAAGTCACCAAATTGTTCGGAATCGCTATCTAGCACAAAGCTAAAGCACAGGTTGCCGAGGTCTTGGTAGACCGCCCCACCGCCGGAAAGCCGACGGGTAACGGTGATGCCGTTTTCCTCCACGTATTTTTGATTAATCTCTTCTAGTGTGTTTTGGTTGCGCCCCACAATAATGCAGGGTTTTTCGTAATAGAACAGGACTAATGGTTCCCCAAAATCCTTGTTGTTCATCAAATACTGCTCAGTGGCCAAGTTCCGACCAATATCATGAGCTTTCATTGAAACGTAGCGCATATCCCAAACTTCCCTTCAAATATGATAACCAATCATGTAACCATTTTCTAGTTTACCACATTCATGTAATCGGTTACAGCCACTCGCTTGTAGCCTATTGCGCAAGCTAGCCGAGTAACTGAACGAAGGTATCGACATCGATGCCGGAGAAGTACTGGGTGGTATCAATGTCCTTTAGCGCTTCACGTAATGAGGGTTGGTCGTAGCGAACGCCTTTTAGCTTTTCGGCTAATTCTTTCGCATCCTTTTCACCAAAGAAATCGCCGAAGAACGTGATGGTCTTAATCCGGCCCCGTTCAACTAACACCCGAGCGTCGATGGTCCCCGCTGCAAAATGCTGCCGTTTCTTGACCGTGAACTCCGGTGAGGTGCCGTAGACCCAGTCCCAGTTATTATAGTAGTTATCGTACAGGGTTTTAATGTGCGCCTTATCGTCATCCGTTAAAACGTAGGCCTTATCTTTAATCTCATCTAAACTATCGACACCGTAAACCTTCTTCAAAATCGTATCGCGGAACTCCGCAATCGTGAGGTTTTGATACTCCGGTTTCAGGTATGGTTTCAAGTTTGTGACCCGCGACCGCACCGATTTGATGCCCTTCGAAGCCATTTTATCCTTTGGCACGTTCAGCGCATGGCCAATCACGCTCTGGTCAACGTCAAACATCAGCGTGCCGTGGGAGAACATCTTGCCGTTCTTCACGTACATTGCGTTGCCAGAAAACTTCTTGCCGTTGACCAGAATATCATTTCGGCCAGAAACTTCGATCCCCGTAGCACCCATATCACGTAGCGCATCCACGATGGGTTTCGTAAACGCTTTGAAATCGCCAAATCGCTCATCATCACGATCCACCACAAAGCTAAACGACACGTTGCCGAGATCATCGTAAACCGCCCCACCACCGGATAATCGCCGCGTCACTTGAATGTTATGCTCCGCGATATATTCTTGATTAATTTCTTCCAGCGTGTTTTGGTTCCGACCGACAATGATGCACGGATTCTGGTAGTAAAACAATAACAGCGGTTCGTCAAAGTCCTTGTCGTCCATTAAATACTGTTCAGTAGCCAAATTATACCCAATATCATGTGAGGCCATGTTGTAGTAGTACATCAAACGTCCTTCTCTCTGCGATTTAGTGTGACTCGTTTTCATTAGCGTCCGTCGTCAATTTCGCATGGCTTGACCAATCTACGTCACTTAACGCCACAATGACGACACGTCTTACTGTCGATTTTACAACAATTTGTGCAAAAAGAAACCGCTTTAATCCGTGCTTCTGGCTGGTATTTGTGAAATAAATGAGGATAAATCCTAATTTAACCGGGATTATAGCTCAATCTTTTTTCAGAAAAACGGGCGGAAACTACTTTTTTCTTAATGGTATTTTATAGTTTATGTTAAAATAGAAGGTGAAGTACAAGTGGTTATCAACGTTGGGCAAGACCATGGCGTGCTTACGAGACAAGCTTCAACTTGAAACTTATAATAAGTGAGGGAGTGGCGTATATGGACCAACAATATCAAAACATTCTCGCACCAGTTGATGGATCAAAAGCCACCGATCCGGTGTTAGATAAAGCAATCGAAGTTGCAAAGTTAAACGATACCCATTTGGATATCCTGAACGTGCTAGAAGTAAATCAGTTTAGTGACACTTACGGGGGCGCTGTGAGTGGCGATGTCATCTACAAGCTTTCCGAAGACGTCCAAGCGCGCTTGACCGAATTGAAACAAAAGGCCTTAGACGCTGGCGTGAAGTCCGTTGACATTCACGTGCGTTTTGGGAACCCAAAGCCCGTTATCGCCCGGGAATTCCCAGCTGACCATGACACCCAACTGATCGTCATTGGCTCAACCGGTCTGACCGCCGTTGAACGGTTAATGATCGGCTCCGTAACCAACTACGTCAGCCGTTCCGCTGTCTGCGACGTTTTAATCGTTAAGCCAGCCGAATTGTCAAAGTTAAACAAACAGTAATTTAAAATTACCTCTAAACGCCATGGCCGATTCCAGTTAGGATCAGCATGCGTTTTAACTTACATATATATAGAAACTACCGTCCTCAATCTACCAAAAAAGGAGCTCTCTCATGTCCCCCATTTACAGCACCGAGCGTCTCATCGTTCGACCACTTACCTCAGCTGATATCCCAGTGCTAAGCAACACCCTTCAAGACCCCATCGCCATGGCCGCCTACGCGCACGCTTTTAGCGACCAAGAAGTGACGGATTGGCTGAACAACAATCTACGTCGCTATCAAGAAGACGGCTACGGCTTGTGGGCGCTGATTTGCAAAACCGATGGTCAGTTCATCGGCCAATGTGGCCTGACCAACCAGAACTTTAACGGCCAATCCGTTGTCGAAATCGGCTATTTGCTACAACGCGATTACTGGCATCAAGGCTATGCGATTGAGGCCGCTCAAGGTGCGAAACAGTACGCTTTTGATACGTTGCACGTACCAGAAGTGTGGTCGATCATCCGCGACAATAATTTTGCGTCCATGAACGTTGCCATTCGCAACGGGATGCTGGTTCGGGGCGTTACCATCAAACACTATTACGGCATCGACATGCCCCACTATGGCTTTTCGGTCAAACGGGAGGTGATTTAAATGACCCAGTGGCAACTCACGGCAACCCTCCCAGCCGATTTCACCGCCAAACCCCTTCGACAACTACTGACGCAGGACTGGTGGTTACCTAAACATCTCGTTTTCAGTTTAAAGCGCGGGCAACGGGTGCTGGTCAATGGCAGTTACCGACCCGTTAACTTCGATGTCCTTGCAGGTGATCGACTTCAACTCACCTTTGTGCCGGAAGACTTCGACCATCCCTTCAGCAACGTCGATCCCGATAGCGCCGCCACGGTAGCCGTCCTGTACGAAACGGCCGACTTACTGGTCGTCAACAAAACACCGGGTAGCAAAACCCACCCCAACCAACCGGGTGAAGTCGGCACCACCCTCAACCACGTGGCCGCCTACCTTGAACCAAAGGGCCAGCAGCCCTACATTTTAAACCGCTTGGATCAAGAAACTAGCGGGGCACTACTGATCGCCAAAAATCCCGCCGTGGTGCCACCCCTCGTCCGCGCAATCAAGGAAAAGCAGGTTCAACGTACTTATTTGACTTGGGTCCACGGTCGCTTCAACAGCGACACGGTACGATTGCGTTACCAATTGGACGTGACCTTGAAGATCAGCGAAAACGGCGGTCGATGGTGAACACGCCCAGTCAGCGATTACCCACTACCAAGTGATTCAGCGGACCGAAACCGCGACCCTCGTTGCCATTCGGCTTCAAACCGGGCGAACACACCAGATTCGGGTGCATCTCTCTGCGTTGGGTCATCCAATCGTTGGCGACCCGCTGTACGCCCACGATGCACGGCAACAGCGGCTGTTATTGCATAGTTGGCAGTTGAAGTTGCCTTTGCCGTTTTCGTTTGCAGAAGTGCGGTTGGTGGCGCCGGTGCCGGATAGTTTTCGGGCGTTTGAGGTCACTCAGTGAGGATGTTGATGCCGGTCAAGCCAGTAGATCACGATACCGCTGACCACCACCCCACCAGCAATCAAGTACGTTTGAAGCTGAAAGCTAAGCATGATGCCGACCACGATTCCTAAGGCTAAAACCGGCACCAACTGACCACCCCATAAGCGCATTCCCGTGGGCAACGTTTGATCACGGCGAAGTTTAAAACTTGCTAGAATGGTGACCAGATACTGAATGAACGCCGCTAACACGATCAGATTCACTAAGAACAGGTAATCACCACTCACCACCAACAACATCGCTAATCCAGTAGTCACCAACACCGCCACGACCGGTGCTTGAAACCGATTTTGGCGACCAAATACCGCGGGTAACAACTGCTTTTCCGTTGCTAATGACGCGAGTCCAACCGGTGTGTCAAACGATACCGCTACTGCAACGCCAAGAATCGAGATCAACATGCCAACCAGAATCACAACTTTTCCAATTGGCCCCACAACCTGTTCAAAGGCTAGCGCAACGGGTAACGTTTCTCCCGCCAATCGGTGGCCAAGCAAGCCAATCGTTACGATCAATGCTAAGCTGTAGATCACTGTGACCACTAACATGACTAGTAACAGCGCGCGTGGCAAATTGCGTTCAGCCCGCTGCATTTCTTTAGCCGCCGTTGGCAAAAATGAAAAACCCGTAAACATATAAAACGAGGTCGTCAAAGCCAGTATCCATTGACCATGAGTCGCGGGTGTGGTGATTACTGGCGGCAACTGGGCCCCTAACGTCATGGCGCCACCGATGATAAACCCGAGAAGTAGTAGCACCTTCAAGGCACTCGCCAAGTTATCTACAACTGACATCGTCCCCGGACCAAATAAGTTAATGATTGCTAACATGCCAATCAATCCCACCGCAACCACCACGTACCAGGTCCGTTGCTGTAACGCCGGGATAAAATCCGTTAGCGTCGTTAAAAACGCTGCAATTTCCGCACTGATCGTAATGACCCCCAGAAACCAACTCAACCAACCAATCTGAAAGCCCACTGCCGGTCCGAACGCTCGATTTGCGTAGACCCAGGCCCCACCATCTTCATCAATTTTCGAAGCCAAGACCGCATAATTTAGCGCAACTAACGTCGTTGCTATACCAGCCAAAATAACGAGAAGGACACTCCAGTTTCCCGCCTGCTGGTAGAGGCTGCCAGGGAGTAGAAAGATTCCGGAACCGATAATGCCGTTGACGCCTAATAGAAGGACACTGCTGAAAGAGAGGCTTTTAGCGTGAGCGCGCATGGGAGTCACCGCCTTTTATTTTTATTGTATCAAGGGGGCATTTGGGGCGGTAGGGATTTGCTTGGTGGGGTTGGGAAGTTGCGGGATAAGCTGTATGAGACATAAAAGCCATAAGCTCCAAAGTGATTGGTGAGTTAAAAGCACCGCTTTCCGGCTACTGATTTTCGGCTGGTGGAAGATTATATTTCTTGGGGTTTCTGAAAGATTTTGGGATTGCTTACTTTTGCACCTTCTGGCCACCACGCCGAACGCGCGCCAAAACTCAGGCCCCGGCCATATAAGCCAATCAAAAACGTGAGTCCTGGTCTTGGGACTCACGTTTTTGATTGGCTTATATTCTGGGACCTAACCGAGTTTTATCGCGCTCTACCGATAACTCAACCCTCTCCTCAACCGATGCCAAAAATTCCCCTCATCGGCCTGCAGGATCAAGCCCTTGTAGATGCGACTGATATACCACACCATCAGGATAATGGTTAACGCTAAAATGCCCAACGAAATGGCCACCGCCGTCACGCTCACGTTACCGTTGATCACCCTTAACGGCATGAAGTACGACGAGAAGAACGGCACGTACGAGAGCACCTTGACCAACAGCGCATCCGCGTTACTTTGGAATGGGAACGTTGAGAAGAACGCGATCATACTCAAGTACACCGCTGGGTACGCTGCCTTTGACGCATCCTCCGCCTTCGCCACCAGCGCACCACTAAACGCCGCTAGTACCGTGTAGATGATGACACCTAAGAATAGGAATACTAAGTTCACACTCACCAGATTATGAACAACCTTGTCAACCAATGTCCCGTACTGGTCAAAGAACGGTTTCGCTGA
The DNA here is from genome assembly GCF_001311075.1 of Secundilactobacillus similis DSM 23365 = JCM 2765. GTDB lineage: Bacteria > Bacillota > Bacilli > Lactobacillales > Lactobacillaceae > Secundilactobacillus > Secundilactobacillus similis. The sequence continues at coordinate 20,364 of NZ_BBAD01000018.1, forward strand.
CGACAGTTGCCGCGCAACCGTCAGACTCGCCCAACCACCAAGGACGTACACCAGAAGTTGAGTGGCAATGACCAGCAACACGCCCAAGATTTTACCACAGAAGTATTTGGCCGCCGTAGTACTTGAGAAGACGATTTCCATTACCTTGGTGCCCTTTTCCGACGCAATTTCCTGCGCGGTGATTGACGAGTAGGTCGTCAAAATCATGTATACCATGAAGACTAGGATCCAAAACGACGCCATTTTGGCGATTTTGGCTAACCCGGTCTTCTTCTGGACAACTTCTTTGAAGGCAACCCGTTGCTGTAACGTTTGCAGCTGCTTCTTCGATAACTTCGCCTGCGCAACGTTTTGCTGCGTCTGAAGTTGGGTCAACGCACCGGTTAGCTGGCCCTTTTCGGTTGCATCGAGGCTGTCAGTGCCGTGATAAGTCGCTGCCAACTGCGTTCCCGACTTCAACACCACGTAACCTTTGATTTTCTCCGCCTTCACCGCTTTTTTAGCCGCAGCAACGGTGGTTACCGACCGCTTAACATCGCTTTTCGCTGTTTGTTTCAAATACGCTTGGCGCAACGCCGGCTGATCCGCCACCACCGCAATTTGATTACCACTAGACGCTGAATTAGCCGACACTAGACCAACACCCAACGAAACGGCCATCATCAGAAATGGTGACAGCACTAAAATCACAAAGCTCCAAGACTTCACTTGGCGAAGATACGTTGTCGCGGTAACGATCCATAGTTTTTTCATCGCCCGTCACCCGCTTTCAACCGGAAAATCTCATCTAAAGTCGGTGGCTGCTGACTGAACTCTTCCAGATACTCGCCATTCGATAATCGTTGAAAAATCAGTGGACCAGCTGCTGGATCATCCACCCGTAATAGGTAACGGTTCGCCGACAAGTTCACAACGGTCGTCACGTGGGGCAACTGGGCCAGATCACCTGGTCGCCAATCCGTTGTTACAAAGATCTCATTTTTACCAAATTGATCGCGCAACGCCCGAATCTCACCGTTGAGTACCATCTGCCCCTTGCGTAACATCACCAGCTGATCGCACACCGATTCAACGTTGCCCATGTCATGGCTGGAAAAAATAATCGCTGCGCCCTGATGTTTAGCATCCAAAATGGCCTGCTTCAGTAAATCTTCGTTCACAGGATCCAACCCACTGAACGGTTCATCCAAAATGATCAACGATGGCCGATGAATCAGCGTACAAATCAATTGCACCTTCTGCTGGTTCCCCTTCGACAGCGATTTAATTTTATCGGACCGTTTACCCTTCACTTCAAACCGCGCCATCCAGCGGTCAATCTCAGGTTTGATTTTCCGAGCCGATTGCCCCTTTAGTCGGGCTAAATACAAAATTTGCTGTTCCACCGTCATCTTCGGCATCAAACTCCGCTCTTCCGGCAAGTAACCGATTTGATTGAATACCCGCTCGTCAATCTGATGATCATCCCAGCTAATCTGACCATCGTAGTGAATAAAGTTCAAAATACTGTGAAAGGTGGTCGATTTACCAGCCCCATTTTGACCAATCAATCCCATGATCTCACCCTTTTGAACCGAAAACGAAATCTTTTGCAACGCCTGCAAATCCCCGAAACGTTTGGAAAGTTCCTGTATCGCTAACACCTGATCGCCCCCAATTGAATCGTCTTTGTTGCCTTAAGTTTAGCAGAGATTAGAGAACTTACCTAATCAAATTGAAAGCGGTTATCCTCCGCATTATTTTTGAAAAAAAAATAGATGCTATGATGAACGTGTTTCAAATTAACACATCGTAATCAATTCGTTTTTATCGAAAGAAGGACATCCAACATTGAATAAAACACTCATCAAAGGTCTCGCCTTCAGCGCCTTAGCACTAGGTATCGGTTTTACAACTCAACAAACCAACGCCGATGCTAGCACCGCTTATCGGACCGTCAAGACTAAGAGTTACTACAGCACTACGCCAGCTTATCATGCGAAGAATGCCACCAAATCTGTTTATATGTGGAATAGCACGATTACCAAAAAGCTGCATAACTTGAAAAATTACCCTAAAACAACTTGGTATGTTCAAAAGAGTGTGAAACTAACCAACGGTAAGAAGACCGGTATTTTCTACTATGTTGAAAATGCATCCAACTCTGTTCGTGGTTATGTTTGGCGCGGATATTTAACTAAGGGCAGTCTTTCAACTGCAACTAACACTAACAGTTTAACAACGGCTACCAGCAACAATAGTATTACCTTTAACTTTGTTGATGATAATACCGGTGCAACTGTTAAAACTGCGCAATGGATCATTCCAAACAGCTATCTCAAGTCCGGTGCAACGCTTAAAAAGGGCGTACTTCTAAAAAACGTCCTTACTAATTTAGCTAAAGTTTGGACTGGCGCTAGTTCAGTAGGTCCTGATGGTTATGATATCATCGATACATCCGGTACCGGTCAATCCACCTTAAAAGTTGGTGGCACCCTGACACTTAAAGTAACTGCTCAACCAACTAAATAAGTCATCGTATTAAAGTTTGACACAAAGAGCACCCTAGGCAGTAATTGCTAGGGTGCTCTTTAAGGTTTATTTAAACGCGCCCTGCATCTGATTCTCCACGTACTCCCGGTACAACGAATGTTTCTTCAATAGTTCCGTATGCGTCCCGTGTCCACTAACTCGACCATGCTCGATAAAGTAGATCTGATTAGCATCCACGATTGTGCTTAACCGGTGCGCGATCACCAACGTGGTTCGATTGTGCATCAACTTCTCTAACGCTTTTTGAACCATCATTTCAGATTCAGAGTCCAAGCTAGCCGTGGCTTCGTCTAACATCAAAATCTTTGGATCACGTAGGAACGCCCGCGCAATCGCGATTCGTTGCCGCTGACCGCCAGACAGTTTCACGCCACGTTCACCAACCTGCGTTTCAAGCCCATCAGCCATATCGGCAACGAAGTCTTTAGCGTAGGCCATTTCAAGCACCTGCCAAAGTTGATCATCCGTGTAATCACCCTTCAACCCGTACGTCAGGTTGTAGCGAATCGTTCCGGCCATAATCGTTGCATCTTGGCTAACGAGGCCGATCTGTTGACGCCAGTCGTTGAGGTTCAGTTGACTGACCACCGTATCACCGATTTTAATCGTCCCGCTAGTTGGATCGTAGAAGCGTTCCAATAACTTAAAGATGGTTGACTTACCACCACCGGAAGGCCCCGCAAACGCCACAACACTGTTGGGTTTCGCTTCAAAGGACACGTCCTTTAGAATCGGCGCACTATCTGCATAACTAAAATCAACGTGGTCGACCGTCAACGTTTGGCCGTCAGCTTGAACGAATTCGCCGGAAGTTTGGTCTTCTTCGGGGGCATTTAACAGTTCTTGGATCCGGGCCGTTGACCCACTGGCCTTGGCGAGGTCCGAGAAGAACCGGCCTAACGTTGCGAATGGGCCAATCAGTTGAATCAGGTACATTAAGAAGGAAATCAGCGTCCCAAAGGTCATGCTGCCCGCTGCTACTCGACTGGCACCGTAGATCAGCATGCCAATCACCAGTGCCATCATTACCATTTGCATGATTGGTGAGGCAATGGAATCATAAATGGCTTCCTTCAAGCCGATTTGGTATAACCGCTTGATTTTAGTGTGGCCGGCTTCGCGTTCAACCGTCTCAGCCGTTGAGGATTTGACCAACTGAATGTCACTTAACATTTCACTGGCTTCCCCGTTAAAGTCAGCCAGCGCATCCTGCCGAGCATGGGCGATTTTATGCGACTGTACTGCCACCGGCATGATCACTAGCACCACTAACGGCACCGCGATGAACATAATCAGCGTCATCTTCCAGTCCATGAACAGCATCAAGATCAACGCCCCCACCAACTGGAGGATCGAGGTCACCATGCTAGGCACGGAATTGGCCAACAGATCCTTTACCTGAGACGTATCGTTGACGAGCCGCGAAGCAACTTCGCCGGAACGCACTTCGGTAAAATACCCGACTGGTAATTTTAAAACCTTATCCCATAAGAACTGCCGTAACTTGTTAACAACGTCTTCACCGAAGAATCCTAACACACTCCCCGATACAGCACTCACCAGTGCACTCAGGACAAAAGCCACGATCAACGTGATCACTAACCCTGAATTAAGCTGATGACCAAGTTGATTGATCAGGTTCTTCGCAAACTGCGGTACCAACAACTGCACGATGGTGGCAATCAACCCCAACCCCAAGCCAACGCCAAGTTGCCAAAAATGCGGTTTGATGTGGATCATCAATTGAACAAACTGCTTAAAGTTAAATTTCTCACGCGTGCCACCTTTAGTCTGTGGCCGCCCCTGCATCTCTCTCATCTCATACGCCTTCTTTACTAATCGTTATCCCGCCGGTCGTTTCGGAAGAACCCGAATCGACCGAAGTCACCACCGAAATCATGATGGTGGTTAAAGTAATCGTGAAGTTGCTTGTGATCTGGCCAGTTTGGCATTTTCTCATCTAAGTCAGCCAGTAACTTCCGTAACGTCCCAGCTAACTGTTGTTGTTCTTCACTGGAAAGTGAGTCAAATAGCGATTCAGAAACGCCATCCTTCAACGACTGCGCCGCCGAAATAAAGTTGCGTCCCTTTTCAGTGAGTGAAATCAACATCACCCGCTTGTCTTCTTCTGAATCGTGCCGCTCAATCAACCCGCCATCTTCTAGCTTGCTAACCAGCGCGCTGGCTGAACTAGGTCGAATATCAAGCTCGTCCACAATGTCCGAGTTCGTCAACTGTTCATGTTCGGACAACAGTTGCAACACCCGAATCTGTCCCCGGTTAGGCTGATGCTGATCAAATTTACTGGTGCGCAACACTGCGCTCATAAACGTCCGTTGCTGGAATAAACGGCCAAACAATTGAATCAATTCTTGAGAATCATGGGTCATGGTTAAGTACCTCGAATTATCGTTTAGTATTTAGTTAGGATTCGTTTCTGCTAACTAACAAAATAGAGTATAGTTATTTAGTTAGTTCTTGTCAACTGAAACTAACTAAATAATTTTGTTTGTACTATTTGTTTTCGTTGGTGCGTTGATTATGGGTGTGGGCACAGCCGGCCGGCCTGAAAATTTGGGCTGGAACGTCGTGGACACGGCTGAGCCCAATTTTCAGACCGACCTCTTGTTTGTGCGTTGTCGGCATCGAGACCGCACTCCCGAAAATTTATTATGAAGGCCAAACTGTCGCACGATGATAATTAGCGAACATCTCAGTAATGTGCTGAACGATAACGTTACTGTATTGCGTCAACAATATGCTCAAGCATGTTGAGTCAACGTTCAAAATAACTTAACGTTCGCCATTACGAAGATGAAACATTAACCGCTGATCAATTTTAACAGTTGTTAAATCAACGTCAGGCGTAACAATTTTGCAGCAAACAGTTCAATTTATCGCTTGAGATGCTCTGCAATAGTCCCGAACGGCATCATGTAAGATGTAGGTAGCCGGTTAGGTGGATGCTGTGTCGCGATAATTGGTGGTTGGTGGTGCTTTCCCAACAACCGCCAATTATCGGGGACGAATTGAAGACTCGCGCGGGTTTTGGCGAGGCTTCAATTCGAGCCTGAGACCGCTCTTCGGCTCAGGCCGGCCCCACAGCAGGAACCTAGCCGGCTACCGGAATCGATAGATTACGCAAATCAGCGCACTTCGCAAACTAAACCAAAGAACGTTTACACTAGGTAAAACAAAAAATCCCCGACAAAATTGTCGAGGATTTTCGCATAACACATTAACAGTTAAATTACTTAAGTGGTTGCCACTTCCAGTTATTAACTTCTGGTAAGTCGGTCCCGTTTTCACGAATGTAGGCATTGTGCTTAGCAACCATGTCGTCCATCCGTTGAGCGAAGTAAGCGCCCTTAACCGCGTAGTCAGGAATGCTCAAGACAGCATCCTTGGCCAAGTGGAACCGGTCGAGTTCGTTCAAGACCCGCATGTCGAATGGTGTGGTGATATCACCGTTTTCACGGTAACCGTGGACGTGCAAGTTGTGGTTGTGACGATCGAAGAAGATGTCCTTAACTAAGTCTTCGAAGCCGTGGAAGGCAAAGATCACTGGCTTGTCGACAGTGAAGTAACGATCGAATTCATCGTCAGTTAAGCCACGAGGGTCGTTCTTAGGTGAACGAAGCTTCAAGAGGTCGACCACGTTGATAACCCGAATCTTCATGTCTGGGAATTCGTCGTGTAACAATGAAACGGCGGCGAAGACTTCCCAAGTTGGTTCACTACCAGCGGCAGCGAAGACGATGTCTGGTTCGGCACCTTGGTCAGTTGAAGCCCAGTCAATGTAGCCTAACCCGTTGTTAACCAAGTTAGTGGCTTCATCAATTGAGAACCATTGTGGACGTGGGTGCTTTGACGTAACCAGCAAGTTGATCTTTTCGTAACTTGCGAAGGCCACGTTAGCAACGGCCAACAAGGTGTTGGCGTCACCTGGCAAGTATTCACGGATAAACTCTGGCTTCTTTTCAGCCAAGTGAGTCAGCATCCCTGGATCTTGGTGGGTGTAGCCGTTATGGTCTTGCTGGAAGACAGTTGACGTATCCACGAAGTTTAATGATGGGTATTGGTTCCGCCATTGTTGTTCAGCGGCTTTACGCAACCACTTCATGTGTTGGGTCAACATTGAGTCAACGACCCGGCCAAATGATTCATAAGTGGCGAAGAAGCCGTGACGACCAGTGAGGACGTAACCTTCCAACCAGCCTTCAGCTTGGTGTTCAGACAATTGAGAATCAATGATCCGACCTTGATGGGCCATGTTTTCGTCATTAGGTTCCTTAATGTCTTCCATCCATTGACGCTTACCTTCATCCAAAGCAGCGTACAACCGGTTAGACTTCGTTTCATCAGGACCAAATGCACGGAAATTGTTCGGGTTGAGCTTCATCGCTTCAGCAACCCATTCAGACCAAACTAACATATCCTGTGCTTGAGTAGCACCTGGGGTCTTAACGTCGATCGCAAATTCCTTGTAATCTGGCAACTTCATTGGTTCTGGCTTGATCCCACCATTGGTGATTGGGTTCATGGACATCCGTTGGTCACCCTTTGGTGCAAAGGCGCGAACTTCATCCTTGATTGAGCCATCAGCGTTGAAGAAGTCTTCTGGATGGTATGACTTCAACCAGCTAACCAACTTGTCAGCGTGTTCCATTTCACCAGCGGCAATTGGAAGTGGGACTTGGTGCGCACGGAATGAGTTTTCAACGGGGTTACCATCGAAATCACTCTTAGGACCAGTCCAGCCCTTTGGTGAACGGAAGATGATCATTGGCCAGTTAGGCAACGAATTGTCGTTGTTTTCGCGAGCGTTCTTTTGAATTGCTTGGATCTTTTCAATAGCGCTGTCCATGGCCTTAGCCATTGCTTCGTGCACTGGCATGTGGTCGTCTGGATCATCAACTTCAACGAATTCTGGATCCCAGCCCATCCCGGTGAAGTAGTTCTTTAAGTCTTCATCAGACATCCGTGATAGGATCGTTGGGTTCGAAATCTTGAAGCCGTTCATGTTAATGATTGGTAAAACAGCCCCGTCTTTAATTGTTGATGAACTTATCTGAGAACCATGAAGCCGCTAATGGGCCGGTTTCAGCTTCACCATCACCAATTTCAACAGCGGCGATGACGTCAGGGTTATCTAAAATTGCACCAGTCCCGTGGGAAAGTGAGTAACCGAGTTCGCCACCTTCGTGGATTGAACCTGGCGTTTCAGGCGCAGCATGGGAAGCCACACCACCAGGGAATGAGAACTGTTTGAATAACTTCTTCAAACCAGCTTCATCCTGAGTAATTGCTGGATAAATTTCTGAGTAGCTGCCATCAAGGTACGAGTTTGAAACCATGACTTGGCCACCGTGACCTGAACCTTCAATGTAGAACATGTTCAGGTTGTACTTGTTAATGACCCGGTTCAAATGGGCATAAATGAACGTTTGTGAAACGATCGTGCCCCAGTGCCCGATAGGTTTAACCTTTACATCGTCAGAAGTTAATTCCCGGTTCAACAATGGGTTGTCCCGTAAGAATAGTTGGCCAACTGATAAGTAGTTAGCTGCACGCCAATAAGTGTCAACGCCTTCCAAGTACTGTTTGGAATCGTAATCTACTGCCATTAGAGTAACACTCCTTTGATTGATTAATAAGATTCACTACATCATAAAGTTAAAGCTTGGTTCAAGGGTAAATCAGTTTGGTGACATACCCCGTTACTAATTTACACCCCTATCATAGACCGTTTTTTCGAAAAGTCAACCTTTTAAATAATTGATACGGTCCAATTATTTAAAAGTCGGTCATCACGACTTCACAAGTTGAATTATGCCAAATTCAATCGAGCAAGTCCAACAATTTGACCGACTTTACCAGAACTTTACATAGGTTAAGCAAAACGCAAAAAAACACCCAGAATTCACAATCGAATCCTAGGTGTTTTCTAAATTTCTGATTATTGCTCCAATAAATCCACGAATTTTCCGTGAACTAATTTGCAGACGTCTTCCGCATTTAACTTAACGGAACGGCCAATTTGACCCGACGACACAATAATGTCGCCCTGTTCCTTGGCCGTGTTATCGAAGTAGATCGGGTACTTTAACTTTTCCCAGATGCCAACTGGCGTGTTAGCACCGTGTTCATAGCCCGTCGTTTTAACGAGTTCCTTGAGTGGCACCATGCTGACCTTCTTGTTGCCAGAGGCCTTTGCCAGTTTTTTGAGGTCCAAATGCGTATCAATCGGTAGTACCCCGACCACGGGACCGGTTGTTTTGCCGGATGCCACGAGGGTTTTGTAAATGGTATGCTCGTCGTACTGATTTTCATCAATATCGACTTGCGCAACGTCGCCCTCTTCATGAGTGGCGAAGGTCAGTTGCTGATACGGAATTTTTGCCTTATCAAGAATCTGTTCAACCAACGTTTTATGTAGCTGACTACCTTTTTTCTTTTTTGCCATAGGTCTGAATCCTCACTTTATTTAATATTGGTACAGCCCAGAAATCAGATTGAATAGAACCAATTTCTGAAATAGTGCGCTTCAAAGTAGGCGAACTGCTTAAAATCTGTTATACTCGATACAACTATAGAATCAGTCAGTTGGTTGCAAGGAGAACGCATCATCCATGAAAGATTTAGTCTACCGAAGAGTGCTACACGATTTGAAAGCACGTATTCACGATAATCAGTTTCCAAACAAGCGACTACCAGATGAACGAAGCCTAAGTGAAGCATACAACGTTAGCCGCAGTTCAATCAAGCGGGCGTTGAGTGTTTTAGCAAATCAGGGCATTATTTTCAAAAAACGGGGTTCTGGCACCTTTATTAACCCGCTATATATGAAAAACCAAACGATCTTCCACTATGAAGGGTCGAATCTGGGGGTCACCGATAGTTTTCAAAGCGACGGTCAGACACAGAGTATCGATCTGTTGTCGTTTCAGGTTGTTCCGGCTTCAGAAGAGATGCAACAGGATCTCTTCTTGGAGAGCGGCGATTTTGTGTATGAGATCAAACGATTACGTAAGTTTGACGACAAGCCCTTCATGATCGAACGGGGCTTCATTCCGATCAAAATCGCGCCAGAATTGTCACAAAAGGTGGTTTCAGGCTCAATTTTTAACTACTTAGAAGAAGAGCAAAACAAAGTCGTCACGAAGTCATTCATGACGATGAAGGTGGCCCCTTCTAATGAGGAAGATCAAAAATTACTGAGCTTAAAACCAAACGAACCGGTTGCCATTATGGAAGGCATCTTCTTCCTGGATGATGGTACCCCGTTTGAGGTGTCCAACATGCGCTTGCGGTATGATTACTTTAATTATAATACGTTTGTGACGTTGGATGAGGAATAGAGCGCGAAGCAAAGCGGTTAGAGACTGGAGCATAAGGCCCCCTCGCCAGAAATCCCGGGTTTTGGGATTTGTGGTGAGGGGGCCTTATGTGCAAGTCTCTGCTTTGCGTAGCGCATTTCGGCGCAGTTGCCTAAATGCGGTTCCGTGAGTAATTCTTCTAAATAAACGATAATGCGCCAAACTAAAGTCACATGAGGCGCCGAAACTAACGTAGTAGCAACGCTCGTCGCCACCACCACTCTACCAACTTAACAAATCAATCCCCTCAGTGACTAAAAAGTCCATATTGGTAAACATCAAACTCGCTTCTCAACCCAAACCTAATTAAAAATTTTGCTCAAAACTATTATCTAGCCTAAACGTGTTCCAAGAAGCAGGGAGCTGCACGTAAGGCACTTCCACCACAAACCCCAAAAACCGGGGTTTCTGGTGGAAGTGCCTTACGCTCCGCTCCCTAACCGCTTCTTTCCACACTCTCTCTGCCTACTTCAACCCATTCCACTCCGCCTTAAAATCTTCCAAAAACGTTGTCATGGTCTTCTGCCGGTTCTTAGCAATCCGCTTTGCAACCGGGGTGTTCATTTGGTCTGGCAGTTTCAGCAGTTTTTCGTAAAAGTGATTAATAATCGTTTCGTTATCTAAATTCCGATATTCCGCCTTCGTCATGTTTTGACGTGGCGCAATCTTGGGGTCATAAATCTTTTCACTGTGATGACCACCATAGTAAATCGCCCGGGTGATCCCGATGGCGCCAATCGCATCCAAGCGGTCAGCATCCTGCACGATTTGCCCTTCTAACGGTAATGGTTGTTGGTCATCCGTAAGGGATTTGCTAAACGACATGTTGTTAATGATCAACATGATGGTTTGCACCTGATCAGCCGTAAATTCTAGCGAGGTCAGTAATCGCTCAACGTCCGCTTGCGCATCGGCGACATTGGCCACTAACTTGTCGTCGATCACATCGTGGAGGTACGCTGCGCTCAGTGTCAGTAAATAACTTGCAGATGGCTCCTCCGCCAACAGCATCTTGGCGTTCGTAACCACCCGGTGAATGTGGTCCAGTCCGTGGCCAGTTTGATCATCGGCTAACTTTTGCGCCGTATAGCTTTCGATTGCCGCTAATTGTTCGGTTGCTTCCAAAGTGTTCACCCGTTCTTTCTAGAAAATTGCGTTATCAGTTAGCATATAAAATTAACATTAAAATACGATTAAAAACACTGTTTGATTTATGTCAACTTTTCCATATAACGACCTAAATCCACGCCATCAGAACGGGTTTTCTTGTGCTCAACGCCCAAACATGCTATCGTTTTTAATGATAATCTGATTAGACCAAAAAGGAGGCTTTTATTGCCATGACGCCCATTTCTCTTAAAGGACTCCCCCTTGGGGCTGGAATACCAAAGATCTGCGTGCCGATAACCGGCACTGACGTCAACCAAGTCATCGGCCAAGCAGGCGAAATCGTGTCATCTTCTGCCGACCTCGCTGAATGGCGGCTAGACTACTTTAACGGTCTTGAAGAAACGGCCGGTTTAATTGCCACAACAAACCGATTGACTGAGATTTTAGGTGATCTACCACTGATCATTACCCTACGCGACCGCACTCAGGGCGGTAAACGCCAGATTTCTGATAGTGATTACCAACAGCTCTACACAGCAATTTTACGCAACACCAACGTTGCAGCCATCGACCTTGAATGGCAACGAGACGCAACGCTTCTGAGCCAACTGATCGACCTCGCTCATGGGCAACAAGTTCGAACCATCATCAGTTGCCACAACTATGATCAAGCGCCAACCGAGGCTGAAATGGTCGATCAATTGACCCAAATGGCTTTGTTAGGTGGTAACTTACTAGAATTGGCCATTACGCCAACAAATGCAAACGATGTTTTAGGTTTGATGAACGCCGCTCACGATGCCAGTCAGCGGGTCGAACAACCCATTATCGCCACTGCGATGGGGCCACTGGGTACCGTCACCCGAGTTGCAGGCCAAACGTTTAATAGCGCTCTGACCTTTGCGACGATTCGGAGTGAAACCGCTCCAGGTCAACTCTCAGTCGATCAGACGCGAACCATTTTAGATGTACTGGCACATTGAGGTGAATCAGGTCGTTCATAACCCCTCAAATCATCTGGTAACGCTCATTACCGAACTAATTTGCAGACCGCTTGAAATCGCTTTAACAATCTGTTATATTAATAACAGGATTTAACGTAAAACGTTTTACTAGATAACTTAACGATAACCCTAACAATCAACGAAATGAGGCTTCCTAACATGACAAACCGCGTAACCGTAATCGGTAGTTTGAACGTCGATACTATTCTTGAGATTCCCCGTTTACCTAAACCAGGTGAAACGCTCGCAATGCACAACCAATCTTTTGCTGGCGGTGGCAAGGGCTCTAACCAAGGGATCGCTGCTGGCCGGGCCGGTGCTGATACCTACTTTATCGGTAAAGTTGGCGACGATGCCAACGGTAAGTTTATGATCAATTCAATGACTGAATCAGGCATTAACGTTGACCAAATCACTGTAACCAAGGATGCCAAGACTGGCCAAGCCTTCATCTTACTTGATGACGAAGGTCAAAACTCGATCCTCGTTTACGGTGGCGCTAACCAAGAATTAACGGCCACTGACGTTGAAAACGCCAAGGACACGATCGCCCAAAGCGACTTTATCATTACCCAATTCGAAACGCCATTAGACGTTGCCGAAGCTGCTTTCAAAGAAGCTAAAGCTAACGACGTTGTGACGATTCTCAACCCAGCTCCAGCTCGTGACACGATTCCAGCTAGCTTGCTGGCAGTGAGTGACTTAGTTGTTCCTAACGAAACTGAATGCCAAACGTTAACTGGCGTTGAGATCACCGATGAAGCGTCCATGATCAAGGGCGCTGAAAAGCTCCATGCGATGGGTGCCAAATGCGTGATCATCACCGTCGGCAGCAAGGGCGCCTTCTACCACACCGCTGATGGCGACACCGGCTTCGTGGACGCCTTCAAGGTCAAGGCCGTTGATACGACCGCTGCTGGTGACACCTTTATTGGCGCCTTGAGCTCTCAATTAAACAAGGACCTCAGCAACTTGCCTGATGCAATTCGCTTTGCTAACCGGGCGTCATCCATTACGGTTCAACGGATGGGCGCTCACCCTTCAATTCCAACGTTAGCTGAAATTGAAGCCGCAGAAGCAGCTGCTAAGTAAGTTTTAATCGCAATAACTTTTCCTTAAACAACTCAAAAAAAGCGCCTCATCAAATCACAAATCGATTTGATGAGGCGCGTTTTTTATCTGCTATTTCGTTTTTAACGCCGCATTCTTAAACGTCGTTAACCCAACGTTGGCAGTAGCGAGTTGATTCTTATCCGTTGCCGTGGCCTTAAAGCTAACCTTGTCGCCCGCTTGCACGAACTGGAAGATTGGCTGGAAGTCCTTAGACGTGGTATCCATCCGGTAAACGTGGCTGTCACCCTTCAGGATAAACAGGATCTGTTTATCATCCGGTTTGACAACCCGTTCAACGGTGCCAGAAATCGTCTTCCCGGTTACCTTTGGTGCAGCTGTAGCTGTCTTACCGCCGACCCGTTGCTCGAACAGCGCTAACGTGCTACGCGCATCGTCGCCAACTGCGTAAGAACCGCTTTGGTTGTTACCGTCTGCCAGCAAGTAGACGTATTTCATAAACGAGTTATTATCCCGGTCCAACATGGAGACGACCCAGGTTGGGTCACCGTTGATCCGGTACAGCAGTGGTAAGGTCCCCTTGTAGTTCTGCGGGTTGATATCCTGTTGCGCGTATGAGATCGCCCGTTCTGGCGTCATCACGTTACCGTGTTCGCGGTAGTAGTGCAACGTGTTCGTCCGGGCATCCACGAAGGCGTAGCCAAAATCGAACTTTGGTGACTATTGACACTGGTCATCCCGGTGAAGTAGTAGATCCGGCCCTTGTAGGCGTATGGCGTTAACTTGTCGCCGCCTTCAGTACCAGCTTCGGTTGCTTCATCACATCGTTATGACCGCCAAAACTGGTGGCATTCCAGAACCCGTGACGGTATTTACCAAACATCGTCACTTCGTCTGAAACCAACTCAGGCGTGGCCGCAACGTCCACGAACTTCGGTACTTTGTTTGGTGAGTAAACTTTCACCTTACCCGTGATCGTGTTCAACACCGCAACCTTGTAGTGCTTAAAGTCGTAGTTGCGGTTGAAATACGACAGTGGTTTCGCCAACGTCCGAACGTAGTATGGCGTCCCGTTATTGTCGACTTCCAACTGCGACGTCTTGCCCACCATGGTGTAGCCCATACTGCGGGCGCTGATTCGACGATCGGCATCCATGTTGAAGTACGCACTTGGCGTATAGCGCATTGGCTTCGAGACGAACTTCGGATCCGCGTTCTTATCCGTCGCGTTCGTCATGAAGTACCCTGGCACCTTTTGGTAGTGAATGTAGCGCCAGAAACCGCCGGAGAACTCAACGGGCGCCACGTAAACCATCTTGCCCTTGTACATCTGAACCCGCATGTGGTTCAAATCGTAAACGTTGGAGTTCTTAAAGCTGTTCAGTGAGTTGTTCATATCGGTGGACACCGTTTGCGGGGCGTTCACAACGGGCGTTTCCGCGCTGTCCTTAATGACCGGCATTGGTGCGCCCTTCGTACTGTTGTTCATTTCCGTTTTAATGGAATTAACCGCCGGCGTTGGGTTCATCTGAGTGATAACTGCTGAAATACTGCCAAGAACCATCAACACAACGATCGCCCCAACGGCAGCCCCTAACAGTTTGCCTAACCACCCAACGGTCAGACCAAAGCGCTGGAAGAACCGGGCGAAGATGTTATCTTCACTTTCGGCCCGGGCTTCCACCGCACCCTTGTTGAAAACAAATTTGCGTAAAACGGCAACGAGCACTAGTCCACCGATCAGCCACATCAACCAGCCATCGATCATGGCCGGATAAGCCAGATCAGGCAAGTTAAAGTAGGTGTTCACATAACTGACGATAAACAGTGCAACAACGGCCAGCGTCCCCCAAAGACGCCAGCGTTTGGTACTCACGATCAGGAACCAAACAAACGGGATCAACAACCCCGAAAGTTTGACCAACGTGATTAACGCAAAATAGCTCAGCATATAACGTCGCTCCTCTTTTCAAACCCCAAACTTTTGTATGTTGGAGAGTTGCTGGGTTCTATTATAACAGAGCGCGAAGCAAAACGGGTTGAAGTCGGAGCGTAAGGGCCTTCCTACATAAAGTCATGAACCTCGACTTTATGTAGGAAGGCCCTTACGTGCAGACTTCAGTTTTGCTTCGCGCGTTTCGGCGTGGCGGCCTTAAAACATCCCCGTTAACAATCCCACCACGAGGACGATTCGCGAAACATATCAGTCAACACTTAGTCGAAACCAACGTAGTAGTTACCTACTATCTCAAGTGAACTGCCAATGCTACACAACTCAATTACAATGACACCATTTAAAGATTATCTTAGTGCATCACATCCAGTCGAGTGCCACTCTCGCACCAAAAGCCAGGCTTATCCTAACAGAGAAACTAGCTTGATATATCAATCATCTGGGAACCACAAATGGCTTTTATATGCTCAAATACAAGTTCGAGCCAGTCAAAAACGACCCCAACAATCACGCAACCTCCCCATCAACCATTCCGAATTCAAGTTGAATCTCACCGCCAACCGTGCTACCTTATTTTAGGTGGAAAAGTCCACATATCAGAATAAGAGGGAAATTGAATTATATGACAAAGACACGTGAAAGACTCATGCTGAGCATTTCAACCGTTGTGCTTGGCTTAATTGCCGGTTTAGGATCACTCATTCTAGCCAACTTTTTAGATATCATTGAAAAACTCTTTTTAAATTTTAACGAAACACCCCTGAGTCCGTTTGCGGCCAACGCTAGCGGCACTCGGCGATTAGTATCCATGGTGATTGGTGGCGTCATTGCGGCCATTGTGTGGTACTACATGCGAACCAAAATGAAGCCTACCGTTAGCATCGCTAAAGCGCTAGATGGCGAAACCATGCCGGTGTGGACGACTGCGGTTCACGTTTTCACCCAAATTTTCTTCGTCGCTACGGGCGGGTCAGTTGGCCGCGAATTGGCGCCACGAGAATTTGGAGCCATGCTATCACAAACGTGGCAACGATTTTTACAGCATTTCGGGATCACCTTTGATGAAGAGGACCGTAAGCTATTGATTGCAGCGGCTGCGGGGGCTGGCTTTGCGGCCATCTACATCGCACCGTTGACCGGGACCATGTTTGCTATCGAACTATTGTATAAAAAAGTCACTGGTAGAGCCGTCGCCGTGAGTCTCACCATGTCATCCGTTGCGATGTTAGTCGGGTCCACCTTGCGTGGTTTTCATCCGTACTACGCTGTGGGTAACGGTGACTTCTCACCAATTTCAGTGGTGTTAGTCATTGTTGTTGGGCCATTGTGTGGCGTTGTCGGCGCCTACTTCCGCCGCTTCTTCCAATGGGCAAACAAGCACCAAGCTCGTGACCGTTCAATTCTGTGGTTACTGCCTGCTGCAGCCGTGTTAACCGGCGCGATTGCGTACTTCTATCCTGAAATTTCAGGTAATGGTCGCGCCCTGGCACAGCCGGCGATGACGAATCAGTCAGCTGGCTTGATCGGCATCTTCTTAATTGGTGGACTTGCTAAAGCCCTGGTCACTGTGTTCTCGTTAAGGGCCGGTGCCTCTGGTGGGACACTAACCCCTTCAATTGCCATTGGGGCCACGATTGGGATGAGTTTGGGCGTTGTCGCCCACATGTTGATCCCCGGCATCACGATTTGGCAAGGTGGCTTAATCGGCGCTGCAACGCTGCTAGCTAGCTCACAACAGGCGCCATTTATGGCACTGTTCATGATTTTTGAAGTCTGCCATCTCGATTACTCAGCTCCTGCCATTAGGACTGGGTGTGGCACTAGCCAGTGCTTCGTCACAACTGGTGTTGCATCAGTCGAAGAAACCGCAACAACAACGATAATAGGCGCACCAAAACTCAGATCCTAGACTATAAAAATCCGTAGATTCCCCAAATCAGGAATTCACGGATTTTTTTATATTCTGGAACCTAAACGCATTTTGTCCCGCGCCTAATCATGATAAACTCGCCGCATAAGTATCTAACAACTGTGCGACTTCTTTAATAACCGCTACGATATCAATCTTTTCCTTCGCAAAACTGCCCGTAGCTAACCGGTGAACGGCAGCAGCCTTGTCCGTTAATTCTAGATGATCTTTTTCTAAAATATTACTTAGTAGGTAGTCGGCACTAGTGTGACGGGCCTCTTGTAATTCAAAGTCCTCCGGGTGTCCCGAATCATTAACCCACATGGTAAACGTCTGAAGATTGCGACAAACGTGCGAAATAAAGTTTTATCTTCAGGGGTTAATAAAAAGATACTTTCAGTCATAATTAACCACCACTCTCAAAGTTATATCATCGTACTCTCATGTTTCTTTTATTTTACCATACTTTCCGTTGCTTTTTGACGATTTCGCTTATATTTAAAAGTGTTCGGTGACCGAGTTTTTGGCTAAAATTTCATTTTTAAATCCCACTCTACCGCATTCCCGAACATCCCCGGATTAGTCTTAACCCCTATTCGGCTTCAGTTCCGAAATGCCCCGCCACAGCTGACTTTGACAAGTCATTATTCGGCTCAATTTGAAAAAACATGCATCAATTTTGCATGTTTTTTCCGAAAATTATTTTCATTTTTTTGATCCATTAGCCAAACTTGGCCGGTTGGATTAGCTTTTGATGACTTAAATCAAGTTTTGGGTCCTGCAATTCCTGCAAGAGCAGTTCTGCAGCACTGGCCCCCATCAAGTATGGATTCTGCGTAATCAGTTGGGTATTTGGCGCTAATCGCCGGGCAGTATCGGTATCCGCAAAACCGGTTGCCGTTACCTGATGACCGTCTAGTAGCCCCTCGTTGATCAAATCTGGGATAAATTCAAGGAACCAGCGCTCCTTTAACGCAAACACCAAGGTTCGTTCTGTTGAGCGGGTCAACGCCGCCTTCAACTGCTGATAAACAGCCGAATGATTATAGGACGTTTCCGAAACCTCAATCGTATCAACGTTATCCGCCACGGACAAAATGCCGCGGTACCGCTCCTGCCGCGTCCGTGCTAGATGAACATCCGATGTCAGCACGATAACGTGCGTCTGGCCTTCGTCTAGAAAATGCTGCGTTGCCTGCCGCGCGATTTGATAGTTATCCGTCACCACTTGTGGCCACGTCCCCGCATCCATCTCCCGGTCAACGACAACCACTGGTAACTGCCGCCGTAGCGCCTGTTGAATCGTTTGTGGGTCATTTTCCGGTTGAATGATTAACCCGTCAAACACTTGCCGCCCAATCACTTCCAGCAGCTTTTGCTCCCGAGCATGATCCGAGTCCGCATCAAACAACACGCCAATGTAGCCTTGACTCTCCAAGATTGAACTAATGCCTTTGAACAACTCGCTAGAAAAGTAGTCATCGATATTGGCTACAATGACCGCAATCATCTTGCTGGACTTGGTGATCATCTGGCGTGCGCTGGAGTTTGGGACGTAATTGAGCTTCTCAATTGCCGCCGCTACCTTCGCCGCTGTCACCTTGGACATCCGATTCGTTTCCCCGTTCAAATACCGGGAGATGGTCGCAATCGACACCCCAGCTAGCGCTGCCACGTCCTTCATGTTTGCTGATTTAGGTTGATTTGCTGTCATTAGTCGTCACCACTTATCCGTATTTTGTCTATTAGGTCTAGTTTATCACGTGGGTTGGGTTGTCGGGAGGGGGATTAGCGCGTTTTCTACTATAAGCAAGCCCCAATTTCAAATAATTAGGATATTAAGTCTAATTATTTGAAATGTGCCAACCATGAAGTAGAAATCTTTAGAGCGTAATCAGAAAAAAGCGTATACCAAATAAACCTATATCCCATACCGTTTTTTTAGTGGTATGATTTAGATATTGGAACGCATAATAGCTTTGTTGTAGTCATACACCTCACCGTGTTTGACTAGGCCTATTAACGTCCTAATTAGTCTGTGAATACAGGCGATAGTAAATTTTTTAGTCATTTTTTGAGCAGTCTTCCTGGCGAAAGACTGCTTTTTCTTTTGATAATAATCGGCAATGTGACAGAAATGGTTTGAGTTTTGACAAGTTCTATAAATCTGTTGAACGATGCGATAAAGAACCTTTCTAGCTACCGCATTACCACGTTTACTGATGGTATCAGTACCGACAAACTTGCCCGACTCGTAGTGTCGAAGATCAATGCCAACATAGGCATTAACTTGAGAGGCCCGTTGAAAGTGCCGGCTATCACCAATCTCTGCCATTAATTGACAAGCAGAAATGGCGGAGATCCCAGGAATTGAGCAGTATAACCGATATTCAGGCAATGGTTCTGCCAGCTGGGTCATTTGAGTCACTAGGCTGTCCTTATCGGCCATCAACTCTAATACGCGTTGAGTCAGTTGACGCAGACGCATAACCTCTGGTGAGTTTCTAGATAGACCGGGAACGGATTCGGCAGCGGCCTGTTGTAGAATCTTGGCGTATTTAGTCCAATGCGTCAGTGGATGAGCGTCATGTAACGCGTCGTATAGCTGTGCGGTAATCTGCTCAGTAGTCAGGTCGCGGACTAGCGCCGCATGAGGAAACTCATGGAAGAGTTCATAATAGAGTGGCAACTCGTTACTAACCGGAAATTTAACGAATGGAAAAACTTGTTGAAGCGCCCGATGAACGCGATTCTTAGCGGATACGATATCCTTATTGTCGTTTTCGTACCATTGATCGTATACCTTTAAATTTTCATACACATCAGTTTTGACAGACGTCACTGCGTAGTTTCGACTAGTTGCGATCTCCGCTAACTTAATCGCATCAACACGATCAGTTTTGTTTTGCCTTAAACGGGCGTTTAATTGACGCGCCATCAACGGGTTAATACAGTCAAAATCGTAGCTATTTTGATTAAAAAAAGTGGCGACTGATACCGAGTAAACGCCGGTAGCTTCAAATACGATGTGAGGTGTAGTCGGGAGAGTATCCAAAGTGTTCAGCAACTTTAGAAATCCGGCTGAATTCTTGGCAATACAGAAGGTTTGAAGTAACTCAGTATCGTTTAAAATCGCAACATCGAGTTTATAGGCACTGATATCAATGCCCACACCAATTTGAGATGAGTTCATAAGATGCCTCCAAGTTAAGTAAAAAGTAAAACCAAACATAGTGACTACTCAATTAATTTTCTAAACACGGCTTTATTTAGCAACATACTGAGAACAAAATTCATAGTCTTATGAAACGGCCAATTTCGGCAACGACATCACAAAAGGCGTGTGTCAAACGCGCAAGCGGCCTAGGTTTCATAACTACTTTATCAAAAAGTAGCGATAAAATACCGTCGTATTTTATCTGACTTTATCTTAGTATGATTTGAGCGATAATTGTTGAGTTGGTGGGGATTGTAGGGGGTTAAATCATGATATGGCTATGTAGGCGACTCCCGTAATACTGCCCCAAAGTCCGGAAATCGCTATTTAACTTGGCTGACTGCTGGCTTGCGACGTGCTTTACTACTACATTGTTTTCGGCGCCATTGGAACTTCTATTTTCCGCTTACCAACTCAATTATGAAGTTTGTCTGCGTTAGTTTATTCTGGCAGCCACGCCGAAACGCACTCCGCAAGGCAGCGACCTGCACATAAGCCCCTTTCACCACAACCCCCAAAAAACCGGGGATCACCGTTTAACTTAGCTAACTGCTGACTTGCGACGTGCTTTACTACTACATAGTTTTCGGCGCTATTGAAACTTTTGTTTTCCGCTTACCAATTCAATTATGAAGTTTGTCAGCGTTAGTGCGTTCTGGCAACCACGCCGAAACGCGCTCCGCAAGGCAGAGACCTGCACATAAGCCCCTCTCACCACAAACCCCAAAACCGGGGTTTCTGGCAAGAGGGCTTATGCTCCGGTCTCTAAACGCCTTGCTCCGCGCTCTACTCCATATTACTATGCTCCGCCGCCGCACTATCATTCGACACATGATCCCGCCGGCTAAGCATCAAGCACAAAATGTCCAACGTTACGTGGACGCTTTGGTCAAACAACGTGCTTAATAGTTGAATGGATTTGACTCCATCGCCCGCCTTGGTTGCGCCTGGGACCACGATGGTTGCGTCGCCCAGTTGGCCTAATGGGGATTGGGCGTTGCTCGTCACACTAACGACCGTGACGCCGTTTGCCTTGGCCTTTTCTGCTAATTCCACGATGCTGGCCGTTTTACCTGAGCCCGAAACGGCCACTAAAACGTCGCCCGCTTGGACAGATGGCGTGATGGTTTCGCCAATCGCAAATACCGTATAGCAATGTGCATTAACCGCATTGCGAAGCCCTTCGCCATTAAGCCTGAGCGACCTGCGCCCAGCACGAAGATCCGCTTGTCCTTTTGGATCAGTGCTTCCGCTTGGCTCAATTGTGCTTCGTCCACTTTACCCATTACTTCGTTGATTTCACCTAAAACTTGGTCAATTACTGTCATCGTTATTTGATAACCTCCACAAATTGTTTTGCTGCTGCGATTGGATCCGCTGCCTTCATGATGCCACTACCGACGATCACGCTCTCAGCGATGCCCTGTTTAGCTAACCGCTCAGCCGTATCCAGGTTGATACCACCTGCCACTGCGATCCGCTTCACGTTAGGGAATTGCTGGTGGAATTGCGCTGTCGTTTCAACCGCGTCAAAGTCCCCTTCAATATCCTTAGCGTGGTGGATGCCGTAGATGGCTTGGTCAAAGCCTGCAATCTCCGCCTTCTTCTCAGGCGTTGTTTTCATTAAGTCGATCAACATGTCCCGGCCAGCATCCGCCGTCACCTGCGCCACCTTAGTCAGCGTATCTAGGGAAGAGGCCCCCATCACCGTCAAGATATCGGCGCCGGCTTCAAAGCCCTTTTCAAACTCGTAGACGCCTTCATCAATCGTTTTTAAATCGACCAATAACTGCGCGTGCTGTAGTTTCAAGCCACTTTCCTTAATTCCCAACAGCCCGTAGTCTTTCGGAATCGACGTCCCGAACTCAATAATATCAACCAACGGATCCAGCTTCTGAGCCATCTCTACCGCATACGCCAACGGGACGCGGTCAATCGCAACTTGTAATTTCAATCTTCTGATACTCCTTCTCGTTCGTAAAATGCCGCCAGTTCAGTCGGTGTTGGGTAGCCATCGTTATCACCAGCCGTTTGTACCTGCAATGCGCCAACCGCATTGCCCCGGCAAATGGCCGACTTCAACGGTTTATCTTCCAACAGCGCCGTGATAACGCCTAACGCAAAACCATCACCAGCGCCAACCGTATCAACAACGTGATCCACTTTGAACCCAGCGACCGTAAAGCTTTCACCGGCCTTCGTCTTCACGTAAGCCCCGGCTGGGCCAACCTTCACGATCACCACCTGGGTCCGAGCACCCTTCAAGTAAAAGTCCGCAATCGTTTCTGGATCAGTTGAGCCCATCAAGATCTCACCTTCACCAACGCCCGGCATCACGATATCAGCTGAACCAGCTAGTTCGTTAATGGTTGCAATCATCTTCTCTTGACTGGACCACAGCGATGGCCGCAGGTTCGGATCAAAGGTGATGAGGATATTTTGATCAACCAAGCGTTTCAGCAACGTCCGGAACGTTTCCTCAGCCGTTGCCGAAATGGCGGGGAAGATGCCTGACATGTGGGCAATTTTAACACCGTCCAGTGATACCTTTTCAATGACGTCCTTGGTTAAATGACTCGCTGCCGAATTCTTCCGGTAGTTAAACGTCGCCGGATCACCCTTAGTTACCAGTTGTTTCAGTTGATGGCCCGTCCAGTGGTCTGGGTCTTCGCTGATGTAGGTCGTCCCGACCTTATGCGCCTTGATCGTCTTGATAACGTATTCGCCTAAAGGTTCATCGCCCACTTGAGAAATGTATTCGACGGAATGCCCCAGACGTTGGACGCCAATCGCAACGTTTAGTTCAGCGCCACCCAGAATTTTATGAAATTCCAAGGCGTCGACTAAGGACGCATCCGGTTCAGTTGACGCAAAGGTTGGGACGGGTTCACCAATTGTAATGACTTCACTCATGTTCGTTACCTCATTTCGTTTTGTAATGGTTAGCCAAAGAAGTAGAAGACCAGTGCTTCGTTAATGATCGAGACGATCCACATCAGCGGAACGCCGAGTTTTAAGAAATCCTTTGATTCGACTTTCATATAATCCAATCCCCAAACGTTCCAGGACTGGGTGATATCCGTTGAAACGGCCAGTAAGGTTGGCACGTACAGTAGTGGTAGCAAGAAAGCATCGTTGAACAGGCCCGTTCCTGATAGCACCGCCGCCGTAGCTGCCCCAGCGCCCCATACGTGGAAGGGTCCTCGGAAAAGCGCTAGTGGTGCTAAGATTCCAAACGCCAGTGCCAACACTAAGTGGCTGTGTGGCAGAATGGCCGCAAACAGTGGCCGGAACCGAACGGCATCCATCGAAGCTGCGCCGCTAAACATGATCAAGGCCATCAAGAACATGATCAACCCGGCAATGTCACTAATTGATTTTTGAATCGTACTGTTCAAGAAGTTCGTAAAGTCTTTGAAATTCTTCATGTTACCCGTGAGGAAAATTGCCAGTAACGTGGCCAGCGTCAGCGCTGGAATGGCGTCCTACTTGAATAACATGTTCATCAGCACGGGCACGACCGGAATAATAAAGGCAATTTTAGGCATCCGCTTGGTTTCACTGTCCTGCCCCGTTTCAGCCCCGATAATCTTCAAATTTTCATCAGCCTTGCTGGGGTCGATCCGCTTCCGGTTGAGGAGTAACAGGATCACAACCGCAATCAGTTGAACGACCATGGCCGCCGCACCGAAGATCAGGTATTTGCCACCATACTGGGCGTGAGGGAAGAACGCTTGATCTGGTTATAGAGCACAACGTTCAAGTACATTGGCGCTCCAATTGACAGCGAGAACACGGATAGGGCTAAATCCCGTGGCACCCCAACCGAGAGCAGGATTGGCAACAGAATAACGCCAATCGCAATCACGGAGCCCACACCATAAGCACTAACGAAAATCAAAGCGGTTACGAGAATCACCAGAATGCCGGCAATCAACGGTTTCTTCTTACCGACCTTGTTGGTTTCCTCCGAAATAGCGGGGGCAATGCCGCTTTCCACCAATACCCGGCCGAACCAGGAGCCAAACACGATGTAGATAATGGTTGGCCCGTAGTTCAAGGCTGGTTCAGCGAACACCTTTTGAATCACTTGGTCGGCGGGCACCATGCCCAAGATCGACCAGAGGATTGCCATCACGAAGAACCCAATCATCAGGTTACCGCCCTTAACGACGTACCAGATAAAGCCAGCGAATGAAATTAACAGTAGAATGGCGCTAATCGTTGATAACATAAGTTATGCACCTACTCCTTTTCGAAATAACGCAATTTGAGCGGTAATTTGGTCGTCCGATGCCATTGGGTATTCCAAGGCGTACTGGACGTTGGTTGGTAAGTTTGCGATGATCGTTTGCCAGTCGTAAATGCCGGTTGCCAGATCATCGGTAGTTTCAAGTTGGCCAGCCGTTTCAGCTGTGTTCTTCAAGTGAATGTAGTGGGTGTACGGCGCCAACGCCTGAGCGCTCGCAATCGCGTCACCGTGCGTAAAGGCCCAGTTACCGAGATCGTAAACGTACCCTAAACTCGTTAAGCCAGCTTCATGCGCAGCATCCAAGAACGTCTTGATTGCCGATACCGTTCCAGAAACGGCCGTTTGATCGTTTTCCACGTTCATTTCAATCGCATCCAGCGGTAAGTCGCTAAACGCCGTAGCAAGGTCGCCGGTGAAGTGGGCAAAGTCACCCGTGTTGAACTTGATCTTACTGATGCCCATTGTCTGCCCTTCTGCAAAGTACTGGCCTAGCTTCGGGTTCGCCTGACCGCCTTCAACGAACACTTCATCCGGCACGCTGTAGTTTACGATTAATCCGTGCGCCTTCGCCCGTTCCGCAACGGCCGGTAATTCAGTGGCTAGATCCGTAAAGTATTCCCGACGCACTTCAATCCCATCAGCACCAAGTCGTGCAACCCGATCGACTAAATCAGCCTGCTTAACCCCCTGCTTCACATCAGCTTCAAAAACCCAAGTATTTAAAATTAACGTCATGATTGCCATCTCCCATAGCGACTGAGCTGGTGCGCCAGTCCGCTTAAATTTATGTTGTTCGCTACGTTTGTTAAAAGTGATATCGCTTTCGAAAATCGTGGTAAACGTTTACCAAAGATTTGTCAACAATCTTTATTCGTTGATGAGAACACTGCTATAAACAATATCAGGAGAGATATGGTAGATTTAGGTTAACGTTTACCTAAATGTAGTCAGTAAATTTCAAAGCTCGTTTAAGTAAGCGCTTTCTAAAACACTGAGTCATCCCGCTTCAGCATTGCGTTTCGAGTTGCTCAATCATTCACCAGAGCCGAAATCATTTTTATAAACTGACTCGCAATTTCAATTCACTTTTCCAACATTTCTTTCTTCAAATAATTTAAAAATTAAATTTTGAGTAGTTGCTAATCCTTTAGGAAAATTGTGAGTATTCGCTGTCGTTTGTGTCCAGCGTAAGTGCGCGGAGTTTGTGAACCTTGGCTTCATTGACGCGTTAATCATGG
>NZ_BBAD01000019.1 GCF_001311075.1 Secundilactobacillus similis DSM 23365 = JCM 2765
GATTCGAAACCCAGAATCTACGCCTTTAGGGGCTTACACTCTTGGGGCCTAAGCGCGTTTTGAACCACTCTGTAATATTACAGTTTCCGTTTACCACTAGTAACGCCGGGGTCCATGCTTTACTATATAGAGTGGGGTTTTAACCATTTTGAAGGGAGCACAACGCACATGACTGTATTTAAAAGCGGCACCATTGATTCTGCAATCGAAGCCGCACTGCAAGAACTAAATCTAGACCGATCACAGGTTGACGTCACGGTTCTGACGACGCCTAGACGAGGGTTCTTGGGAATTGGTGCTCGAGCGGCGGAAATTGACGTAACGCCAATTCCGCAAACACAGCCAACCGCAACGCCGGTATCGGAAACGCAACCCGTCGAAACGGTAGCGGATGCTGAAACGACAGCGACCGCGGTCGCAACACCCGTTGCAACCGTAGAAGCGCAAGAATCAGCACCCGCTGATCGTCAGGCGGCTTATCAACAGGTTGCCGGTGAGCTAGGCGACTATTTAGATGCCATTGTTGAGCAACTTGGCATCGACGCACAAAGTGATGTGACGGTTAGTCACCGCAACGTAACGGTCAACTTTGTGACTGAGCAAGAAGGGTTATTGATCGGCAAACACGGCCGTACCATTAACGCATTGCAAAATCTTGCACAAGTGTTTTTGAACCACCAACGTTTCTCAAAGCTAGTGGTGACGTTAGACGTTGCCAACTATCGGGAACGTCGGTTGGAAACGTTGACCCGCCTAGCAGAGAACATGGCTCGCGAGGTCGTTGCCACTGGAAAACCGGTTTACCTGGATCCAATGCCATCATTTGAGCGCAAACAGATCCACAGCGTGCTGGCAGATAATGACCACGTGGTGACCTATTCTGCCGGTGCTGAACCCAAGCGAGCCGTCGTGATCACACCACGGTAACCGGGTAATTAACGTTGATTAAATCGAAATTGGCGGCAGGCCTACCACACCGCATTTGCCGTGAATTTTGGCTAGGATAGTTCGGGTTTAGGCGGTTGACAAACGTCTGAATTCATTCTAGTATATTAACTAATCATTCTTATCTTAAATAGATAAAGTAGTCAAAGTGCTTTATCCATGCTGTTAGGGGCATGGAGTGGGCACTTTTTTTGTGCGTGAAAAGCTGAGCAATCAGTTTGAAAAAGGTCCGCTGTTGATGAAAGCTGTCGCAATGGCATTGCTGAAAGTAAGTTGAGTTCAGTGATGGTCGGCGGGCAGGTCAGTGGCTCTGACGGTTTAGGAGAATGACCAGTTTAGTCGTTGTTTGGGTGCTGGCGTGTGCGTTGGTGAGCCAAATGGTGGGTAAATCTGGGCGGGACGTGTTATTGTTGTTAGCCGTAATGCGTTTTTAGAAGAGTATGTAAAAGTTAGTGTTGGTGGTTGAGGGACTTGTTTCCTCGCTGTGCTGACTTGATTAGTTAGAAGTTGTTATGTTATATAGCCGAAACGTGTTCCGCAAGGCAGAGACTTGCTCCGCGCTCTGGCTGTATTAATAACGAGTTAATGTTAGTTTAGTCGTGTTATGTTAGATAGCCGAAACGTGCTCCGAGAAGCAGAGACCTGCACGTAAGCTACCTTCACCACAAATCCCAAAACCCGGGATTTCTGGCAAAGGTAGCTTACGCTCCGGTCTCTAACCGCTTCTCTCCGCACTCTGGCTACAAGGAGGTTTTTTCATGTCCACAACTAGTGAATTTGATACGATTGCGGCCGTTGCTACGCCACCTGGTGAGGGTGGAATCTCGATTATTCGGATCAGTGGTGAACGGACGTTTGAAATTGTTGCCCCATTATTTAAAGGGAAGTCGTTGGCGGATGTTGCCAGTCATACGATCAATTATGGTCACATTATTGACCCTGAAACCGGCTCTGAAGTCGATGAAGTTATGGCATCCGTGATGCGGGCGCCTAAGACTTACACGCGCGAAGACGTTGTTGAAATCAACTGTCACGGTGGTTGATGGCCACTAACCAAATCTTACAGCTCATTTTAAGCCAAGGGGCGCGGTTAGCCGAACCTGGTGAATTTACCAAACGGGCCTTTTTGAATGGTCGAATTGACTTATCCCAAGCAGAGGCCGTTATGGACCTTATTCGGGCGAAAACCGACCGCTCGATGAAAGTTGCCTTAAACCAGCTAGACGGGAACCTGTCGCGCTTAATTAAGCATTTACGGCAAGATATCTTGGAAGTACTAGCACAAGTTGAGGTCAACATCGATTATCCTGAATACGACGATGTGGAAACGATGACCACAAAGTTGTTGCTGGAAAAGGCGCAGGAGGTTCAAGCGTCAATTACCCAACTGTTGAAGACTGCTAAACAAGGCAAAGTCCTTCGTGACGGCCTGGCAACGGCCATTGTTGGTCGGCCCAACGTTGGTAAATCCAGTCTGCTGAACGAATTACTCCACGAAGATAAGGCCATCGTGACCGACGTTGCCGGGACGACTCGAGATGTGATCGAAGAATACGTCAACGTTGGTGGGGTGCCACTGAAACTGGTTGATACTGCCGGTATCCATAAAACGGATGATACGGTTGAAAAAATCGGGGTGGAACGCTCAAAAAAGGCGATTGCGGCTGCTGATCTGGTGGTGCTAGTCTTGAACGCTAGCGAACCGTTAACGTCGGAAGATCGCCAATTGTTGACGGATATGGCCGATGAAAAGCGGATCATCATCCTCAACAAGACGGATTTGCCACTTCAACTCGATTTAGGCGAATTACAACAGTTGGCGGGTGACACGAAGATTATCCAAACATCGATCCTGCAAAATAAGGGGGTTGATCAGCTGGAAGCCGAAATCAGCCACCTGTTCTTCGATGTTGGTATCGAAACCGGTCGCGGTAACGTGATGGTGACCAATGCCCGGCACATTGGCTTATTAAACCAAGCCAGCCAAGCCTTGGACGATGTCATGAACGGGATTGCAGCTGGCATGCCAGTTGACCTCGTTCAAATCGACATGACCCGTTGCTGGAACCTATTGGGTGAAATTACCGGCGACAGCTACCAAGATGAACTACTAGACCAACTCTTCAGTCAATTCTGTGTTGGTAA
Organism: Secundilactobacillus similis DSM 23365 = JCM 2765; assembly: GCF_001311075.1. Lineage (GTDB taxonomy): Bacteria > Bacillota > Bacilli > Lactobacillales > Lactobacillaceae > Secundilactobacillus > Secundilactobacillus similis. The sequence goes on from NZ_BBAD01000019.1 coordinate 3,091, forward strand.
ATAACTTTAAACTGAGTACCCGCGTATCATCGGATGCGCATGATTAGGAGGAACTGATATGCCTGAGATTCAACCTTACCAGGGTAAGGACTTTGACGTGATCGTCGTTGGTGCTGGCCACGCCGGTACTGAGGCCGCGTTAGCCGCTGCCCGGATGGGGAACAAGACCCTGTTAATGACAATTAATTTAGATATGGTGGCCTTTATGCCATGTAACCCATCAGTTGGGGCCCCGCAAAGGGCATTGTCGTGCGTGAAATTGACGCCTTGGGTGGCGAAATGGGTCGCAACATCGATAAAACCTACGTTCAGATGCGGATGTTGAACACTGGGAAGGGTCCAGCCGTCCGTGCCTTACGGGCACAGGCTGATAAGCACGCTTACCACGCTGAAATGAAGCACACCTTGGAAAAGGAACCTAACGTGACGTTACGTCAAGGCATCGTTGACGACTTAATCGTTGAAGACGGGGTCTGCAAGGGCGTTATCACAAATACCGGGGCCCGGTATTCTGCCAAGGCCGTCGTCATCGCTGCTGGGACCGCTGCGCGTGGGAAAATCATCATTGGTGAACTCATGTATTCTTCAGGACCAAATAACTCACAACCAGCGATGAAGCTGACGAAGAATTTGGAAAAGTACGGTTTGGAACTCAAGCGGTTCAAGACCGGGACGCCGCCACGGTGGATGGCAACACGATTCACTATGCCGAAACTGAAGAGCAACCTGGTGACGTTGAACCAAACCACTTTAGTTACACGACGCCTGACGAGAACTATTTGGCACTTAAAAACCAACTCTCTTGCTGGTTAACGTACACGAACGAAACGACGCATAAGATTATCCGCGACAACCTAGACCGGGCACCAATGTTTACTGGTGTGATCGAAGGGGTCGGTCCACGTTACTGCCCATCGATCGAAGATAAGATCGTTCGGTTTGCTGATAAGAGCCGGCACCAATTATTCTTGGAACCTGAAGGCCGGAACACGGATGAATGGTACGTTCAAGGGTTGTCAACGTCGATGCCAGAAGAAGTGCAACAAAAGATCTTGCACTCCATTAAGGGCCTTGAAGACGCTGAAATGATGCGGCCAGGTTACGCCATCGAATATGATGTTGTGTCACCTTATCAATTACGACCAACTTTGGAAACCAAGCTTGTGAAGAACCTGTACACCGCTGGCCAAACCAACGGGACGTCTGGTTACGAAGAAGCTGCGGGCCAAGGCATCATGGCCGGTATCAACGCCGGTTTGCGGGCCTTGAACAAGGAACCATTCGTTATGAAGCGGTCTGAAGGCTACATCGGTGTCATGATCGATGATTTGGTCACTAAGGGCACCAACGAACCTTACCGTTTATTAACGAGCCGGGCCGAATATCGCTTGATCTTACGGCACGATAACGCTGACTTGCGGTTAATGCCAAAGGGTCACGAATTGGGCTTGATTTCAGACGAACGTTACAACGATTTCTTGGCCAAGCGCCAAGCCGTAACGGATGAAATCGACCGGTTAAATACGGTTCGCGTTAAGCCATCTGACGAGGTTAACGCCTACGTGATGTCTCACAACGAAAAGCCATTGAAGGATGGCGTGTTGGCAGCGGACTTCCTCCGTCGCCCACAAGTCACCTACGCGGACTTACTGCGGTTCATTCCAGCGCCAGATGCACCATTGGACCGCCGGGTGATCGAAGAAATCGAAATTCGGATCAAGTACGCAGGTTACATCAAGAAGGCTGAGGAAAACGTGGCGAAGATGAAGAAGATGGAAGCCAAGAAGATCCCAGATATGATCGACTACGACGCCATCGACGGTCTCGCAACGGAAGCCCACCAAAAATTAAACAAGATCCGCCCAGAAACAATTGCCCAAGCAACCCGAATCAGCGGGGTCAACCCAGCTGATATTGCGATTTTGAGTGTTTATATTGAGCAGGGGAAGATTGCAAAGGTTAAGAGCGTGTAACAAGGCGGTTAGAGACCGAAGCATAAGCCCCTCTCGCCATAAACCCCGGTTTTGGGTTTGTGCGAGAGGGGCTTATGTGCAGGTCTCTGCCTTGTGGAACGCGTTTCGGCGCGGTGACCCCAAAACACCACTACTACCAAACTTCACAATAGAACTGATAAGCGGAAAGGCGACTCCAAGTGGCACCGAAAATAAAGTAGCCGGAAAGCACGTCGCCAGTAAGCAATTGACGAGTAACGAGCTACCGGTTTTGGGTAGCTTCACTTGGCCCCTCCTTATATGCAACCTTCTGCCCTGGTTCACGCATTTCGGCGCGGTGGATTCAAAACACCAATGTTACCAAACTTCACAATAGAACTGATAAGCGGAAAGGCGACTCCAAGTGGCGCCGAAAATAAAATGGCCGGAAAGCACGTCGCCAGTAGCAGCTGGTGAGTAACGAGTTACCGGTTGTGAGAGGGCTTACGTACAACTCTCTGCCTTAGGACACGTTTACCAATTCTCTAACGTCATCGCAAAAAATAAAATCTACTAACAGCAAACAAAAAAGCGCCCACAAACGACCAACTCTCGGTCATTTGCGGGCGCCTTTTTCAGCGTTAAATCACAAACAAATCATTACTGTAACTTCTTCTCAAACCCTTCCATCGGCGCCAACTCATCCTGATAGCTATTCTTCTTGCCATCAGTCGTAAACTGCATAACCGTCTTAAACGAGGTACTCAAGTAAGTTTGCATCACAGGTGGAATCGAAAGCTCAGTCATGTCAGTTGGGCTAAGCTGGGTGCGAATACTGCCTTCATCGCCAGCTTGTACCTTTTGGACCCACTGTGGTTCGCGAAGGAGTTCACGACCAATGGCGACTAAATCAGCGCCATCAGCCAGAACGGCATCGGCATCGCTAGGGAGTTCCACTGAACCGATGCCAATCAGCGGTACGATACCGTTTGTGTGGGCTGCGAACTGTGAAATCAAGGTTGCAGTGTTGGTCTTATCATTCAATGAGGTCCGCTTGTAGCTTCCCATCGACAAGTGAATGTAGTCAACCTCAGTCTTAATTTGATCAACTAGGTAGAGGGAGTCCTCTAAGCGGATGCCGGGTGTTTCGATTTCTTCGGGAGAAAGGCGGTAACCCAACGCAAATGGGGCAGTGGCGTATTTGGCAATCGCGGCTTTCACGCTACTGATAACGGCGAGTGGGAACTTCAACCGCTTGTCACGAGAGCCACCCCAATCATCGGTCCGCTGGTTTGAGTTAGCGGAGTAGAACTGCTGAATCAAGTAGGTGTTAGCCCCGTGAAGTTCCACCCCGTCAAATCCAGCTTGGATGGCGCGGCGAGTTGCTTCACCGAAATCAATGATGAGCTGTTCGATCTCAGCAACGGTCATTGCGCGTGGGGTTTCAGAATCAGGGGGATAAACAGCGGCAATTGCGCTGGCACTAACGGGTTGTTCGCCACGAAGAATCTGGTGGTTTGTTTTCCGACCCGCGTGGAAAATCTGAAGAATTGCTTTGGTCCCATTTTGGTGAATCGTTTTAGCGAGGTTAGTCAATCCGGGCAGCATATCATCGCTCGCAACGGAAAGTTCGCCTTCAAAGCCCTTACCGGAAGCATCGACGTTGGCGACACCCGTGATCACCATCCCGGGACCAGCGGCGCGAGCAGCGTAGTAGTTAAGCTCATCCGTGGTGATCATCCCGTTATAAAAACTGGTCATGGTCGTCATGGGTGACATCACGATTCTATTTTTGAGCGTGAGGCCGTTATTGAATTGAAATGACGATAGGAATTGGTGATTCGTAGACATACTGAAGACTCCTTCTTGGTTTTGAATTTTGAATACAAGAGTCAGTATAGTTGTTGGGGTGGTTAAAACAAGTACGTACTTAAAAGTGGGATAGATACTTTTAAGTGCCTATGTTGCTTACGTTTGTGTCCAGCGTAAGTGTGCGGAGCGAGGCGGTTAGAAGGTGGAGTGTAAGCATGACCCAGCGAAGCTACCGGGTTTGGGTAGGTTGGCTGGGTCATGCTTACATGCAACCTTCTGCCTCGCGCAGCACCATTCGGCGTGGTGGCCAGAAAGTGCGTGGTTGACAAGTTCCTGCAATGTCAGGAGCCCTAGAAATAACAGTTTAAGTGGCGCCGAATTTTGTAGTCTGAGAGCGCCGGTTTTCATGCGGCTTTGACGAGCGTAGCGATGACGAACAGCCGACACCCAAATTGCGCCCAATGCTTACGCTGAACACAAACGACAACAAAAAAACAGACACAACAGCCCACATTAAAGGACTGTCATGCCTGTATATTTCACATAACTAGATATCGAGTCAATCTAAATTCAAATGACTAAAGATCGCCTTTTGCTCATCACGATCCACTTTTCGTTCCGCCAAGCGGTCTTGATAACCCGCGCAGATGAACTTCTCTTCATCCGTTTCCGGTACAATCTCAGGTAATTCGGGATCGGCTGGTTTGGCTGCTGTAACGAAGGTCACGAAGCAGGTGAAGCCGACGAAGCGTTCACCAGTGAGGAGGTGTTCGCCAATGCCTTTCACGAAGACCTCTAGGGAACGGTGACTAGTCCCTGTGACGTAAGATTCAAACACCATCGCGTCCTGCAGCTCAAATGGGGCAATAAAGTTCAAGTGATCCATCGAGACCGTGGCGGTGACTTGGTGGGCCGCACGAGAAGCGGCGATGATGATGTGTTATCAACCATGGATAGGGTTTGGCCACCAAAAACAGTATTGTGTTCATTCAAATCGGAACTGAAGACCCGGTGATTAGTAATGGACAGGGTTTCGTGACAGGTAAGTTGACGTTTACTCATAGTTAGGACCTCCAACGTTAATGATTCTAGTGTACCATAAGTTTGTGAAAAATGGTGGCGGTTACATATACCGTAAGACGTTGTTTTAGACGGATGCATTTAACATGAATCACAACTGAATTTAACGAGGTTTTCAATTGCCTTTTGCAACCGAAACTTTCATAATGGGGGCATCTAAAGCCGAGGAGGAGATTAACATGGCACGATATCTTGAATTTTCAGATGACGCAATTGCGCGGATCAAACCGCATTTGACGCCAAATACCCGGGTGTTACTGAGCTATGATGATGGGGTGGGGCCTTATTCACATCATGGCTTGGTTGCGCTGCAAGTTTCATTTCAATTAGTGCTTATTACGGATACAATGTCGTTTAAGGACTATGACGAGCAACTAGAGACCAATTGGGTACCCGTCTACGTAAAAGGCTACTCAGACGAATTTTTGGGCGATCAGATGACGTTGACGTTACAGCCGAAGTATCAGACACTAGTTTTGGCGGATGATAGTGAAAAAATCGATGAAAACGTGGAGATCGTGGATGAGCGCAAGTGACTTAAAGTAAGTGACCTAGTTAACGGAAATGGCTAACGAAATCCTACTTTAGCGGGCTTTATACTCTTAAAACAGAGGTTGACCCAATCATTGGTATAACGACTTCACCAATTTGTGAAAAAATTTTGTCGTTCTCCTGTATTAGGGGTTCAAAAGTCGCGCTAGTCTGGTATCATCAAGGTAATTAATCTTGAGGAGGGCACCACTATGGGGAAATGGACGGATAATAAACCAACGTATACGGCAGGAAGGAGCCATGATCACGAGTTTGATTATGGTGAGTTTTACATGGCCTACGTGGCTGCCAAGCAGCAACGGCTTGACCGGCAGCGGTCCCAGGTCCAGAAGGTGTCCGAAAACATCAAGAAGGACCAGCAAAAGCAGGCCAAAACAGACGAAATGTAAGCAGGAGGCTTTTTAAGTGCGATTTATTGACCGAACAGTAGCGACAATTCCAGCAAATACCGCGGGGATCAAGCGGCAGTACCACGACATCGCGTATGCGAGTGGTGCGCGACATACGCTTGATATTTACCTGCCTAATGAGGGGAGTGGTCCCTTTCCAGTCATCATCGATGTTTACGGTGGCGGGCTGTATTTTGGTCAAAAGAGTTCGCATAAATTAGAGCCGGCACTGCAGTTGTTGGCGCAGGGCTATGCCGTTGTGAGTCCGGATTACTCGTTGAGTACGCAGGGCCGGTTTCCAGTTCAAATCAGTGAACTGAAAGCGGCGATTCGCTTCGTCCGGGGCAATGCGGAACGGTACCACTTGGCGCCCGGAAAAATCGCGTTGATGGGTGAATCTTCTGGTGCCCACTTAGCGGTGCTGACCGCGGCTAGTGAAGCGACCGGGGCGCTGGATAACGGGATGGGCGACTATCCTGATATCTCTAGTAAGGTGTCCTGCGTGATTGCATCGTATGGGCCTTATCAATTCGACCAGTTTGCGGCGCAGTTTCAACTGTTGGGGATGACGCCTCAATTTGCGGAAACTGGTCAAGCTGATTCTTTTGAGGGCGTTATGTTTGGCAATCATGAACTGACACAGATTCCGGCGCTGGTGCATCAGGCGGATCCGGCACAGTATTTGACCCGCGAAACGCCACCGTTGTTGCTTTATGCGGGGACGGCGGATGCGGTGGTACCTTACGTGCAGTCGTTTAACTTGGCAGCTCAGGCGATGACGGTCATGGGCGAATCGCGTGTGGCACTCCACATCGTTGAAGGTGCCCATCATGGACCAGCTGATTTTATGACGCCGGAAATCGTTAATCAGCGGGCGCACTGGTTGGCGAAGTGGTGTTAAGGTGAAATTTAATAAATTTTAAGCAGAAACAAAAAGCTGAGGATAGTGGCAACTATCACTCAGCTTTTTAAGTTGATGTGCCCTAGCACTTGCTTGAAATACCGTAACTAGAGTAGTATTGGTGTGTTCTACTAAAACGACTGAAAAGCACCTCGGTTCACACTGAGGGAAGGGGAATTTTCAAATGAAATTTTTAAAAGAAATTGGCCTGCCCGTCATCATTGGGTTGTTGTTGGCAGTGCTATTAAAGAGTTTTGTGTTATCACCAGTTCGGGTGGATGGGCCTTCAATGGAACCCAACCTCACGAATAATGAGCGGGTGTGGATGTTTAAACAGGCGAGTGTGAAGCACTTAAGCGTCATTGTCTTTGATGCCCATGGCGAGGATCCAGAAGCTAGTGCGGGGACGGATTACGTCAAGCGGGTCATTGGCTTGCCTGGTGATACCGTGGCCTTCAAGAACAACAAACTCTACGTGAACGGCAAACAGATCAACCAGAGCTTCATTAGCGCGGCAGAAGGTACGACCGGGACCGGTTCCGGAAACTGGACGTTGCAGAGTCTGGCTAAACAGTACGGTTGGGGCAACAACGTTAAAGTGGTGCCAAAGGGCGAGTATTTCGTCTTGGGTGACCACCGAAGCGTCTCCAATGATAGCCGTTACTGGGGCTTTGTGGATAAGGATAAAATCGCTGGGGTTGTGAAAGTACCGTTCTGGACGGGAGATAAGCAACAGCGACAAAATATTAATTCGTTGGGTTACTAATGCGTGATTAGTTGCGGTTGGTGGCTCGGAGATAAAAGAACAGCGTCATGAATTCTGGTTGGAATTCGTGGCGCTGTTTTTGTTTGAATTGTGTTTTTTGGAAGTTTGACGTGGAAGCGATGTGCAGTAGGGTGACGTTGGTGCTTTTAGGCAACCGTGTCGAAACGTGCTCCGAAAAGCAAAGACCTGCACCTAAGGGCCTTCCACCACAACCCCCAAAACCGGGGCTTCTGGCGAAAGGCCCTTAGGCTCCGGTCTTTAACCGCTTTTCTCCGCACACTCTGCTACATCAACGGATCCCACGGTGCCAATTCAACTGGCTCTGTTTCTAATAATGCTTGCTGTTCGGCCGTCAGGTACTTCTTGTGAACGACCACTTCGTAAACGAATTGGTCCATCCAGTCATCGGTCATGACGAAGTAGCCTTTTTCGCCGTTCTTTTCACCCCAAGAGTTTTCGACCTTCCAACGGTTAGGTTGGCCGTCAACTAGGTTAACGCCGGTCAGCGTCATTGCGTGGGTCACTTCGGCTTCATGGTAGGCAAAACGGTGAGCTTTATCCATTGTGAGGTCGATGCCAAATAGTTCCGCGCGTCGGAAGAGGTTGGCGTCAAGGAAGCCTTGTTCACGACTCATTTGCTGAAGCACGTCGTTCCCAAACCAAATCGTTTCGCCGTCTTGAAGTTGTTGGATGGCAGTTTGCTTGAGCACGTCCATGTCAACGTTCAAGAATTGGATCTGCTTGCCACCAACGATGTTTTCCTGACTCGCTAGCCGGTACAGTTTGTTTAATGGCTTATCGGGTGAGTTAGTGACGACGACATAGTCATCGAGATCGACGCCAAAATACTTATCGTAGAAGCCTTGAGGGGTCAAACCAGCGTCGCGATGTAGTTGCTTATCATCGTCACGATATTCGAGGTCAAAAGTTGCCGGTGGTTCGCCAAAGGAGTAGGCTGCCATGCGGTAAACTTCGCCGACCATGGTGTGGCGCTGTTGATCTAACTCGGCTGCTGAAGCACCATTGGCTGCCGCATCACGTAAGGTAACAGCATCACGGCGCATCTTCAACGCCAGGGTTGAGGCAAATGCTTTGGTGTGCTCTGAGTTGTAGGTTTCAGGCATCACGTAATCAGGCACCACACCGTATTTTTGAACTAACGCCGCGGCCATAGCCCATTGACCACCGTCGCCGCCAGCCATTTTGAGGTAGAAGGCGACTTCCCGGTCGTTCGGGCCCTTATCAGCGGTGTCGATGATGTGCTGGTAGAACATGTTGGCGCGCTCAACCTTATCCCAGAAAAACAGGTAGTTTTGGGAGAGTTCAAAGTCCTTAACCTTGTTGGTAGTCGCAAATTGATGACGCAACGTGTTCAGAAGTGAAAATTCCCAACAGCGGCCACTTTGCTTCTGGTTAGTCACACCGCCAGTTGGCAATTCAACGGAAAATACCCGGTGCAACCGCGATTGTGCTGCTGGATCAGTTGCGGCAGCATCAACACCATTGGTCATCACAGCGCGCTTGATGACGTCGCTGGCAGGTTGGCTTGCAACTATCTGGGTTCCGGTGTAAGTGTTAAGTGCGTGATTTGAGTGTTGGCTGTTTGTCGCCGCTTCGCTTGCCAAAGCCGCTGTTAAAAGCGCTCGTTCAAGTTACGAAATTCGGCGCCACTGGGACTGTTATTTCCAGGGTTCCTGGAGTAGTTAGAACTTGTCAACCACGCGCTTTATGGCCACCACGCCGAATGGTGCTGCGCGAGGCAGAAGGTTGCATGTAAGCAAGGCTCAGCCAACCTACCAAAACCCGGTAGCTTCGCTGAGCCTTGCTTACACTCCACCTTCTAACCGCCTCGCTCCGCACACTGCCTACTTCAAAACCTTATAAGCCGACAACAAAGTAATCGTATCGATGGCTTCAAGCTGTTCTTTTAAGTCGTGTAACTGAGCCTTCGACATATCATGCGTGATGATGACCACGCGAGCGGATTGGTCGTCGTTCTTGGTTTGAACGATTTGGCTAAAGCTGGCACCGATTTGGGTCATGACTTGGGTCAGTTTCAGCATTTGACCAGGGATGTCTAGCATCTTGAGAGACAGGTAGTAAGGTAGATGACGTCGTTGGCATCCACGTTGCCGGATTCGCTTTGGTAGTTGTTAAAGGCGTTCCCGGTTGTCTCCAGCACGATGTTTTTCGTGACCGACACGATATCGCTCAGGACACTATTGGCAGTTGGTAAACCGCCGGCACCAGGTCCGTAAAAGAGGGTCTCGCCGACCGCTTGACCGGTCACCATAACGGCGTTGTTTTCGTTGTTGATGGTTGCGAGCGGATGATCGGTTGGTACCAAGACGGGGCCGACTTCAGCGAAAACGCCACCGTTGATGCGCCGGGAGATCCCCAGTAATTTAATGGTGTAGCCAAAGGCATCGGCTTGCTCAACATCCTTAAGCGAAATGGTTTGGATCCCTTCAACCGACATGTCATCCAGTTTGAGGTGGGTCCCGTAAGAGAATTGGCTCAAGATGACCATCTTGTAGGCGGCATCGATACCGGCCACATCGTTTGTTGGATCTGATTCAGCGAAGCCGAGTTCTTGGGCCTTTTTGAGGGCCTGATCGTAGCTCCAGTTCTTCCGTTGCATTTGGGTCAAGATGTAGTTAGTGGTGCCGTTAACGATCCCTTTAACTTCTAGGATTTGGTCAGCGGCGAAGCTGTTCACGATGGTGCGCAGGATTGGAATCCCACCGGCTACGCTGGCTTCGTACATCAGGTCACAGTGGTTCTCACGGGCGATGTTGGCGAGTTCTTCACCAGCAGAGGCGATGAGGTCCTTGTTGGCGGTGACCACGTGTTTTTTAGCGTTAAGCAGTTGGGTGATGATCTCCTTAGCGGGATGAACGCCACCCATCACTTCGACCACGATTTTGATTTCTGGGTCGTTGATGATGGCATCTAGGTCGCTGGTAAGGGTCACGCCCTCAGGAACGGCGGCTTGGTGCTTTTCTGTGTCGCGAACGACGATGGTTTTGACGCTGAGTCGTTGGCCAGTAATATTTTGAACTTTATCCTGGTTTTCGGTCAGCATCTGCAGCACGCTGCCCCCGACCGTCCCAAGACCAATTAAACCGATTTTGATTGTATTCACGATAATCGCTCCAGTTATTTGGATTACGCCAGATGAGATTGGCGCGAGTTTAACTCAAAGTATATCAGAAGAAATTAGAAGATTGTGAAAAAAACCGGGAAATTCTCATAAATGTGAAATAAAACGGGTATTAGGTACAAAAAAAGACCACGGTTATCGGGGTTAGTCGATCGTTGTGGTCTTTTCAAGTTTAAAACAAGTGGGTAAAGAAGTCCTTGATACTATTAAAGAACTGGTTGATCCCGGAAACGTTGTGGGTGTTGCTTGATTTTTTAGGTTTAGTCACCGTCTTGGTTGCCGTTTGGCCAAGGTCGGTCGCTGCCGGTAAGCCGGTATGGTTAAAGCTCGTTTGGGTCACGAGACTGCCTTTTTTAACGGGGAGGGTCGTGGTGGTGAGCTTGTTGGTGATGCTGATTTTGGCTGGATCCTGGTTCTTCAGGTACCAGACGCCGGTTTTCGTTTCGGTTGGCGTTGTTTTAACGGTTTGGTGCTTGACCCGATACGTCTGCTTCTTTTCCGTCATGGTCTTGTAGTTTAACACCTTATCCAGATGTGTAATGATGCCGTTCATCGCGGAGAAGGTGGTGTCACTCCCTAGAATCGTTGCGACCAGTTGACGGCCGTGGCGCCAGTAGGTGATGGTCAAACAGAGGTGGGCCTTTTCAGTGTAGCCGGTTTTCAGGCCGTCTAAGTGATTGCTCTTGCGGTAAAAGGCACCGGTTTTGAGCATTGAATTGGCGTTGATCAGGGTTTGGTTGCCAATATCGTAAGTGGCCTTACTGCTCCACTTGGTGATTTGTGGAAAGGCATCAACCAAGTGCTGCGCAACGACCGTAATGGCCTTGGCACTGACGAGGTTCTGCTGGTTAGCAGTCGTCCCCTTGATCTGATAGCCGTAGTGGTGCAAATCGGAATTGTCGAGGCCGGAACTACTGATGAAGTTGGCGTCGAGGTGCCAGGCCTTGGCTTGCTGGTTCATTTTGGCGATGAATTTAGCATTATCGCCACCCGTCACCGCTTCGCCAAGGGCGATGGCGGCCGAATTAGACGACGCAATCAGCGCGGCTTGGTAGAGTTGTTTGACCGTGTACTGCTTGCTGCGGTTGATTTTAAACGTGCCCAGCGCGTAGTTTTTGCTCATCTTGATGAGTTGCTTATTTACGCTGACCTTATCAGACCACTTGAGTTGGTGTTGTTTGATGGCTTGGGTGGTTAAATACAGGGTCATCATCTTAGACAGGCTGGCGATCGGTAATTCCTTATCGCCACGGTCATCATAAAGCGTCTGGCCACTCTTGGCATCCATCACATAAGCAGCTTTGACCTTTTTGTAAGACGACATTTTAGTATCTTTTTTAGTTTTCGCATAGCTCGTTAGGGTTGGGGTAAAGACGAGTGCCGCACAGCTGATCGCAATCAGCAAGGTACGCAGTCGTCGCTTAATTTTCGACTGAATAATAGGTCGGGACCTCCGTTACAAAGATAGCATCCAGTATAGCAAAGATTTGGTAACAAATTAGCGACAAAATGGTAAAGAAACTGGAAAAGTTTGGCAAGCGCGCTTAACAAAATCATAATTTATTAGTTATTAATTAGATAACAATAAAAAAAGACAGCCGCAATAATTGCGACTGCTGATGGAAAAATCACTTCATTTGTCAGTTTCCTGACGCGTAAAGGGAACATAGATTGGTTATTAGGTTATTTGGTATGCCACTATAATAACGCAAAGTGACGGGGATTGCACCCATAATTTATCAAAAAGGTTTGCTTTTTTATCACTTGATTAGTCAGGCGTTTAAAATCAATAAGGTTTTCATCTAAGCTTACATAAGTATTTTAAATTCATTTATAAAATATTTTTTTCACAAGTTTTTAAATCAACTGATAACATCAAGGCTGGAGCGGAAATGATATAATTAACTTAACTAAAAATGGCGGTGATCAACATGAAAATTCGACCAATGATAGCGCAGGACAAACCGGCGCTTGCAGAAATCTATCGGCGCGACCGGGAACGCGATTTTCCGTGGGTTGCCCATCCACAATTAAGCGATTTTGAACGAGATTCAGCCAATGAGTCGGTGTTCGTTGCAGAAATCGACGGTGAAATTGTGGGATTCGTGTCCCTGTACCGGGTGATGAACTTTATCCACCTGTTATTTGTGTCGCCGGATTATCGGCATCAGGGCGTGGGCCACGCCCTTCTAGAAGCGATGCGACAAGAAGCGACGGGCATGTTGACGTTAAAGTGCGTGATTAAAAACGAGGCGGCCCTTCAGTTTTACGCCCAAGAAGGGTTTTCGATTCGGCGTGAAGATTGGTTAGCGTTTCCGGCGAACTATACGTTACAGGATAATCATTATACCGAGTAGGGGTATACAAAGGCCGATTTGAAGGATCTTTTGAGAATTTAGGACTTCAAAGTTACCAAGAGGGTGTTCACAATCTTGAAATTTAAGTGTCAAATCAGGGCGACAAAAAAGGATGCTTAACGAGGTGTCTTGACACAAAAATGGATGAACATCACTTGAACAAATTAGCGAAACAACGTTCTGATCGATTAGTCGAAAGGGTAATTTGAAAGTTAACCCAAAATAATGCCACCATCGCTGTTCTGAAATGAACTAGCGATAGTGGCATTTTTACGACTCATTATTAAGTTAACTAATGTGCCAACCGGCGTGGAAAATTGGGTGCCTCAGGTTGGTGCCCTTTATGGTGCTTTGGTTGACCGTGGTGGTGATGCTTACAGTGGCCTTCTGCTTGTAGTTGAAGGGCTAACTGCTTCGTCTTTTCACGTTCGATTTGGAGTTTCTTCTTATAGATACTGGCCTTCATGTGGCCATGGATCAATAATGCTAGTGGGATTACCTGGATGGCGATACCGGCGGGGATTAACCAAGGGTTGTCCTTGATAAATGCCTCACGCTGGTCAACAAATTTATTGAGTTGATCAAAGTCAACGGTTAACGTCTTTTTTGCCATAACGCCTCACACTCCTTTTGACCCTATGATACCTTAAAGTGGCAACCAATGCAGTGATTTTGGTGAAAAAACTACGCTGTCATTTCGCGAGCGAGTTGGCGGTAGTAACCAAGGGATTGGGGGTCTAATCGGAGCGTTTCTGCGATGGTGCTATCCGATTGGGTTGAATGGGTCAACAGGTAGTTCACGATGGCACTCTGGTAGAGCCGGGTTGGTGTTAGCGGGAAGCCAAGTACCTTTGCATCGGGTTTGAGGTACTTGTGGAGTCCGGGCGAGGTGAGGTGCGGATCACCGCCAAAGCGCTGCTTCAAAAAGAGGTCCTGGCTGTGTTGACGTTGCTGAATGGTTGAATGAATTGCTGATATCGTTGCCAAAAGTCGGCTTCTGCGCCGGTAAGGGTGGTTGCGTCAAATTGGTCGTAAAAGCCAGGCGTTAAGAATTCTTTGGCCGGATAAAAGTGACTCAACAAAAGTAAACTCAACCGTGTATAAACGGCCAACGTTTCGTTAGCTAAAATATCGGGTAGTAGGTAAATCCATTTAGTTGATGGCGTTTGTAATTGATCGTGTGATTTACCCTTTAACGTCACGGTGGGGTACTGCGGGATCAAATCGTGTGTGAAGAGGTATTTGAAATAAATGTTAATGTGGGATAACACTTTGTTGTAGGTCCCGTTCGTAACTTGTCGTTCGTTGACTAGCATCGCGAGGTATTGCTCAACGTCGCGGTCTAATAGTGTTGCGACCCGGTGATCACGTTGATAACCGGTGTTGAAGTCGCTGAGGTAGCGGAACAGGTCGGTGAGGACCGAACTGTACTCGTCAATGGTGGCCTGTGCCAGTTCTTGAATGGTGAGGTACTGCTCGAAACTGTCCTGATAGGGATATTGGTTGGTGTGAGCCATAGGTAATCACTTCCTTATAAGTTACTTTAACTTATTAGTGGTGCGAATGCTAGTGAGAAGCGCGTGATGCTGAAAGAAGCGTCAAAATTCAAATTTCGACTAGGGTAATAAAATAGCGTCGCAGATTCCAATGGTAGGAATCTGCGACGCTACTTTACTGATAATATGAAGCCTAATCGAAATTAATTGGTTTCCACAAACACCGCATTCGTCTTATCTGAATCGACGTTCCGCACAGCCTTATAACCGCTCATGTGGAGCTTGGTCTTGGTGTTGGTCCCCTTGGTAGTGGCCTTAACCGTTACCGTTTGAGTCATTGGGATGCCAGATAACTTACCAGACAGCTTGATGACGGTCTGGTTGTTGCTGTTCTTGGTGAAGGTGTAGTTGACCGTCCCTTCTTTGTTCAATGCGCCAGCCTTTTTAGCGGCACTAAGTGACTTGTAGAATTTATCAACGTTGTACATCGTGGCCTTGCCAGTGGCTTTGTCAAAGGCAACGGCTTCAACGCCAGAGTTACTGTTGTGGTTGATTTTACCAGCTAGGTACCAGAACCCATCGCCCTTCAGCACCGTTGATTTAACGTCAGCGTGCTGCGTGGTCTTAGGTTCATTCTTAAAACTAGCTTGTTCGTTCTGTTTTGATTTGCTTTGGTTTCCGCAACCGGCCAAAACGATGGCCAGAACCGCGACAAGACTAACTAGGAAGGTCGTTGTCCGGGTTTTCTTCATAAATAATCACCTCATTGATTTTGTGGCAAGTATAGCATAACTACGTAACAAGACGTTAATCGTTGTGTTAAGAAACGATTAAGAGTGTGGTTGAATAACTCAAACTTGGTAGGGGAGGTGGCGTCTGCCAGTTGCTGTTAGGAATTGCTGACGGTTGACTGACCAGTTTGGTAATCGATCGTCGCACCCGGTTGGACGTTGAAAATGTAGATATTGAAGCGAATTTGTTGACTACCGATGGATTCAGCCTGCATGTGAACGCCACGGGCGAGTAGTTCGGTATTTCGAAATACCGGTGTGACCTGATAGCGGACGTAATCGCTCGGGTGCGACTTCAGGTAACTCGCAACGTCGGATTCGTAGTTTTCCATGCCCGGTGCGTTGAGTGATCGGGTGCCGGTCATCAGGTTCTTCGGGTTGTTATTTTGCCCGGTGAGCTGGTAACCAATCAAATGACTTCTATTATAGAGCCAGTCAGTTTTACCCTGATAGGTGATGCGCTTGTTGTGCCAGCCGGTTGGTGAGACGTAGAGCGGTTCGCGTTCAGCGGATGGCATGAGCGACTTGGCAAGGAGAGCGTCTGCACCGGTGACCCGGTTGAGTGAGTCAAGGTTGTGGTATTCTTGCCAGGCGCCTTTGCTGGTGCTCAGTTGTGCTTGTGTAAAGGTTGGCTGATCACCATTCACTTTGACGATTTGCTGATTTTTGTAGGTGAGGTTGGCCAGTTGACTAGTGCTACTGGCGGTAGTTTTACCGGTAGTCGTACTATTTGAATTCTTAGTGTCTGAACCGCCAGTAACCGACTGGATCACGGACTGGGCTTTTTCCCGCCAGGCGGGTTGGCTGCTACTTGTTGCAGCTGTGTTTGATGATTGATTGCCGTTATCGCCAGTCGTCGAGACGACCCCGACAATAATGGCGACAAAGACAACCAGATACGTGAAGACGGAACCTTTCCGTCGACGCCTTCTTGGCATGGTGAATTCCTCCTGTTTATGATGATGTATTTAGTTTAACAGGAAACGTATGTTCGTGCGAGTGAATTTTTAATTGTCGCTTGTGTCCAGCGTAAGCATTCTTGTGTTTAGTTTGTGAAGTGAGATTTGTGTGAACTGACGATTCCGGTAAGCGACTAGGTTCCTGCTGTGGGGCCGGTCTGAGCCGAAGAGCGGTCTCAGACCTCAAATGTAAGCCTCGCCAAGCCCCGTGCGAGTCTTACATTTGTCCCCGATAATTGGCGGTTGTTGGAAGACCATCAACAACCACCAATTATCGCGACACAGCATACACCTAGTCGCTTACCTGCATCTCACGTTGCGCAATTCGGCACTATCGCAGAATATCTCAAAACGCGTTGAACGGCAACGTTAGCTTATCAAATCAGCACAAACGTGACGGTCAACTGATGAAGCTCAGCATCACGCAACCGTTGATTCATTGCGGTTACTAAACATTGACCATAATTGCTTCTGCAGTTGTCGAGTTATCGTCTAATGTTGCCGGTAGACAGTTTCGTCAACTTCAACATGTGACAGTCAACGGTTCTGGTTGCCAACAGCGCACCATGTAGCGGGAGGTGGAGGCGCGCGAGGCTCAGCAGTGTCGGTATGACTTAAGCAGTCGTAGTCCGCGGGGTTCGGGCTGCGAGTGCTTTAGTCATACGCGGGTCCGGAGAGATCCGGCACGGAAGTGGTCTTCTTCCGTTCCTAGCTCGTAGGCCCGCGACCCAGCGAAGCTTGGAAGCCTATCTGGCCACTGCGTTCCAGCCTCGCATAGCGCTGGAACCTCCCGCGGCATTCTCCCACTATTAGAAAACCAGAATCACTGAACTTCACAAACTAAACATACTTACGCTGGACACAAACGTAAGAAAAATATGTTCAACACATCAAAAACCAGTACAATAGAAACGGCAGTAAGATTCATAATAGTAATAACGTAACTCAGAAAGGAATAGACAGATGCGATTAGGGAGTATTGAAGCCGGCGGGACGAAGTTTGTTTGTGCCGTTGGTGATGAACAGTTTCACGTGTTAGACCGGACGCAGTTTCCAACGACAACGCCGGCGGAGACGTTAGCGAAAACGGTGGCGTATTTTAAACAATTTGAGGACGAACTAGATGCGTTAAGCATTGCGTCGTTTGGTCCGATTGAGATTCGATCACAAGCACCACAGTATGGCTACATAACAAATACGCCGAAGCCCAATTGGCCCTATACGGACTTCTTGGGAACGTTGAAGGCGGCACTAAACATACCGATTTATTGGACAACGGATGTGAATGGGTCGGCATATGGTGAATACGTGGCGTTACCAGAGGCGCAGCGGCCACGATCACTGGTGTATTTTACGATTGGTACCGGCGTTGGGGCTGGTGAACTCGTGAACGGCGACTTTTTGGGTGAATTAGGGCACCCAGAAGTGGGGCACGTTCGTTTGAAGCGGCACCCGGATGACTTAGATTTTGCGGGCATCTGTCCCTACCACGGCGATTGCTTGGAAGGCTTAGTTGCGGGGCCGACGTTTGAAGCTCGGTTGGGGAAGCCCGGTGTTGAAGTGCCACTCAGTGATCACGTTTGGGATATCATGGCCTACTATATCGCGCAGGCGGCGGTTCAAGAAACGCTGATGTTGCGACCCAATAAAATTGTCTTTGGTGGCGGCGTCATCAGTGAACCATTCATGGAAAAGATTCGGGAACAGTTTGCGCAATTAATGAATGGCTATGCCGAAGTGGGGGCGTTGACCGACTACCTCACGATGCCGGTCGTTCCTGAAAATGGCTCAGCAACGGTTGGTAATTTTGCACTCGCAAAACGACTTTTAGGGTAGTTTTAGTCGGTTACTATCAGTAATTACGCGGTTATTGAAAAAATGTTTGAAAAAGAAGAATTTTTTTCGACTATCGGGTTGTGTTTCACGTGAAACAAGTTCTATGATGAGAGGGAAGTTATAATTGAATAGGGGAGTGATGAAACTGAGACGATTAAGATGGTTAATGGTCAGTTTCATGAGTGTTTTAGTTGGTTTAGCACTTGTTCGGCCGTTAGGGGCGGCTGCCAAGTGGGTCGTTGTGCACCAAGCGTCATCCGGGCTGGTCGTGCACCGGTCAAGTATGCGCCGGGTTAACAACAGCCGGGTACACTACGTTAAAGTACCCAAGTCATATGCGCACGTTAAGAAGACGAGCGCCACGCATGAAATTAAGGCAACCAAGGGTAAGGCGGTCACGTTTAAGACCAAATACCTGTTGCCATACCCTGGTAAAAATGGTCAACGCTGGGGGAATCCTCAGTCGATCGCCATTTCCAAGAGTAATTATATGTATATCGTGTATTGTCCAACCAACGTTAAGAACCGTGGTCGAATCGTCCGGTTTGATATGGCGTTGTTAGCGAAGCTTGGCGTGGACAAGTCACCGAAGGTATTGCAGTCGGCTTACGTGAAGCACCATGGTCGGTATTCAGCAAGTCAAAAGCGGATCCAAAAGGCCATTAAGGTTGGCCCAACGTTTACGACGGGTCACGGGCAGTCATTAGCTTACAACTACAAGACAAAAGCCTTATACATGTGGCGTGATACGGAAAAGAGCGCCCGAGTCCCAACGAGTATGTGGGGCGTTATTCAGCACATTGATTCTAAATCTTTGCGGCCAGACCGAGCAGTTCGGTTCCGGTTAGCCTCTGGCGGGATGCGGGTACCAGGTGGCCACACCTTGGCATTTGATAAATCCGGTAACGCCTACTTCTGGAGTAATCCGGGAATCGGCGGCTACGTCTATAAAGGAAAGATTAGCGCGCATCACGTCAAATTCCGGCTAACGAGTCAGATTTTAAGACATATTCCGGGCACCCGGATTCAAAGTATGGGCTATAATCCAGTGCGTCACCGGCTATACATGGTGTCGGATGGCTCAATCGCAAGCTTCCCAACCAAGCGACTTAACGGCCGTGGCTCACTGACGAATGGCAGTTTCGAATGGTCAGGCTTGTCACCAAAGCGTGAGTTAGAAGGCTTGGCCTACGATAGTGCGGGTCATGGCTACTTGCTGACGAATCATAATCCGGAAGTGTTGGTGGCGAATAAATATTAGAGTGCGGAGAGAGGCGGTTAAAGAACGGCGTGTAAGGTGACTCCAGTGAAAGCGCCCGGGTTTGGCGGTTTTACTGGAGTCGCCTTACACATCGTTCTTTGCCTCTCGGAGCACATTTAGTCTCGAGGACAGCAACGAGGTTACGCTAGATCAACCACAAAGCAAAACCACAAAAAAGGCACCACAACACTCAACTTATCGAGCGTTGCGGTGCCTTTTCAATCACAATCAACGATTATTATAACGGTAAATCGCGAACAGCACGATTGCCAACAGGAACCCAATCCCTAAAACCGGGTTGTCCCGAAACAACCAGTGAAAGATGCGGAAGGTCCCTAAGCCGTGGATACCGCCGATGAGTGGGGTGAACATGTGCGTGCCTTCTTTCGGTAGTGGTCGTTAAACCAGAATGTTATAATCAAAATAAGTTGAACTAACGGGTCGTTAGCGCATGACTGAAGTGACCGTCTATGACGGTAGTTGACGTCATTATAGATGATGTTGGCGGCTATCTCAACTCTAGGATGTAGTGGATAGGAGGAGACGGATGGTCATTACGTTAACGATGATTGGCGAGTTGATCTACTTGGTCAACGTTGTGGTTGCCATTATCATGGTATTTCGACAACGGCGCGATATTGCGGCGATTTGGGCGTGGCTGCTGGTCCTGTTATTGTTGCCGGTGGTTGGGTTTGTGCTATACGCCTTTTTGGGGCGGCAATTACCGCAGGGCAAATTATTTAAAGTTAAAAGTGATACCCAGTTAGAAATGGCGGATCTATTGGCGAAGCAGCGGCAGGCATTAGGGAATGAGCAGCTACCAGCAGATGAGGTATCCACTTCGGTTCAGGAGTTGGTTCAAATGTTTATGACGGCCAACGATGCTTTCTTGGCCCGGAAAAACCGGGTTAAACTTATCGCGGATGGGCACGAGTTATTCCATCATATGATAGAAGATATTGAGCGTGCGAAGAGTAGCGTGCACGTGGAATTTTATACGTTTTATAACGATCAGATTGGGCGAGAACTGCGCGACTTATTGGTTCGAAAAGCGCAATCGGGAGTTGAGGTTCGGGTGATCTATGATCCGTTTGGGTCGTTGGGCACGTACCGGTCGTTTTTTAAACCATTACGAGAAGCGGGCGGTTATGCGGAGCCGTTTCTGGCCCACGCGATGATCTGGGACTTCCGGTTAAACTTTCGGAATCACCGGAAAATCGTGGTGGTTGATGGTAAAATCGGCTACGTCGGCGGCTATAACGTGGGTGACCAGTATCTCGGCCGAAAAGCGAAATTTGGCTACTGGCGTGACACTCATTTGCGTTTGACGGGCTCTGGCGTTTTCGGGCTACAGGGACGATTTATTCAAGATTGGAACGCCACGGCCCATGCGGGGGCACTGCCAGCGGACCGCATCGTTGCCAAATACTTCCCACTGACCCACGTCAAGGGCGAAACCAACCTCCAAATTGTGACGAGTGGCCCGGATTCAGAGTTGCAACAAATCAAAATGGGGTACATCAAACTGATCCAAACAGCTAAAAAACGAGTTTGGCTGCAGACCCCGTATTTAATTCCTGACGATAGCGTGATGGACGCCCTTAAAATTGCAATCATGGCGGGCGTTGACGTGCGAATCATGATCCCTGCATGCCGGATCATCCGTTTGTCTACCGGGCGACACAGTACTATGCGCATGAGTTAGCCAAATTCGGCGCGAAATTTTCTACTATCAAAACGGCTTCATGCACGCCAAAACGATGGTGGTGGACGACCAATTTGCATCGGTGGGGTCAGCTAATCTGGATTACCGCAGTTTCAAACTGAATTTTGAAGTCAACGCCTTTTTGTACGACCAAAAATTGGCTGGTGAGCTTGCTGAATTATTTAAAAATGATGAACTAAAAAGCCAATTAGTGACGGTGGAGCTATTTGAACAACAGTCCGGCTGGTTGCGGTTCAAGCAGAGTTTTTCACGCCTATTATCGCCTGTTTTATAGATTCTAGAAACGTTGTTATACCGGCGTTTACAAAACAAGTTAAAAAAATCACAAAATCCGAAGCAAAATGCTTGTAATCGGTTCCAAAACAGGTTATGATATCCATGGAAGGTTAGATAAGACCAATTCAGAACCATAGTAGTATCGTTGCTGTGAAGTAACAGAAGTCCATTGGTCAAGTGTTGTATACCAATTGATGGTAGTAGGATGTTGATGTTTCTGGGTAACACTTGCAGTACTGTTGTTGGCGGATGTTCATGTTTAATGAGGCGTCGAATAACAGAAGATGGAATCGGTGTTCGATGGTAACCCTCCCGTCATATGCAGAGTCCCAAGCAAAACGATCAAACAGATTTAGCGTCATTAGAATCAAATTGGTCATAACCTTCTACAGGTACGAAAGGTCGCGTTAGTTAGTAACTGCGACCGGTTATAAGCTCCATGTTTCAAGATTCAAGTTTTATGTTTCAAGAGTCATGCGTTAAGCTTCAAGTACCAAGTACCAAGTACCAAGCTTAAAGGGTTCCCTCGGTGATAACGATTATTGCTGAGGGAATCTTTTTTGCGTTGCATTTTATTACGACAAAAAAGTAACGCAAAACAGCCTCGAACCGGCACGCTCATTTGAGCTGTGCGGATTCGAAGCTGTTTTTAAGTTAAATTCAATTATTGACCGATTACCGCCAATGACTGATTAACGTGTGCGGCTGAGACAAGTTCATCAACCACAACTTGCGCCAAAGCAGCTTCGGTTACGGGGCGAACAGGAACTGGTTCACCTTCGTTGATCAATTGAACCTGATTGCTACCAGCAACGTTATCTAAAACGGGACGCAGAACGGTGTAGGGGAGTTCGGCTTCATCCACGATTTTGATGCCGTAGCGCTGTTGTTTGAGGTAGGTTTTCGGATCATCAATTCCCGGATAAGTTAACTCGCCAGTCAGTTCATCGTCAACGCCGGCGACGGAACGCATCACCGTTCGAACACTTTGGCGTCGTTGCCGGAGCGCTTCGAATACGGCCTCTAATTTCCAGTCGACATCAAGGCCGGTGAAGTCGGAATAGATCGTATCAACGTCAGCTAGTGCAGGCAGGTAGGTTGCGGCCTTCCGCGCATCGCCGTTATATTGGGCGGTCAATGGTAACCCAGAAACGGGCGCCTCTGCGAAACCAACGACTTCGACATCTGCGTAGGTGGCTAATTGGGTTGCGACAAGTTGGCCGACCGGTTGATCGACCCCTAGGATTAAACAGCGTTGCATGTTGAGTACCTCTCATTTGTGTAATAGTACTTCTACTATAACACGTTAACAGGGTTGATTTTTCTAGCGGTGGTCTAAGCGCGTTAAAAAGCATTTTTTCTCAGACATTATTCGTGTATTGAAATGAGAATCAATAAATGGTACGATGGTACTTGGTTTTTAAAAAGCAAAACACGAACATTCACGCAATTATTGCGGTAAGGGGTATTTATTTATGGGTCAAAAAATTGCGTCATATTTTCAGTTTGAGGCGTTAGGGACGTCTTATAAGAAGGAAATGTTAGCTGGGCTAACGACCTTCATTTCAATGGTGTACATCTTATTCGTTAACCCAAACGTGTTGAGCGTTTCGGGGATGGATAAGGGCGCGGTCTTCACAGCGACTGCGCTGGCTAGTGCCTTTGGTTGTTTCTTAATGGGCATCGTTGCCCGGTATCCAATTGCGATTTCCGCTAGTTTAGGGATCAACGCGTTCTTCTCCTACACGGTTGTGTTGGGGATGAAGATTCCTTGGCAAACCGCGTTAGCCGGGGTTTTCGTTGCTTCAATTTTATTCATGATTTTAACAGCTTTCAAGATTCGTGAAATGGTAGTTGATGCGATTCCCCGGGATTTGAAGATGGCAATCAGTGCTGGGATCGGGTTATTTATCGCCTTTATCGGGTTAAGTGATGGGGGTTTGGTTAGTGCTAACAAGTCAACAATCGTGGCCTTAGGGTCGCTACACGTTGGCTCAACTTGGTTGACGATTTTAGGCTTGATCTTAACGATTATCCTGATGAGCGCTAAGGTGCCTGGGGCCATCTTTATTGGGATGGTCATCAACGTGATCGTTGGGTTAGCCACTGGTTTGATTCAAGCGCCTGACCACTGGGTTGCGGGTGTCCCAAGCATTTCCTCAACCTTCGGCGTAGCCTTTACCCACGTCGGCAGCATCAACACGCTCCAACTCGGGGTTGTGGTGTTAACCTTCCTATTAGTTACCTTCTTCGATACTACTGGAACGTTGGTCGGCTTGACTGAACAAGCCGGGTTGGTCAAAGACAACAAGATCCCACGTATCGGTCGAGCCTTATCCGCCGATTCAACAACGATGGTCGTTGGGTCACTTTTAGGAACGTCACCAATGGGCGCCTTCGTTGAATCATCAGCTGGGATCGCCGTTGGTGGTCATTCAGGCTTCACTGCCGTGGTTGTCGGGGTGTTGTTCTTATTGGGCTCCTTCTTCTCACCACTCTTGACGGTGATCACCAGCCAAGTGACCGCACCAGCGTTGATCATTGTCGGAACGTTAATGGCGCAATCGTTGAAGAACATCCACTGGGAAAAGTTCGAGATTGCGGCCCCAGCCTTTTTGATTTTAGTTGGGATGCCACTGACTTACAGTATTTCAGATGGGATCGCCTTAGGGTTCATTACGTACCCACTTTCAATGATCGCCGCTAAGCGCGGTAAGGAAGTTAGTCCGATCATGTACGGCTTGGCCGTTGTGTTTGTGATCTTCCTTTGGATTTTACAACAAGGCTAATTTAACCTAACAGGGATTCGGGGTTACTTCCGGTCCCTGTTTTTAGTACCATAGTAACCAACGAAAGGAAGTTAGTACATGACAATTCAAGACCACCAAGCCTGGTTAAAAGACTTTTACGAGCAACGTAACTGGTACCGGTTCAACCCGATGATCCGCCTGAATTTTCTCACCGAAGAAGTGGGGGAGCTGTCACAGGTCGTTCGGACGATTGAATTAGGGCGCGACCATCCTGGTGAACACCATGCAACCCCGGCTGAGCTACATGACCATTTAAAGGAAGAGTTAGCAGATGTGTTCGACCAGACGTTGATTTTATGTAGCAAATACGATTTGGATCCCGCCGATGTGATGAAGTATGGCGAAGAGAAGTTAAAGCACCGGTTCAACGTGGGCGATTAATAATATAGTAGAAACGCAAAACCCAACAAACGAGATGCGACCTATTTTTCTATAGGTCGTATCTCGTTTGTTGGGTTTTGATCCTTTTTAATTGCTTGATGAGGTTCAAATATGTGTGAAGGATAAGTATCGGGCAAGCTGCCCGGCATTGTGGTGCACTATGTGTGGTGAGCTATGTGTCGAAGCCTAGCTTCGGATGAAACGTTATGTGTTTAATGGTGATGCAATATGTGTCCGAGATAGTTCCGGAATAGGTGACGCAATATGTGTTGAAGCTAATGCTGCTATGTGTCGGGAAGTTCCCGAATAAGTGGTGCAATATGTGTGGCTTTAATTAATTATTTCTTTTGTAAACTAGGCGTTGCGGTTTGTAAGTTGAACATCTTGGTTAATGCCCAACTGCCTAAGATGCCGATCAACATGAATGGGAAGAAGTCCAAACCAACGTTGAACAGTGGAATGTAGCTGCTAGCCCATGCGTCTAAGGCTTTGAAGAGACCCATGTTAGCGAAGAATGGTGGTAAGGTGTGAATCCCGTCGAAGATGGCTGGGATAAACGTTAAGATAATCGTTGTCTTGTAGATGAATGGGTTCTTACCGAAGAATGGGGTTAAGAGACCCAAGAAGATCAGTGACATTGCGAATGGGTAGATGAAGCTTAACAGTGGCGTTGAGTACAAGATGATTTGGTTCAAACCGAAGTTCGCAACGATGAAGGCACCAATTGAACTGAGGGATAAGAAGAAGTGGTAGCCCAACTTTGGGAACCGGTGACCCCAGTCTTCTGAAAGGGCGGCCATCATGCCGATACATGACGTGATGCAGGCTAAGAAGGTAACGGCACCCAAGATGGCAGTTCCGGCAAGGCCGGTGTAGTGGGTCATGATTTGGGTAAACGCCGTCCCACCTTCACTGGTTAACTTCAAGTAACTTAAGCTAGAAGCACCTAAGGCAATCAAGAAGATGTAGATCAAGGCTTCAAGGCCCATGCTGATGGCGCCAACTTTAGCAACGGCTTTAGAACGTTGTTTCGTATCGTTCATCCCGAAGAATTTCAAAGCGGCGATGATCGTAACCCCGAATCCTAAACCAGCTAAGGCGTCCATTGTGTTGTAGCCTTGAAGGAACCCGTTGATCAAGTTGCTACCAGCACCTGATGTGGTTGGTAAAATTGAGATGTGACGTAAATCGCCTTTGATGACGAAAGCCATGAAGAAGATAAATGCCAATAGGGCTAACAAGATTGGGTTGAGTAACTTACCAACGTAATCGGTAATTTTGCTTTGGTTCCATGAGAGTAGGAATGAAATGCCGAAGAATAACGCTGAGAAGAGCAACAGTCCAATTTGATCCCAGGCCTTTGGCAAGAAAGGTTGAACCCCGATGGCGAACGTGGTGGTAGCGGTCCGTGGTGAGGCAACCAAGATGCCTAAGGTCAAGTGAATCATGATCAAGAAGAAGAGGGCGAAGTGCCGGCCAGCTGGTAAGGCTAAGTCGTAAGCACTGCTGCTACGAGTCAAACTAATGGCTAAAATCGATAATAGCGGTAAAACGATGGCGGTTAACAGGAAGCCGATGGTTGCTGGGCCCCAGTTACTCGCACTGAGTTGGCCTAAGTGAATGGGGAAGATCAAGTTCCCGGCACCGAAGAATAATCCAAATAGTAATGAACCTAAGATAATATATTGACGCTTCGTTAAACTTGTTTTCATATTGAAAACCTCCTATGTGATTGGTGGCAAATAAAAAACGCCCCTAGCATAATTGCTAAGGACGTGTTAATTGACGTGTTACCACCTTAATTTCCAATCACCTCACGATGACTGGCTTAGAAAGTACGGCCTACAGATGCGCGGTCTGTCGACGATACTTCATTGCTGTAATGGGCGCACTCCCAGTGACCACTTCGTTGCCGTCGCGGTCACGACTTGTAGATTACTTTCATCGTTAGATCCGCTACCTCGTCGCACTTACTGAGGCTCCCTGAGAACTTGACTAACGACTACTCTTCTACGCATAGTCTTTATCGAACTATATTGAAATATGTGATATGTGTGAAACATGTTTATGTGACTAATCATAACCGCTTTAAATTAAAAGTCAAGGGGAAAGATTAAACTTTTTTAATTTAAATACTGTCAGCTCTCACACAGTTTTAAGGACCTTTATAGTAGAATTCGGGAGAAATTAGTTGTTAATTCCGTTAAAGTAAGCAATAATTGTTGCTGAAGCCAGTTACTCAAGATATGATAATTTGATTAGCTGGTTTGACTGGCACTCATTAACGGAGTACCAACAGTCGAGGACCTTAGCATAGACAAAGGATGGGACAACTTATGGATAAACAGCTCAACAAACGGAAGATGAACGTCAAACGCTTGGTCGTTAAAGTGGGGACGAGCACCTTGGTTTACCCGAGCGGCGGTTTGAACTTAAACGCGATCGACCAACTGGCCTTCGTATTAAGTACGCTCTGCGGTCAGGGTAAGGAGGTTATTCTCGTTTCTTCTGGTGCGATTGGCGTTGGCTTGAATGCACTCCGGTTGGGAGAGCGACCCAAGGACATTTCAGCGCAACAGGCGCTGGCTGCGATTGGGCAAAGTAAGCTGATCACGCTGTTTAATCAGCGGTTTAACCACTATAATCAAACGATTGGGCAACTGTTGCTGACGCACGATGTGTTCGATTTTCCGGCTAGCACGCAACATGCGCTGGATACTTTCGACCGCCTCTTGAAGATGCACATTGTACCAATCGTCAATGAAAACGACTCCGTTGCCGTGGACGAAATGGATCACCGGACCAAGTTTGGTGATAACGACCAACTGTCAGCCATTGTCGCCACCCGGACGGAAGCCGATTTATTGATCATGTTATCGGATATTGAAGGCTTTTACGATGCTAACCCGATGACCCACCCAGATGCCAAGATCATCCCAACGATCCATACGATCGACGACGAAACGTACGCGGTCGCTGGCGGGAAGGGCAGTATGTATGGCACTGGTGGTATGATCACCAAACTCACAGCAGCGGAACTGATGTTGGCGGACCAACGGCAGATGATTTTAGCCAGTGGGGCCGATCCAGCAATTATCTTAGACATCTTGAATGGTGACCCAATTGGAACCTGGTTCACCCCCGAACAGAAGGGAGCGGTTAAAAATGGCTAGTGACTTAACAACGATGGGGCAAGCTGCCCAAACAGCGGAAACCCAATTGGCCCAGTTATCAACGACGCAACGAAATGCCGGTTTAACGGCGATGGCGCAAGCGTTAGTTGACCACCAAGACGTTATCTTGGCGGCCAATCAGGCGGATTTGACATCAGCTACGGACCTGAAGGAAAGCTTCGTTGATCGGTTGACCTTAACGGCAGACCGCATCGAAGCGATGGCTGAAGGCATGCGCCAAGTCGCCCAGTTGCCAGACCCAATTGGGAGTGTCGATAAGATGTGGAAGAACGAAGCCGGCTTAATGATCGGTAAGCAACGGGTGCCACTCGGCGTTATCGGCATTATCTTTGAAGCCCGGCCAAACGTGACCGCGGATGCGGCAGCACTCTGTTTTAAGAGTGGGAACGCTGTGATGTTACGTGGTGGTAAGGAAGCCATCCAAACCAACATTGCGGTGAGTGACGTGCTCCGCCAAGCGTTGACGGATAACGGCGTGGACGCCAATGCGATTCAACTCGTTCACGATACCTCCCACGAAACGGCGAGTGAAATGATGGCGTTGACGGGCTACTTGGACGTGTTGATTCCTCGTGGCGGCCGTGGGTTGATCCAACGGGTCGTGCAACAAGCAAAGGTACCTGTGATCGAAACCGGCGCCGGCAATTGTCACATCTACGTGGATGAATTTGCGGAACTCCAGATGGCCATCGATATCACGGTTAACGCTAAGGTGCAACGGCCATCGGTCTGCAATGCGGCTGAAAAATTGGTGATCCATAGTGCCGTTGCGGCGGATTATTTACCAGCGATTGCGGCCGCCTGCGTGATCAAGGCGTTCAATTACGGGGCGATGACCGCGCTTGTGCAATCGTACCAGACATGGTTGCGGCAACGGATGCCGACTGGGACGAAGAATATAACGACCTCATCATGGCCGTTAAAGTGGTCGATTCTGAAGCAGAAGCCATCGCCCATATCAACGCCCACAACACGAAGCACTCTGAGGCCATCATTACCGATAACTATCAAAACGGCCAACGGTTCTTACAGCAAATCGACGCAGCCTGTGTTTACATCAACGCGTCAACCCGCTTTACCGACGGCTTCGAATTCGGTTTCGGTGCTGAAATCGGGATTAGCACGCAGAAATTGCATGCTCGCGGACCAATGGGGCTTAATGAACTGACATCGACTAAGTATATTATTTATGGCGATGGGCAAGTGAGAAAGTAATAATGTTAACTGACACCTGAACGTGAGTTGTTTGGGTGTTTTTTGTTGTCGTTTGTGTCCAGCGTAAGCATATTTAGTTTGTGAAATGATTCTGGGTTTCTATAGTGGGAAGATGCCGCGGGAGGCTCCGGCGCTATGCGAGGCTGGAACGCAGTGGCGGGCCTACGAGCTAGGAATGGGCAAAAACCGCCCATGCCGGATCTCTCCGGACCCGCGTATGACTAAGGCACTCGCACCTCGAACCCCACGAGGCGCGACTGCCCAAGTCATACCGACACTGCTGAGCCTCGCGCGCCTCCGCCTCCCGCTACATAGTGTGCTGTTGGCAACTAGAATCTCTGACTGTCACATTCTGAAACTGACGAAACCGTGTAATAAGCAACGCTAGATGGTAACTCAGCAACCACAGAAAAAATTGTAATTAACGTTCAGTAACCGCAAGAAACGATTGTAGTCAATGTTCAGTAACCACAATGAGTCAATGGTTGCGTGATTCTGAACTTCATCAGTTTAACGTTGCGCTTATGCTGATTTGACGAAGTAGCGTTGCTGTTCAACGCGTTTTGAGATGTTCTGCGATAGTGTCGAATTGCGCAATATGAGATTCCGGTCAGCGACTAGGTGGAAGCTGTGTCGCGATAATTGGTGGTTGTTGACGAACTTCCAACAACCGCCAATTATCGGGGACAACTTGAAGACTCGCGCGGTTTTTGGCGAGGCTTCAAGTTGAGGACTGAGACCGCCCTTTGGCTCAGGCCGGCCCCACAGCTGGAACCTAGTCGCTGACCGAAATCGCCAGTTCACGCAAATCACATTTTACAAACTCACATCAATGATGCTTAATGCTTACGCTGGACACAAACGTAAGTTAATCCAAAACGTCAATATTTTAGTTAAATCTACCCAACACCACTCGTTTCAAGGGTTGAAATTTGGTACACTAGACCGAAAAGGAGTGATGGCGCCGTGACAATTAAGACGAATCCGGAACAGCTATCGGTGCTGAAGACCCAGATGGATGAAGCGAACCGCAATTCGCACTTTGTGATTTTTGAATCGACAGAGTTAGCGAGCGGGGATGCTTTGCGGTTGATCACTGATTATGAAAGCTTTAAAGAAATTCAAAACGTTCATCAAGACCAAGCTAGCATGCATATTCTCCAAGACATTGTGCCAATTACGGATAATTTAGCTAAGTGGGCAATCGCCGAAAATCAGGCGGCTCAAGAAAGCGACAATCCAGAAGTTTTAGCCGATTTGGAACACTACACGAACGAGGTGTTGCGGGAGAATCG
This sequence comes from Secundilactobacillus similis DSM 23365 = JCM 2765, assembly GCF_001311075.1. Classification (GTDB taxonomy): domain Bacteria; phylum Bacillota; class Bacilli; order Lactobacillales; family Lactobacillaceae; genus Secundilactobacillus; species Secundilactobacillus similis. Next base: position 33,282 of record NZ_BBAD01000019.1, read on the forward strand.
GATTGAAGAAAATTAGAGAGTGCAGAATAGGGCGGTTAGAGAGTGGAGCCTAAGTTACTTCCGCCAGAAACCCCGATTTTTGGGGTTTGTGGTGGAAGTAGCTTAGGTGCAACTCTCTGCCCTATGGCGCACGTTTAGTCTCGAGGACATGAGTACGGTTAAGTAATATCAGCCACAAAGAAATCCACAATCTATAAGACTCTTTTGCCACAATTTCCCGTTTTTGAGGGTTGTGGTGGAAGTAACTTAGGTGCAGCTTTCTGCCCTGTGGAACACGTTTCGGCTACCAACCAACTTGGTTCAAAAAACGCCCCTCACGAATGCTTGAAATAGCATTCGTGAGGGGCGTTTAACTTGTAGTTAGTCACGATTTTTACCTACTGCGTTGCCAACTGCCGATGATAAATCACGTAAACCAGAATCACCAACGGCACCGTCAGCATCAACGCCGGGTAAAACAGACTGTGCGGCAGAAAATCAAACAAGCCACCACCGATCACCGGACCCAAGACCATACCTGAATCCATGCCGATGTAGAACGTGGCGTTGGCCAGTCCCTGTTCCTCCAAGGGCGCAATCAGCAAACTTGTTGCCTGACAAACGGAGTACATGACGCCGTAACCACCGGCCAATCCGGCGGCTGCTATCAGCATCATCCAGTTATTGAACAGGTAAGTCATCCCAATCATCCCAACCAAGTTGGCGATCAGTCCCGCCAGTAAAAAGTACCGGTAGGGGAGGCGGTCAAAGTAGTCCTTCAACCCTAACCGTAGAACCAGCAAGATCACCGCGTAGATGAGGAAAAAGCTCCCGACCATGACGTGAAAATGCCGACTGGCGACGTACTCAACGAGGTAAGATTGCGTGGCAAAGTAGGGAATCGCCAACAGCATAATCATGATCGCCACGGGGACAACTTGGCGCTGAATCAGGTGGTGTGGTTTCGTTGCTTTGTCTGGTTGAGGGAGTGGTTCACCGTGGTCGCTGATAAATTGAATCATGATCAGCAAAAGACCGGACAGGACAACGGCGCACATGAAGGCGACGCGATAGCCAAAATGCTGATACATAAAAATCCCAAGGGCGGGCGCGACGGCCATGCCCAACGCATTCATCATGCCGTAGTAGCCCATTCCGGCGCCAATGCGATCACGAGGAAGTAAGCCAGCCAACCAGGTGGCCATACAGATTGAACAGAGCGCAAAGCCCAGTCCGTTAATGATTCGGACGATGATCAGCATCCAACCACTGATGGCAATGACGTAGCCGATTGCGGCAACTAACAGTAAGATGCCGCCAATCAGCGCTAGGCGGTATTTGGACACCCGGTCCGTCACTTGACCGGCAAATGGGCGAAAGACGAGGCTGGTGAGGTTCATCATGGCGGCAATCAGGCCGGCAACGACGGCGGATTCGCCTAAGCTAGTTGTGAAGCCGACGATGAGCGGATTGACCAACATCGAATTAGACATATAGCAAAAGCTGCCCAATAAAATTAAAGTGGTATCTCGGTTGAAAATGCGGTTCGTTTTTGCCAAAGGGGACAACTTCTTTCAGAAAGTAATGATTATTAGTATACCACTAACTGAAAATGGTTAAGGAAGAGTCGGGTAACGGCAACGAGTAAGCCATCATAACAGGTTGTTACTGAAAATAGTCTAAAATCATCTAATTAAGCGTGACGTTAGCAGTAATGATAAGTACTTAACGGCGATGTTTCATGTGAAACAATCGCCCAAAACGACAGTCGAACACACGTTCACTGTGGTAAAATAAGACTAATTTAACGAGAAGGAAAGGTGCGGACAACATGACCCTGCAGTTTGTAATTGGCAAAGCAGCGTGGACCATCAGGCAACGCTCTTGGCGGCGTTATCGAAGGCGAATCTCGATCACCCTGATGATCAGTTTTACTACCTCGTCCCGAATCACATTAAGTTTGAATCAGAAGTTCAGGTACTTGATCGGTTAGCAACTTTAGCTGGCAGTCATGAAACGGCTTATGCGCAATCAGCCGTTCAAGTGCTGTCACTGACCCGGTTGGCCTGGTTTTTCATGAAGGATGAACCCGCCTATCAGTTACCACGAATCTCCGAAGCGGGCTTGAACATGTTGGTGTATCAGGCAATTTTAGATCATCAAAACGAACTGCGGTTGTTCAGCGGTGAAGCGGATCGACCGGGCTTTATCAGTTTGCTGACCCGTCAATTATTGGAGTTGAAGACGGGGCAAGTCAGTGTGACTGATTTGACCCAGGTTGCCGAAAAGCTAACGGGGAGTAGTGCAGATCTGGATGCCAAACTCCACGATTTGGTGCTAATCTACGATAGTTTTGAAACGGCGATGATGAACAAATACGTGGCGAATACGGATCTATTGAACCAATTAAGCGGGTATTTGGAAAACGTGGATCTGTCACACGCGCACTTTTACTTTGACGGGTTTTCGCAAAATCAATTCTCGGCGCAGGAAATGAAGCTGCTGACGACGTTGATGCAGCGGGCGGCGGAAGTCAAGATCGCGCTGATTTTAGATCACGGCACACCAACGATGGACGACGTTTCGACCCAGAGTCTGTTTTACCAGCCGCTCGCACTTACACGCGGGTTTACCAAACGGCTCGAGCGCTACAAGTGCCGGTACTGACTGACGTGGTCGCGACTCAGCCTCGAGTGTCCGCAGATTTACAGCGAGTAGAATCGTTCTGGCAGGTGTTAGCGGGTGGTGAACAAGCCCAGCCAGCAGCACCGTTAGCTGACCCGAAGTCGGTGACGATTATTCAAGCCGATAACCGGTACGCCGAAGTGGCGCGGGTGGCGGCGATGATTCGTCAACTAGTGACCCAAGAGGGGTACCGTTACCGGGACTTCTTGATTTTGACGCGGCATTTGGACAGCTATGAAAACATCTTGGCGCCGATTATGAACGCGCAGGAGATTCCCTACTTTAGTGACGTGCAACAATCGATGGTGGACCACCCGTTAGTTGAGCTGATCACGGCGTTGTTTGAAATCAAACGACGGCACTTCCAGTACGCTGACGTGATGCGGTTACTCAAGACGGAGTTGCTGTTGCCAAAGACGTGGTCGGTTGCTGATTTTCGAGAAGCACTGTTTAAAACCGAAAACTGGGTGTTAAAACTGGGTTGTCAAGGATCTAAGTGGACGCAAAAGGAACCGTGGCCTTACGCCCGGCTCCAAACGGATGACTTGGGCACGCAAACGGATGCGGACCAAGCGGTGAGTGCCCAAATCAACGGCATCCACGATTTCGTTCGCGAAACGTTAGTCCCGTTTTACCGGCAACTTGATCGCGTGAAAAACGGTCGGGAAGCTGCTAAAGTGCTGGTGACCTTTTTGACGAAGGCGGGGGTCGTTGACCAGTTGATTGCTTGGCGGGACGCTGCAATTGAAGCTGGTGACCTCGTGCAAGCCGGCCAACCCGAACAAACTTGGCAGACTTTTTGCGACCTATTAGATGAATACGTGACGATTTTAGGTGACCGGATCTTCTCCGAACCGGACTTCTTAGCGCTACTTCAAGCCGGTTTTGCGGGGGCAAACTATTCCCAAATTCCGTCAACGTTGGATCAAGTGACGATCTCTGAAAGTGGGATCATCCAGATGAATAACCGGAAAATCACGTTTATGATCGGCGCAACGGATAAGGTAATGCCGGATACGACGTTGCCAACCCATCTATTGAACGATCAAGACCGGCAGAAACTCGAATTACCGGAGGGGGCTTACCTGAACGATGGCGGTATTTTGACCCTTCAAGGCGAACCCTATCTGAACTACTTGGCGCTGATGACGGCGAGTGACCGGTTAGTCTTCACCTTCCCAATGAACGCGGGGGATGATGCGCAAAATCAGTTGAGTCCTTACGTGGACCGGTTGCGCGAGCAGTTCCAGATTCCAATCGTTGACCACACCGCAACCCCAGATGTGACAACGGATGATCTGCAGCCCTATCTGGGGGCCCGGCGAGCAACGTTACGACACCTGGTTCAGGTCAGCAATGCGAGCCGTGAACACAGTCAGCCACTGAGCCTGGCCTGGCAGTACGTTTACCAGCAACTCCGTACGGATCCGTTGACGGATAAATTGCTGGGCAGTATCGCTTACCGTAACGAACCGGGAAAGCTGAACGAAGACATTGTGACCGGCTTATATGGCACAACAATCGATAGTTCCATTTCCAAGCTGGAAGAGTTCTACCGAAACCAGTACGCCTATTTCTTAAAATACGGCCTCAAACTCCGCGAACGAGACGAGTTTGAACTGTCACCAGCTAACACCGGTGAGTTCTTCCACGCGGCGTTGGATATGCTGATGAAGCGGGTCAATGCCGAACACATTGACCTTGCTAACCTGGACGACCAACAACGGTTCCAGTTAGTGGATGAAGTCACGCAGGTCATTTTAAACGATCCGCATAACTTACAGTACGCGGTGCTGAACAGTAGCGCACGGATGCAGTACATCAAGAGTCAGTTGATCGCGGTCATTCAGCAAATGGCGAACACGTTCCAGCAACAAAGTCGTTATACGCCGATGCGGGCCAAGAAGACGGAAGTGCTGTTTGGACACGTGGGAAGTGAAAGTGGCTTACCGGCCTTGGAATTCGATCTCGATGATCGACGTAAGATTCGGGTTCGCGGGAAAATCGACCGGGTGGATACCATGCAGTTGCCGAACAACGAGTACGTGGGCATCGTGGATTATAAATCAAGTGAACGCAAAGTTGAATTCGACCAAATCTACGAGGGCCTTGCGATGCAGATGATGACCTACCTCGACGTGGTGCAGCGCAACATGGCACTGTTGACGGACGATGATCAAGCGCAGTTGGCGGGAGCGGTGTACCTGCATTTGCAGAATCCACGGTTCAAGCCCAATGAGTTTGAGCAGGACATGGTGGCGGCACTGTTGAAGAAGGAACGCTATACTGGCGTGTTGGTGTCGGATGAACAACTGTTGCATGAATTGGAACCAGAGTTAAAGGCGGGGGAAGAGGCTCGGGTTTATTCATTCAAATTTAATCAGGGTGGCGGTCTGAGAAAGGGGAATTCATTAGTCACCCGCGACCAGTTAGAAGACCTCTTACGCTATACCGAATATAAGATCCAAGAAGCGGGCAAGGACATCTTTGCCGGCCAGATTCAACTGAATCCATTCAAACAATCGGATCAAAAAACCGCGTTAACGAACTCGCCATACAAATCGATTATGCAGTTCGACCCGATGTTGCCGGAGAATAATTATCATTTGTTGACGTCAACAACGAATAAGGAAGCTGTTTTAAAACTGATTCAAGAAAAACTACAAGCGGAGGCGAACCATAATGGAGTACACTGACAGTCAACAACAAGTGCTAAACACTCACGGCACGAACCTATTAGTGTCTGCCTCAGCAGGTTCTGGTAAGACGCGGGTACTGGTCGACCGGGTGATCAATATGGTGCTGGCACACGAAAGCTTAGAACACCTGTTGATCGTGACGTTTACCCGGGCGGCGGCTAAGGAAATGAAGGATCGAATCGAAACGGCGTTGCACAAGCAGATCAGCAAGGCAAATGCGGAGGAACAACGGTATCTGAGTCGCCAATTGGCGGTGTTACCAGTGGCGTCGATCAGTACGCTGGATGCCTTTTGTCAACAAATCGTTGAACGGTATTACTACTTGATCGATTTGGATCCGGTTTTCCGTATTTTAGGTGATCAAGCTGAGAGTGCGTTACTGCGGGAATCGGTTTGGCAAGACGTGCGGGAACAGCTCTATCAAGATGATACGAACGATGCTTTTAAGCGGTTAGTGATGAACTTTTCTAACGACCGGTCCGATGACGGGTTAACTGACGTGGTCGATCAGGTGTTTAACTTTATGGGGTCGAAGCCCGATCCCAAAGCGTGGTTGCAGCACCTGGCTGACCCTTACGCGGTGAAGGGGAGCTTGATGCGGACACCAATCGTTCAAGAACAACTGATGCCGTTGATTCAAGCCCAATTGCAGGAGATTGCAACGGAATTGCAGGCAGCGGCTGATTTGGCGGAACAAGCGCAGGTTAAAAAAGCGAGTGATTACATTGCAACGTTGATGGATCAACTGGCAACGCTTGATTTGACGAGTTATGGCTGGAATGAGTTCCGGGCGAATGTGGCTGCGTTTAACTGGCCACACCTACCATCAATTGGAAAAAAGGCCGATGATTATGAAGCTTACATGGCAATTAAGCCAAGCTACGTGGCACACCGGAACAACGCCAAAAAAGCGCTAGAATCAATTCCGGAGCTCATGCCATTGCCAGAACAAGAAACCGTTGCGGCAATGCGCGATAGTGGCGACCTCGTGCGAACGTTAGCGGAAGTGGTGGACCGGTTTGCGACGGCTTACCACCAAGAAAAGCAACGCCGGCACGTCTGGGAATTTAGTGATATCGAGCACTTTGCGCTACAGATTTTACAAGCGGACTCACCGGCAGCGGAAGCTGTGCGTCAACAACTCTCCAAGGACTACCACGAAATTATGGTGGACGAATATCAGGATACCAACGAACTGCAAGAAGCCATTGTGACCACTTTGGCTCACGATGATCCCGGCAACCTCTTCATGGTGGGGGACATCAAACAGTCGATCTACCGGTTCCGGTTAGCCGAACCAAAACTGTTTTTAGACAAATTCAACCGGTACCGCGCCGACGAAACTGCCGGCACCGAAATCACGTTAGCCGAAAACTTTCGCTCCATGAAGAATGTCGACGACTTTACCAACCTGATTTTCACCCAGATCATGGATCAACAGTTGGGCCAAATCAGTTATCAGGGGAGTGCTAAGTTAGCTTACGGGGACATTTACCCGGATGACCTAGACGGTGTTGCGACCGATGTGGCATCATTACTGATTTATGACACGGCCGCCCCAAGTAGTCGTGGGAAGAACGAAACCCCAAGTGGCGATGCCGGGCAGGTGACCCTAGTTGCCCAAAAGATTCAGCAACTGATTCGTGACAAAACTGAGATCTGGGATCGGAAAACTAGCAAAAAGCGTCCAATGACCTACCAAGATATCGCGATCCTCTCATCATCTAAGGGGAGTAACCTTGAGATTCAAGACCAGTTCGGTCGCGCCGATATTCCGGTGCAGATCAACGATGCGCAGAGCTACTTCAAGACGACTGAAGTTCAGATCATGATGTCGTTGTTACAAGTGATCGATAATCCCTACCAGGATATTCCGCTGGTGGCGGTCCTGCGATCACCAATCGTTGGACTGAACGAAAATGAACTGGCGTACCTCCGAATTACGGATAAGCGGGATGACTATTACACCGCGGTGCAGTATTTTATCGCCCATTACGCAAAATACGCGGATAATTCGTATGCCGAAGCGTTGCGGCCAAAGATCCAACGCTTCTTAGAACAGTTGACCACGTTCCAGACGGTGGCGCGGCAGCAATCGTTAGCCACGTTGATTTGGCAGATCTACCAAACGACTGGCTTCTTGGACTACGTTGGCGGGATGCCGGCTGGGGCGCAACGGCAAGCCAACCTGCATGCCCTGTATGAACGAGCAGCGGACTACGAACAAAACGGGTTTAAGGCTTATTCCAGTTCGTCCGGTTTATTCAACGGATGCAACGTAACGACCAGGACTTGGCCGAAGCGAAAACTAAGGCGACTACGGATGCTGTTCGGGTGATGACGATTCACGGCAGCAAGGGACTTGAATTCCCGGTAGTCTTCTTATTGAACGCCTCCAAACAGTTCAACATGCGGGATTTAAATGCCAAGGCGGTTCTTAACAACCAGCTAGGCATCGGGATCGACTACTTCGACCAGCAAAACCGAGTCACAGCACCGACGTTGCCGAAAATTATTTTAAAAACGGCCACGAAGAAGGAATCGCTGGCCGAAGAAATGCGGAAGCTCTACGTTGCGTTAACGCGGGCCGAACAGCGACTCTACATTGTCGGTGCATGCAAGGATCAGGAGAAGAAGCTGCAAGCCTGGTCCGCCGCTAATCAGGAATCAACGTTAGTGTTAAATCCGATGTTGCGGGAGAAAACCACCAACTACTTAGATTGGATCGGGTTAGCGCTCATGCGGCATCCTCAGTTTGATGCGGCTGACCATGAGGTGTTGCCAGCTTTGGCTTCAGATGAAACCAAGTTTGACATCACTTTCTATTCAGCAGACGATCTCGCTGAAATGGGACCACAGAAGAATCCGGAAGCGGGTGCGCAGTGGTTGGCTAACCTCAAACAGCAGGTTGAAACGACGGATTACGCCACGGTCGATGTTGATCAGATCAACCAAGTACTGAACTTTAACTACGGCTACAAAGCTGAGACCCAGACCACGGCGTACCAGTCAGTTTCCGAAATGAAGCGCTTGTTCGAAGACCCTGATGTGGCCCAACTCGGCCGTTATCAACCAACGTTGACGGTATCACAGGGGAACCGGTACGTGACTCGTGAATTTGCCCAACCTGCCTTTCTGCAAACGGTGACGGCGCCAACCCCGACCGAAATTGGGACGGCGACCCACCTTGTGTTGCAGAAACTGGATCTGACGCAACCGGTAACAACGGATGCTATTGACCAGTTAATTGATACATTGGTGACGAATCAGGTCATGACCGCCGCAGTAGGTGAGAAGATTGACCGAGAAAACATCACCCGGTTGATCGACAGCGACTTTGGTCAACAGTTAGTAGCTCATGCGCAAGCGGACCATCGCGAGACACCGTTCTCGCTGTTGTTGCCCGCCCACGATGTCTTTGAAACGGTCCAAGATGAGACCGCCAAGATTCTGATTCATGGGATCATTGACGGCTACTTCATTGATGACCAAGGTGAGGTGACGCTGTTTGATTACAAGACGGACTACGTTGCCGATGGTGACGCTGGCATTGAGAAGATCAAGGACCGGTATGCGGGTCAGTTGAACCTGTATGCGCTGGCGTTGTCGAAGATGTTGGATCGGCCAGTTGCGCACCGGTATTTGTATTTGTTGTCGGTGGGCCAGTTAGTCGAAATTTAAGCAATCAAAAATACGATGATCGCCCAAGTAGCAGTCATCGTATTTTTTGATGGGATCATTAAAGCTGAACCAACATGCCCAACACGCCAATCATAAAAATCGCAACAATGAGGAGCGGTAGGGTGGTTTTCAGATCTAACCGGTGGTCGTGGCGAATCTGATAAATACTGATGGCGATTAAAACAATGACGCCAACGGTAAATAAAAGGCCAAGTTTCAGTTGAACGCGAATGTCAGCAGGGGTCATCATGTACCTCCAATCGGTTATTTGATCAGTAACTGGTAAGCGAAACGCTTAGCGCGCGAGGCATGCATGTAGACCGTTCCCCGGTGCGTAAAGCCGTTGCTTGTGATGACGTGTTGCATACCTAGGTTGTCCGGATGCGTATCAATGCGGATGTCACGGTAGCCGAGGCTACTAGCGATGGTCAAAAGGCCGCTCATCAGGTTACGTGAGAGATGCTGACCTCGAAATTGACTGGAAACCGCAATTCGGTGGATGGCAGCGTAACGCGCTTCAGTGCCGTTTACCCAGCTGCCGTCCTCAATTGACAAGTAGTCGACATCGATGCCTTGGTGGAGCGCAGCGGTCCCAACGACCTGATCGTCAACACTCAGGACGTAGGTGATGCCGTCATCAATATCCTGCGTTAAATCAGCAGCGGCGGGGTAGCCGTCCTGCCATTGGTCGATGCCTTGAGCCTTTAAGTAGGCTTTCGCATCGGTGATAATTGCGGTAATTGCAGGCAGGTCAGCTGGTACGGCCCGTCGAAGGTAAGTTGTTGTGATAACGATCACTCCCTAAGTGGTATATTAATAACAAAATCGTCTAAGTGGTAGTTTACCACGAAATGACGGGAGGAGGATATCCATGGAGTACGAAGCAATCCGATTGGCAACGTTTATCGAACGTCCCAACCGCTTCATCGCTATCTGTGAGCTTGAAGGGGAGCGGGTGACGGTGCACGTTAAAAATACCGGCCGGGGAAAAGAGCTCTTTCATCCCGCGTTCAGGTCGCACTAAATTATCAACCGAAGCCAACACGAAAAACAGCTTATGATTTGGTGGCGATTCAAAAAGCAGGTCACTGGATCAACATTGATAGTCAGGCACCGAATCAGATAGTGAAGGAAGCTCAAGCGAACGGGACACTGGTTTTGCCGGGAATTGGTCAGTTACCAGAGTTGCAGTCGGAAGTAGTGTATCATGATTCCCGATTGGATTTCTGTGGTCAAACAGCTCAGGGCGAGACCTGTTGGATCGAAGTTAAAGGGGTGACCTTAGAAAACGAGGGCATCGCGGCGTTCCCGGATGCACCAACTGTTCGCGCGGTTAAGCACGTCAATGAGTTGATTCGAGCAGTGAAGGCGGGCGACCAAGCGGTGTTACTGTTTGTAGTTCAACTCGACTTTGTTCAAACGATGACCATTTATCGTGAACGGGCGCCGAAGTTGGCGGCAGCGATTGAAGATGCGCTTGCTGCGGGCGTTCAGGTGGTTGCGCTTGATTGCGAAGTCACACCAGCAACGTTGAAGCTGCGGCAACCAGTGACGGTTGATTTAACAGCGCCATTCCATGAAAGTGCCGAGTAATCAAAAATACGGTGATTGCCTAATGCTGGCAGTCACCGTATTTTGATTATTGTGAATGAGACTAGTTAGGTCGGTGTAGCGACATAGCGATGCCCATGCCACCGCCAATGCAGATACCAGCAACGCCGGTTTCTAACTGACTACGGTGCAACTCGTGAACAAGGGTCGTCACGATCCGGGCACCAGACGCACCAACGGGATGGCCCAGCGCAATGGCGCCACCGTTAACGTTTAAACGGTCATCAGGAATCTTAAGGTCCCGGGCAACGGCAACTGATTGGGCCGCAAAGGCTTCGTTTAACTCAAAGCGGTCAATGTCGGTGATTTGCCGGTCTTGTTGGCTGAGCAGGTTAGAGATAGCGTAGTAGGCGCATAGCCCATAATTTCAGGGGCGATTCCCACTTCTTGATAGCCATCTAAAACGGCGAGGTAGGTCAACCCAGCGTTATCCGCAGCTACTTTATCCATTAAAACTAACATGCTAGCACCGTCATTAAGACCAGCGGCGTTTCCGGCAGTGACAGTTCCGTTAGTCTGAAAGGCCGGGCGAAGGTGTCCTAAAGCGGCCATAGAAGTGTCTGGCCGAATGGGTTCGTCTTGGGTCATGGTAACGGGGGCCTTGCCGGGAAGCTCAATGGGGACTAACTCGTCGTCAAATTTACCAGCTTGAGTGGCTGCAACGGCATTTTGATGAGAACGGAGTGCAAAGGCGTCCTGATCTTCGCGAGAAACGTGAAATTGTTCAGCCACGTTCTCAGCGGTGATCCCCATCGGTTTTTGTGAAAATGCATCGCGAAGGCCATCGTGTTCAAGCCCATCGAGGACTTTCGTTTCACCATATTGACGACCACGGCGCATATCAGGTAATAGGTAGGGAACGTTTGACATACTTTCTGTCCCCCCAACGAGGACGGTGGTGGCATCGCCCAACATAATAGCGGTTTGAGCTAACCGAATGGCTTTAATACCTGAACCACAGACTTGATTAACGGTCATTGCGGTACTGGTGACGGAAAGTCCGCTATTAAGGGCGACCTGGCGCGCAACGTTTTGGCCCGACCCAGCCTGAAGAACGTTGCCGATGATGGCTTGGTCAATAGTATCGGCAGCAATATGTGCCCGATCGATTGCTGCTTTAGCTGCAATCGTGCCAAGATCAACTGCAGAAAAAGGTGCGAGTGAGCGTCCCATTTTGCCAATAGGTGTTCGAACAGCACTTAAAACGACAACTTCATTCATATTTTTAATTCCTCTTTATTTCAGATTACCTCGCTAAGGATACATGATTTAAAAGGAAAAGTCTTGTTTGGCGCGGTAATCTAAGGATAATTTTAGTTTTTCTTTCATTATAGGAAGCGCGTTTAGGGTGATCAAAGAATGGCGACTGTAATTCAGTTGTTAGTAAGTCCGCGATTAGCTGATTTCGTGAGATTTCATAAAATACCAAAAAATGAAAATAATAGTTGACCAAGCAATGATATCTTGGTATAGTTATTTCTGTTGTCGCGAGCGGCAAGAACGATGTGGACCAATTAAGAATTTAAATATTCGTTGTTGACATCAGTTGCTTAAGATGATATATTAGTAAAGTTGCTTCAGCCGATAACGAACTTGCTTGAAACGTTGATTTTAAAAAGTTCTGGTTGACAACTTGAACAAGATTTGATACAATTTAAGAGTTGATTCAAAAAGAATTAACTTGGTAGACC
>NZ_BBAD01000020.1 GCF_001311075.1 Secundilactobacillus similis DSM 23365 = JCM 2765
ACACTACCAGTTGGCGCTGGAAATACTTGATGAATCGCCTCCAACACCTCATGGACACCCTGACCAGTTTTGGCTGAGATGTGGAAAATCTTAGCTTTAGAAAATTCCGCGCCAAGTGCCCGAATCTCGCGCTCGGTTTTCTCAATCTCTGCCGCAGCGTTATCGATTTTATTGATTACCGGCAAGATAGTGAGATGATTTTCACGTGCTAAGCGGAGATTGGCTACTGTCTGGGCCTGTACGCCTTGGGTGGCATCAACTAAGAGAATCGCACCATCGCTGGCAGCGAGACTTTTCGATACTTCATACGAAAAATCAACGTGACCCGGTGTATCGATTAAATTATATTCATATTCAATGCCGTTATCGGCTTGATAGAAGTTGCGTACGGTTCGTGATTTGACAGTTACCCCGTGTGCTTGTTCTACTTGCATGTCATCCAGTAATTGAGCTTTGCTTTCTCGTTCACTCACGGTTTGGGTTTGTTCCATAATACGGTCGGCCAGCGTAGATTTACCGTGGTCGATATGTGCAATGATTGCAAAATTTCGAATTTGATTCTGTTTCATGATTAATTACCTCTTGAATGTTTCGGGATACCTACCTGTTAAATAATTACGAAATACACTAACTGCATCATCAATGAGATCAATTTGAAAATTTTCAAAGTTAACCTTTGTCAACGGATGATGATTGAAGGCGTTCAAACTAGACATATTCATGAGCCACTGATGATGGCACTTTGAACCAACATTAACTGACTAACTTCTTTGACGGTCAATGATGGAATGCGTTCAATAACGGCCTCACCTAGTTCTTGGTTTTTAGCGTAGAGCTTTTCTCGGTATGAAACGGTTTGTTCCATGTTTGCGCCTTGTTCAAGTACGGGACCTCGTAATGCGTTTAAGCGTACCAATGTTGGTCGCGTCTCAATCAGTACTTTAGTTTGACTCAGTAGTAAGTCCATAAACGCCTTGGTGGACAATGTTGCTTGAGCTTCGATTAACTTAATGACATCATCAAAATACTGTTGGTAGCCTGTCAATAACAACGTCATAAAGAGACTCTCTTTACAGTCAAAATAGTTAAAAAGGGTGCCTTTTGATACATTAGCGTTTTTGGCAATTTCAGCCATTGTGATTTTGGTAAAGGGTCGCGTTTCAAAGAGTTGCCATGCTGCTTCGGCAATTTTGTTAGCGCGAACTGCTTTTTGCTTTTTAGTTAGGATGTTCATTCAAATTCCCCCAAAAATGACTTTCGGTCAATATGCGTATAAATAAAAATGACCAGTGGTCACTTTTACTGTACAGTAACTAAAATGAAATGTCAACGATCGGTAAAAAAGATGTAGGTGTGCTATTTGAAAAATAAAACGCTAAATCAGAAACCGAATAACTTAATCAGATGATGATTCGTCCAATCAGTGATCGTAGTTTGTGATGCCCCCTCCTAAGCAGGGAGGCACTGAATTTAGTTGCTTATCTGCTGAAGCGTGCGTGAAAAACTGCAGAGAAATGAGCATACGGACTCGTATCCAGAGTGAAGCACTCAAATAAAAACCAGATAACCATCGAGCAATAATTCGCTCAATGATCATCTGGTTTTTAGTTTATTTACGATCGGCATCCAGCAACACAATGCCATCGTCAGGATTGTGGTCGATGGCGCCGACAACTTTGTGTGGGAGATAAGCTTCTTCAAGGTACGCAATCTCGTTAGGAGAGAGTGTGACGTCAAATGCACCCGCCGCATCGGTAAGGTACTTTGACTTCGTCGCCCCGATAATTGGTGCGGCAACTCCCTTGGCCCATTCCCAAGCAATGCTGATTTGCGCCATGGTTGCGTGATGTTGTGCTGCCAGTTCCGCAACCCGTTGGGTGATCAGCAAATCAGTTGCTTTGGTGTGGTCGTATTTACCGGCTGCGACCCGGTCCGTGCGACTGCGCTTGGTATCCGTTGACCAGTTTGGACGAGCTAAGCGGCCAGCAGCTAGCGGGCTGTATGGCATCAACGAGACACCCATTTGTTGACATAGGGGAATCATTTCGCGTTCGTCTTCGCGATACAACAGGTTGTAATGATTTTCCATTGCTACAAAGGGTACCCAACCGTGGTCACGAGCTGCTAACTGCATATTGTAGAATTGGTAGCCATACATCGCAGAAGCGCCAAGTGCCCGGACTTTGCCGGCCCTCACGAGGTCGTTAAGTGCGGACATGGTTTCTTCGATTGGCGTATCGTAATCGAACCGGTGAATGATGTAGAGATCAAGATAGTCTGTTCCAAGCCGTTTCAAGGTTCCGTCAATTTCGCGGTTGATTGCCGCTTTAGAAAGACGGCCAGGATTGAAGTAGACTTTAGAGGCCAAGACGACCTTATCCCGGGTAGTTAGCCGTTTGATTGCTGCGCCTAGGTATTCTTCGCTGGTCCCAGCCGAATAGACGTTGGCGGTGTCAAAAAAATTGATACCGAGGTCTAAAGCGTGCTTGATGACGGCTTCACTTTGAGTCGGATCAAGCGTCCAATCGTGCATCGTGCCGGCCTGGCCGAAGCTCATGGCGCCGACGCAAAGTTTAGAAATGTTAATGTCTGTGTTGCCGAGTTTAGTATAGTTCATGGTTGATTCTCCTTAAATAGCGCGTTGATGATTGTAAAGGTTGCTTACAACTAGTAGTTTAGTGCAACTTTTTTGATGAGTACAATGCTTATCAACTATTTGCTTAAATGCTTAAAAAGCATATTAGTAGGAGGGGGGTAATGATGAGCAAAGCCCCAATCGGCCACTTGGCATTTTTCTTGGCGTTGTGATTGTTTACTTTGGTGTCAAAATGTTGATAACTGTGTAAGACCAATGTTCATTAGATGACTAATCCATTCGCTAATATTGTCCGTAGAATTTTGGACATTTCTTCAGGTGTTTGGCGCGGTGTTTCTTGAAGCCAATGCTGCAAGAAACCGAAAATGGCACTGGCATAAAAGTGTGCAGCATATTCTGCTGTCATTGGGTCCATAGCTGTGGTGGTTTGAAGTTGTGGCAACATCTTGGCTTGGAAGAAGCTCGCCATTTTTTCGCGAATCTGCATTTGCAAAGTTAAGGTCCCATGCTCGGATAGAAGTGCACCAAGCAGTTCAGCGTTGTTATCCAAATAACGGGCGAGGCGTTCAAAATACGTGAGAAGATCATGGTCGCTATTGGTCATTAAACGGTAAATTTGCGCCATGATGATTTTCTGATAGGCCACCACGATATCTTCTTTAGTTGCGTAATGGTGATAGAAAGTGGCTCTGCTGATGTGTGCTTCTTTGCAGATTGCTGCCACGGAAATTGTGTCGAATTCTTGTGATTGCATCAGGTTGGCAAAAGCTTCGAAAATTTTAGCACGAGTTTTTTGAATCCGGACATCTTCGTAATCAGTCATATAATCCTCCAATTTTAATTGACACATGTTGGTGTTGTGTATCGTAAATCGCAAGTCGTCGGTTGTGGCGTCTGTAGTTTGCTATACTAAGGCCATTCAAGATATTGTACACATTGTACAATAAGAAATGGGGAATTAATATGAAATTTTTACGCCAACATTGGTATGACATAGGCGCAGTTGTTATGGTTATTGCCGCTATTTTAACCGCAATTTATTGGCATGATATGAGCGTTCTACGTCGATTGGCAGCGATGAACTTTGTGGTGATTTTGTGGCACATGTTCGAAGAATATCGCTTGCCTGGTGGTGAAGGGGCCATCACGAATATGTTGATGCAGCCAAGCGACAAAGGTCCAGTCGATCGCTATCCACTGAATCAGAATAATGCGATGTTTATTAACGTTGTTGCGGCATATATCGTTTATTTATTCCCAGTTATCTGGCCAAACGTCATGTGGTTAAGTTTCATGCCAGTTCTCTTCGGAATGACACAAGTAATCATGCATGCCTTTATGACACCACGCAAAATGCACACGCTATATTCACCAGGTGAGTTAGCCTGTGTCCTTGGTCATTTGCCAATTGGGATTTACTGGTTCTACTACACGATTAGCACCGGTCGTTTGGACTGGGCGAATGTGATTGGTGGCGTGATCTATCAAGTTTTGTTTATTGTGGTCATCATGATGAAAGTTGGTTATGGTGTACTGGCAGACCCAGACTCAAAATACCCATTTCCAAAAGCAGAATTTGAACGTAGTGGTTATGCAGAACGTATTCGGAATTTGAAATAATTGAAAAGAGTGGCATTCACGTCGTGCAGGAGGATGTGACCGATAGTGTTGCGGACCTCGTTGTTAAATTGATTAATCAACCAGGTCAATTGATTGGAGAATCAGTTGGGATTCTTAAATCTCATACAGAAGGGCCTGCACCGTGTTGGTATCGAAATTAGTTTTCATGGATAAACAAAACCAGCATCTGGCAGATTTGTCAGATGCTGGTTTTTGTTGTTATCGGGTTAATACTAGCGCAGCCAATTGCTAATTTTCAAAAAGAATCTTACGTTAACGCTTCAATGCTTTAATCACAAGCTCGATAGACTGATTAATTGTCGCTTCGTCAACCACTGTGTTTGCCGTCTGTAAAACCAGCTGCGGCACGGTCGCAAAACTCGCCACGATGACCTCGGGTGCATCAATAAAGTCGGACGAAGCGGCAATTTGTTGATACAACTTCACTAGTGGCCCAGCCGCAGTTTGGCCATAGGCGCGAGCAGCATCGTCCAATAACTCTTGATTCGTCCATAGTGCGGAAACGAAGTGGGATTCTTTAGGATACTGCTGCGTCTGAGTGATTGAATAGCGCAACATTGCCCGGATCTGAGCTTCTAGGTCCGAACCGGCAGCCGCAATTGTCCCAGCGAGTCCTTTATGCAGATCATCTTTGACTTCCTCGTATAAGCGACTCAATAGGTCGGTTTTGTCTTGATAGTAGAGGTAGATGGTTGCGGGACTAACACCGGCGCGCTTGGCGACTTTGGCCGTGGTCAGGTTGGTGAAGCCGTCTGCTTCGCACAACGCGATGACGGCTTCTTTAATGGCTTTGATTTTATTTTCGTCTTTTGTTCTCATAGGCTAACCTTAACTGATTAATCAGTTTTCGTCAATCCAAGGTTGGATTTTGGCCATGCAGTAGTTCCACAGCATCAATTCTTTAGCAGGGGAGTATTCGCGGGTTGCGGGCTGAATTTGCCGCTTTTTATTATCAAAGAATTTGCCGTTAACGCCTTTTACTGCGTCATCAGAAGCTAGATAGACGTTGGTAACAGCGCCTTGCTCTGGGGTAGCAATGTGGAAAGTTTTACCAATTTTGATGGCGACTTTATAAATCAGGTTGTCCCAAAAGCCATTATCACTGTCTTGGCCGAAGTTGGTCGTTGCCATGCCAGGGTGCGAAACGTTAACCGTCACGTTGGTGATGCCAGCCTGTTGCAGTTGAGCGGCCAGGTGTTGCGTGTTCCAGATGACAAATAACTTGCTGATGCCGTAACGCGTTTGGCCCGAATCAACGTGTTCCAAGTTAAGGTCGTGCATATCAGGGCGTGCCATACGGTGAGTGCCGGAAGACATGTTGATGATCCGACCGTCAGTTGATTTGCGTAACTGCGGTAACAATAATTCGGCTAACAGCAGTGGCGCCATCACGTTTAAGGCCATCGTGCCTTCAATCCCATCTACGGTTTCAAACCGTTTGGCATCGAGAACCGCACCGGCGTTGTTGATCAAAACGTCAAGGTGGTCAAACTGGGCATTAAATTCAGTGACCATGTGCTTAATCGCCTTCATTGAGAAGAGGTCGGCAATCAAATAACTTACGTTTTGATTGCCAGTTGCGGCTTTGATTTCATCAACTACGCGTTGGGCTTTTTGTTCATTACGCCCGTGGATGATCACTTGGTTGCCTTTAGCAGCGAGTTCTTGAGCGGTGATTTTACCGATTCCATCGGTGGCACCGGTAATTAACATAATTTTAGACATAAAGTTACTCCTTGTTTGTTTGTGAGTTGGGGAAAGTTAATTGAATTGGGTGAGCTAATGAAACTAGGGGGATGTTAGATGATGGGGTGTTGTTGCGTTAAGGTCCAACGTTGATCAGTGTCATCGCTGGCTGGTTGTAGGACCAGTCGATCGTCAACGGTACTTGAGGTGCTGGTGATATACAGGTCACTACCAGCAAGTTGGATGGTGTAGGTACCATCATCTTGTCGGTTGAATTGCCAGTGTTGGTGCTTGTCGCCACCGATTGGGCGTTGTGCTAATTGGGTACCGGCAACGGGTTCACCAACCGGCGCAAATGATTTTTGAGTATAGAGATCCTTGAGGAGGTAGGTCTCCTCGTCAATTTTAATCATCTGCCAAGTGGTGCATTCCCAGTTTTGCGGCGTGTATTGAATGATTGGGACGCCATCAGCGATTCCGGCATCCTTTGGCCGAATAACTAGCCAGATTTCACGTTTTTGATCATGTAAGCGTCTGGGGTTTCAACTTTGCGGTGATAATTTTTGATGAGTCGGTGGCCAAAGACGGCTGCCAAACCGGCGACAATAACGGCGTCGGCGACTAGAATGGTGCTTGCGTGCATATGATTTTCTCCTATAACTGATTAGTTAGTCTTTTAAGGCTTAAAATAAATGGCGAGTTAATACTCACCGAATTAAGTAAAACTGTTTAAGTTATTTGTCGATGAATCAATAGTAACTGATTAGTCAGTTAAATGCAATGATTTTTTTTAATTAATGTTCAAAGAATCATTGTACCTAAAAAAGCCTAGTCCCCCAATGACCAGACTTTTTCAAATGACGTTATTTCAAATGGAACGTATTATTAGCCGTATACACCCCACAGATAATCACCACAGCACCAATTAACTGGGTGCTACTGAAGGCCTCACCAAGTAGCAGAATGCCAGCCACAATTGACACAACGGTTGATACCCCAATGAACGAGGCGGTCTTATTCACACCGATTTTAGCGATGGCGTAATTTGATAAAAACAGGGCTAGTACTGAACTGCTGATTCCTTGATATAAGACGGCGATGGTGAAACGCTTGTTGGTCATTGGCAGGCTCAGCAAAGATTGGAGGTTACCGTGAATCAGTGATTCACCAAGTGCCATGACGACAAAGACGATTGCACCAGCCGCCAGCATGATGTAGGTGATTTCGATACCAGTGTAAGCTTCGGCCTTTTCAACGTAGACGCTGTATAGCGCATAGGTGACGACCGCTAGAAATAAGAACAGGTAGCCAATGATAGACAGGCTAGCACTGGCCCCGGCGGCAATCACGGTGATGATCACCCCAATTAAGGTGATCAAGATGCCGATTATTTGTTGCCGGCTTGGGTATTTGTGAAGAATCAATGCTGAGGCAAGCAAGGCTGCCACCGGAATGCAGGCTAGAAAGACCCCACTTTCCGAGGCGGTCGTGTGGCTGATGCCAAAGGTTTCGCCAATGAAGTAGAGGACTGGATCAAAAATGGCGACTAAGAGGAGCGGTTGAAGTTTCTTCCCTGCCAGATTCACGTGAATGACGCCGGCAATGATCAAGCCAGTCATCACGATAAAGGCAATTAAGAAGCGCCAACCCAACAGTGCGATGGGGCTAGCGCTATTAGTCGCTTGTTTCGTGAAGATGTAGCTTAGTCCATATAAGGTTTCGCAACCAAGTGCAGCCAAACTACCTAGGACGATGGTGCGAGTATGTTGATGTGCCATGCTGTGTCTCCGTTCTGTATAAGCGATAAGGTTAATTATAGCTTATTTGTGGGGATTCAAAAAAGTCATTAATCGCCCAGATGGATGATCAGCGGTTCTACCGCCACCGCGCCAGCTTCTGTCGCAACTGCGCTCGCACAACTTCTGGCAACCGCACCGCATTCACCCCATCACCAAGAAACAGCACCCAATCCGCATACATCGCTACGGCATCCGGATTCGCAACGTTAACCGTATCCTGTAACCGTGCCCGTTGCTGATACGGATCTAAAAACTGTAGTCGGCGACCAGGTTGGTGCCATCGGCGGAAGCGTTGAATGGCGGTGGTATCTAACGTGAGGTCGACGTTGGGTGCAACGTCTCGGGTCCATTCGGCAATCGTCTGCTTCGTTAGTGGTTCGGCATCGTCATCTGCCATAAGTTGGGTGATGTGGTCGACCCGAAACAACCGCTTGGCGTGACGGTCGCGGTCTAAGCCTTCTAAATACCACCGGGCTTGTCGCTGGTAGATGTGTAGCAAGTAGACGTGACGGATGGTGACAGTGTTGTCCGGTTTCGTGTAGTTGAAGGTTAAGTTAGGCGTGGTTGTTGCCAGTTCAATCAACGGTGCCAACTGATCCGGCGCATGGTCGGTGAGCTCCAGTAGGTCGGGGTCGTCAGGGTTGGTATTTTCAAATATCAGAATCTGTCGGAGGGCAAGGAGCTGTGCGCGTTGAGCTGGACTCGCTTGGCTGAGGAGTTTTTCGACGATGGCCTGACGACTTTTCAGGAAGGGCAGTTGGGTGTTTGTTGACGCCTGCATGGCTGTGAAAAGGGCGGCCAGTTCAGACTGGTTGAACTGGACTTGAACCAACGTTTGATTGCGGAGCACAGCGTAACCGCCACCGTGCCCCGGTTGGCTGGTGAGCGGTAAGCCTAAGGTCTCGATTTCTTGGAGGTCACGAATTGCTGTGGCCCGTGAGATGTCAAATTCCGCCTGTAAATCAGCAATCGTAAACCGTTCCCGATTGTTGATGAAGCGCATTTCGGTTTGGATACGTAAACTTTTTTTCATGATTTTCTCCCAAAGGTCTCAAGTAATGATACGTTTGCGACTTATGATAGCACTATCAACTAAAGGGAGCTAACAATTATGACTTTTTCGATTCAACACAAAACTGCATTTAACCTCATTGGCTTTGGCCGCACCGTTCAATATGGGACCGGTGATGACAAATTCGCGCAAATTATTCGCCAAAAAGCAGAACTGTGGGCGGATGCGGAAGCTGATGGCCGGTTAAAGCAACTGAACGACCTTGCGCCAGATTCTAAGCTATTCGCCATCAATGAAGCCTACCAAGACGAAATGTGGTACTACGCCGGTGTGCAGTCCGATGCTGAAGCACCAGCTGGCGCGCGGAGCATTGCCTTTCCGGATGCACAGTACTTGGTGGTGACTGGGACTGCGGAAACGCCAGGGGAATTGTTTGGTCAACTGGAAGGCGAGGCGTTTGGGCAAGTGTTGCCAAATAACAGCGATTACGCCTACGTTGGCGGTCCAAACGCATCCGTGGAACTAAGTACGGATGCGGATGGGGTGCACGGTGAATTGTGGATTCCGGTGCAGGCGAAATAAATGTCGACATTAGCATCAATTTATTAATAGCGATTTGAAGGATAAGCCATGACAAATAAGCGGCTGAAGTCTTTCAAATCGCTATTTTTAAGTTGATGCTTAATTACCGCTTAATATATAAAACTGGAAAACATGAGTATTTTTGCTTGGATTTGCAATCAACTTGCAGTATAGTTGTCGAGGTTGATCAGCCAGTTTAGGTTTTTATTATAAATAGTATGATTTTTAGTCATTAAATAGCAATGATAATGCGGAGGTCAACGATAATGAGCAGTTTAAACTACGATGTTTTGAATAATCGGCGCAACGGGGTGACCCGTGGCGTCCCTGAAGACACGAAGGCCCTCCAGTGGGTGTCGAACACGTCGACTTTGATCTATGGCGACCAAGAGGCGGTGTTGGTTGATACGTACATGACGAAGGCCGCCAATCAAGAACTGATCGATTGGATCAAGGACCATCACGTGACTGTCAAATATATTTACTTAACGCACGCTCACGCCGATCATTTCTTCGGTGCAGGGATGGTCAAGGCGGCCTTTCCGGGTGCGCGGATCATTGGCACTCGCGCAACTGCTGATGGCATTCCTGCAGTCATGACGCCGGCCAACATCGCCGGGACGTGGGAACCACTATTTCCTGGTAGCCTGCCAAGCCCAATCGTTGGCGTTGATGACGTTGTGAGTGACCAATTTGAGTTGGAAGGACACCGCATCGAAGTGATTCAAGACGGCTTCACGGATACCCACGATACCACCAGCTTATGGGTACCAGATATTAAATTGGTTGTTGCGGGTGATGCCACTTACAACGGCATTCACGCCTACATGCAAGAAACCACTTTGGCTGCCCGGAATAACTGGATCAAGGCAAACGAGCACTTGAAGACGTTACAGCCACAGTTTGTGGTTGCGGGGCACAAGAACCCTGATAACGACGATAATCCGGCAATCTTAGATCAAACGATCAAGTACATCAGCGACTTTAATCGGCTTGCTGCAGATGCTAAAACGGCTGAGGAACTTTATCAAAACATGTTGGCACTTTATCCAAATTACGTGAATACGGGCTCACTTTGGAGTAGTGCGCATGCGGTTATTCGACATTAAATGGTTAATCAAATAAACCGTGCTCTAGAATTTCACTGCTGAAATTCTAGAGCACGGTTTTTAGATTACGGTAATAACGCCGGTTTCACCAATACCTGTACCTTATCCGAAATCACCCGCATCTTCAACGGCAGGCGGTCACTCGGATCGCCATCGATGCGACTTTTCAGTCGGGCGGTAGGGCTAGTGATTGTTAGTTGACTGGTTGCGAAGTAAGTCATCCCGGGAAGTTTGCTGAAGTTACCGGTTAGAAAGTACGGCATCAGTAATAGGGTTCGCCGCCAGGTCATTTTGGGTGCGACAAAAACGTGGAAGTAGCCATCGTCCGGTTTGGCCTGTGGTGCAAAGTTTAGGAAGCCACCAACGGAATTGGTCATGGTCACCAGCAGGAAAGTGGTATTGCGCTCCCACGTCCCATCAGCGCTATCGATGGTCAGGTGCCAGTGTTGATTCTTACTGAGGCTTCGCAGACCACGGGTGAGGAAGACGAATGGACCGAAGCGTTGTTTTTCCTTTTGGGAGACCGACACGGCGGCATTTGCCAGTACGCCGAGGGTCATGGTTGAAATCATGACTTGGTCGTTCACCATGCCGATGTCGAGTGGGTGTGGCTGACCTTCTAAGAGGTTGTCGAACGCAGCATCTGCCGTTAGCGGAATATGGAGCACGCGGGCGAGGTTGTTGACGGTGCCCTGCGGAATGATGCCCAACTTTGGTGGCTTGCGCCGTTTAACTAATCCGGCCGCGACTTCGTTAATCGTGCCATCTCCCCCAATGGCAACAGCAACGTCGGCTAGTGTGGTAAATGCTAAAGTGGTGGCGTCACCTGGCCGCGACGTTGGCTGCTTGTCGACTTGGTGACCCGCAGCTTTAATCCGTTTTGCGATTCGATCTGCCACCGCCGTTGCCCCGTTGTGGCCGGCGTGTGGGTTGAAAATCAAGGCGTATGATGTCATAACTGTGCCCCCCCTATATCAATTTGAGGATAGTGTAACATGTGGGGGTAGGAATGGGTGTTGGGAGGTACTGGGGTGGGGCGATTGGGTGAAAATGGGTTAGGAATTTTGGGGATATTTGTGGTGATGTGGGGAAGGGGGCGTAAAAAAGAAACCGCAACCCAATAGTTGAGTGCAGTTTCTTTAGGTTACTTGCTATTTAATCTGCCGATCCGCAATTGCTTCAATATACCCTTTAGCAATCTGATCCAAGTGCTTATTCAACTTGGTAAAATCGGACTTATTATCAATAAAGGCCGTCTCAATCAAACTGTAATCAATACCACGTTTCCGCAGAACGTTGCAGTTGTTTAGGTTGGTTCGGAAGCTATAACCTTGATAGGCTGGGTTTAAGCCAATGTATTTTTTAATCACACTCGCTAAACGCCGATCCCGAGCGGTTGGGGTCTTGCTATGAATGATCACGTGACCACCATGACCGCCGGCGGCATCCAAGTGGAACATGATAACCTTGGTCTTCTTGTTGATGTCATACGACCCTTTATGGTAGGTCAGCGTGTCCTTGACGATGTCGTGACTTGGGTTGTAGAACGTGATCTTGACGTTCGAGACTTCTGCAGCGTACTTTTTCAACTTTGGTAACATCTTGTTCCGGAGGTAAGTTGCTTCGGTCGTCCCGTTACCGCGAGCGCCCGCGTCACCGGCACCGTGGCCCATGACCAGTAAATACTGCGTTTTGACCTTTGGTGCTGGCTTCGTTTGCAGATTTTGCCACCAGACCCAGCCCTTGACTGATTTATTGGCGTTGTAAATGTAGCGATATTCCGCTTTTTTGCCGTTGGTTTTAAGTAGCGTGGTTTTTTCAGTTGAGTACCAAGTCGTGTTAGGATAGTTGGCCAGATTATGACTGTAATTCTTCAGATATCGCGACGTATAGACGTTGCCCGTCGTTAAATTAAACTTGGTATAGTACTTGGTTGCCTTGTAGGTTTGAACTGATTCAACTTTAGCGGTTTGAATTTTTGAACTCACGGTCGTCGCGTTGGCAGTTGTTGCCACCGCACCTAACCCCAATAACCCACCTGCGAAACCCAAAATAAGTGTTCTTAACGAATGTCCCATGATGCGCCCCTACTTTCCACAGTCGTTGAAAAACTGTCGGTTAATTAAGTTGTCGGTCAAAGCAGGCTGCGTTGATCGACTTATTATTAAATTAGCTCAATTTTATTACTATTTTCTATTAGTGTATAGGTCTCGGCGAAAAATAAGGGGACATCATTGCGAACGAGTGACGTCCGGACGATGATACTGGAATAACGGTTGAAATTTCACAGACTGGTCGAACGATACAGTTAGGTTTTAACGGAGAACATAACGTATATTGAAGACGGCGGTCAACAATATAAAAAGAGGTGAATAATCAAAAAAACGGCCAAACGACACACGACCTATTTTTCAATAGGTGCTATGTCATTTAGCCGTTTCTTGAAATTTAATTACTTACTTTCCTGATACAGTTCAATCAACCGTGCCCGCAAGGCATCATCATAAGCGGTCAGGTACAAGCCGTATTTACCACGCTTGATCAGTACGTTCAAGACGTTGGCGATGAAGGCCTTGTACTCGTCTTGCGTGAACTTGCGATCCTTACGCTTCTTGAAAATCTCCTTGTGGGAGTACTTTTCAGGAATGATCGTCATGGTGTCAGTGGCTTTATCATAGCCGAATGATGGGCCGATAATCATCCCCGCATAGTTTAGATCGAACCCTTGCAGCGTGTAGATCGTCCCAACCTGGGTGATTGAGCCTTCTCGCTTCGCCCAAGGCGTCCGTTGAGGATCCCATTCGTCCCAAGGCAGGTTGAAGGTGTCCATTTCAACGTTGTGACGGCCATCGATTCGTGGGAAACCAGAGGTGGCAATTACCCGGCTCATGCCGACTTCCTTGTTGCGCTTCTTGATGTTTTCAAACAAGTCACCGGCTTTGTCAAATACCTTAAACTCAAAGTCACTATTGTTCGGGAAGGGCTTCATTGGCTTTTCAGCAGTCAAATCATCCATCCAAGCGACTTGTTCGTTGCTGGCGACCATCCGGTACTGGAAGTTCATGCTAAACAGCTTGTAAGGGTGGCTACCAATGGTATCGAAGAGTAATTTTTGATCCCAGTACATCTTAGACTGGAACACTTGGTCGAAATCATACACCACGACAACGACTTTAGCGAGGTTCATTAAGTCGGTCAGTTGGTTTTCACCACGATAATGGGCGTAGGGTTCGGACTTTGAGTAAAGTAGGTGCGCTTCGTCAACGAAGATCACGTCGTAGTGCTTGTGGTTCTTTTGCGCGAAGTTGATCAGTGACGTTGGGCGGCGGATGGCCATCACGTCCATACCGGGAATGGCAGCGCCAATTTCACGGTATGCTTTGTAGAGTTCGGGGTGGTTAACCACCAGCGAAGTCTTGTAGCGCTTATCGGTCATGTATTGGCGAACCAATTCCATCAAGACAACTGATTTCCCAGTCCCAGCGGCGCCTTCGATAATGGCAACTGAGTGTTCTTTTCGGGTCAGGCCTTGGTTAATGTAGTCGTTGATGTTAGTGATCACAGCCTTTTGATCGTCGGACAGGTCGTCGACGAAGAACTGCTTTTTGAGAATCTTGTTCATTTCTTTCATTGTTTAAAACTCCTAGGTTGTAAGTTAGCAAGCGATAGTCATTTTAGCACAGTTCAGGGCGGAGAAACCATGTTGGGTGAAAAATGATTGGGGATTCTCATCGGTGATGGTTAGTTTGAAAACACAAGAAAAAGTCGTCAATCAGGTCGATAATGGCTGATTGGCGTCTTTTTAAGCTGCTTGTAGATAGCTAGTAAACTAGTTACTTTAATAAGAAGCCTTGTTGATGTAAGGCGGATAAGATTTCATGCCGCTTCCTAGGCGAAGTGGTTGCCGATTTCGTCAGGAGGTCAGTGAAGGTCTCCTCCCGGGCATTGGACGACCGGTTAGCGTAGTATTCACGAATCGTCCTATCGTAATCGCTGATGTTAGCCACCGCTACTTCTGGCGAATAGCTGTCAGTGAAGTGCATCATCGATTCTGGCATCCGGGGCTTGGGTTGCGTTGCCTGATCAGGATAACCTACCATGACGCCGAGGGCCGGGAAGGTGTATTTTGGCAACTTCAACAGCTCAATTAGGGCCAGTGGATCGTTTAAAATACTGCCCAGCACCACGGTGCCTAAACCGAGGTTTTCGGCCGCATTTACTAAGTTTTGCACCGCTAAAATGGCATCGGAAGCCGCTTGCATGAACTTATCAGCCGACCCTAACTCACTGACATCATCGGCCTGCGCCAGCGTTGCTGCGCGGTACTGGTCAATGACGAAGATGAACAGGTGCCCGTTGCCGTTAACGTAGGGCTGGCCACTAATCTCGGCGACTTGTTTGCGAATCGCGGGATCTTGGATGCTGATCACGCTAAACGACTGCAAAAAGTGCGAGGTTGCGGTGTGTTGCGCGACTTGGATCAGTTCTGACAGGGTGGTTTCTGGAAGAGCCTGTGCCTTGAAGTGGCGGACGGAACGGTGGTTGAGTTGGGTGGTGAGTTGCGTATCCATGTGATGACCTCCAGTTGATTGTGATTAGGGTCATCATAGCACGTTTTATCCGCAGTTATAAAGCGATTTCATCTCGATGATTAATGGTATTAGCGCTATTACTAGTGTGTTACTTTGATTTGAAGCGGAAAGCGGTTTAGTTGACCAATATTTGGTACAATTAACGTGATTATTTGAATTCATGCGTGCATGTTGAAGCTTAAACTCAGGGAGGGATTACCATGAAAGCCAAAATGATGGATGTTCTAGAAGCCTTTGAAATGTCGGATGACGAGCTGCATTACGTTTATAACAAGAAAACTGGCGAAGTCGTTATAGTTGCTGACGATAGTTCGGACTTTGAATCGGATGAGGATGTTGATATGGCAGAACTCGAAGCAAATGAGGATCAATACATTGCTTTGCCGGACAAATTCGACATTAACGACTATCACATCATGGAACAGTTTATTTGGCAATTACCAGCGGGCGAACAGCAAACTGAGCTTGAACGTAGTATTCAAGGACGTGGTGCCTTTCGGTATTTCCGCAACACGTTAGATCGGTTTGAGATGACTCAGGAATGGTACGATTTTCAGAATGAGACGTACCGGAAAATGGCCGTTGAGTGGGGCGAAGTGAATGGCGTGGAATTGGTGGAGTAGCCAGAATTAAAGCTAGAAAAAATATTGACGCATGATGGTTGCTTATTCATGCGTCGATATTTTTAATTAAAGTTGTTCGTGAACATAAAGCTCAGGTAAATCGGCTAAAAACTGCTGACGAACAGCATCCGTTGTAATGTTAGCTTCCCCAAAGTGAATCCAATTCGTGTTAGCAGGGGCGATGCCGATATCTGCAAATACCCGGTTGATCAGATTACCTTGAATCGGGTCACCCGAGGTCGTCATTAAATCGTTCTTAGTAATCGTTGCGGTCGTGATCACGGTCGCCTGATTAATGTAAGTCAGTAGACCACGCCATTCAGGATCCTCTTCGTACGCAAAGCCCTTCAACATGACCTTGTCAAAGAAGCCTTTTAATTCAGCAGGAATCTGGTGCCACCAAATCGGAGCGATGAATAGGAGTTCGTCAGATTGGGCAATCAAGTGTTGGTAGTGTTTAACGAGCTCGTAAGGCGTTTCGCCGCGACTAAACAGCCGTAACTCTTCTTTCGAATATCGGGGATTAAAGTCGTCCTTGTAGAGGTCGATCACCTGATAAGCCTGTTGCGTTTGGTTAAAGTAGGTGGTCAGCTTGGTCAAAATCGCATGATTAAAGCTTTTTTCGTAAGGGTGGGCGTAAATAATGGTCTTCATGAGAAGAACCTCCTTTGGTTTACTGAAATTTAGTGTATGGTATACTAAATCGGCAAACAAGTACGGTAATGAAAGTGCGGTACTCACCCAAAGGAGAGTGTAAGATGCCTGATATTGACTACATTAAGGATAATCAGCTCGAGGATACGGGCTTCGCATATACGCTACGGTTGATTGGCGGGAAGTATAAGATGCAGACACTTTACGCCTTGGTTCTCAACCATGGTCCGATTCGCTATAATGCGTTGAAGCGCGTCTTGACGCCAATTTCGTTTAAAACGCTGACCAACACGCTGCGAGAACTGGAAGCGGATGGCCTGATTCTGCGAAAAGAATATCCCCAGATTCCACCCAAGGTCGAGTATAGTTTGACGGCGTGCGGCCAGTCGTTGATTCCCGTGATGGATTTGATTTGTACGTGGGGGAGACGCAAATGGGGACGTCTGAAGCTTAGTGATATGCCAAAAAATACCGTGGCCTTCAATTTTGAAAGCCACGGTATTTGACGTTATGGTTTGAATTTAAATGAACCTACTTCACCGGTTCCGTCACCGGATCAGTTGCCACCAAGCCACCCGCAACGTTGTCGAGGTTTGGCTTGTCAGCTGTGACGATCAATTGTTCGTTGGTGAAGGCCATTTCGCCGATGTGGCTCATTTCACGGCCGTAGCCGGAGAGTTTCACACCACCGAATGGTAATTCTGGTAAGGTTACCATGAAGTTGTTGACGAAGACCATCCCGGTTTCGATTTGAGCTGCGACTTCAGTGCCGTGATCAGGGTCGCCGGCGAAGACGATGCCGCCTAAACCGTATGGGTTGTCGTTAGCCAATTGAATGGCTTCGGCTTCAGAGTGTACCTTGTAGACGGCAGCGACTGGGCCAAACATTTCTTGGGCGTAGGCTGGGTTGTTGCGGTCGATGTCGGTCAAAATGGTTGGCATGAAGAATTGACCTGGTAAGTCAATTGGTTCGTTACCGTAAACCACGTTGGCACCGGCAGCAATGGCGTCGTCTAATTGTTTCTGGAGTTTTTCCTTAGCGCGTTTGGTGTTCATTGGCGCAAGGGAAGTGTTTGGATCCAGTGGGTCGCCAGGAACGACCTTGCTGAACTTCTCCTTCAGAGCTTCTACGAATTCATCGTAAACGTTATCTAGCACGATAAACCGCTTGGATGACGTGCAGACTTGGCCGGTGTTATAGAGCCGTGCCCGCCATGCGATGTCGATCACGTCGTCCATGTTGGCGTCGTCGAGCACGATGAATGGGTCCATCCCACCAAGTTCCATGGTGTTCTTTTTCAAATTCTTCCCAGCAGCTTGGGCCACAGCAGTCCCACCACGTTCGGAACCGGTCAACGCCACGCCCTGAACCCGAGGATCTTCGATGGCTTCGGTAACTTGGTCGTATGACAGGAAGAGGTTAGTCAACGCGCCCTTAGGTGCACCGGCTTCAAGTACCACGTCAGCAAACATTTGCGCTGAGGTTGGTGTGTTAGCGGCGTGCTTAAGAATCATTGGGTTCCCAACGATGTAGTTTGGTGCAAATACCCGCATGATTTGGTAGTATGGGAAGTTCCATGGTTCCACCATCATCACGACGCCGGTTGCGGAATGCCGAATCTGGGCGTGACCAGTGGCAATCGTGTCGAGGACTTCTGGGGTCAAAATTTCTTCGCCGTGATCAGCGAACCAGTCGGCAATCATGGCACAGAGTTCCACTTCACCTTCGGATTCACGGAGTAACTTCCCCATATCAATGGTACAAGCGCGGGCGAGTTCAGCAGCATGTTCACGTAGTTTAGCCGCAACGTTGTGTAAAATCTTTGCGCGTTCGGCAACGGGTTGGTGACGCATGGTCTTATAAAGATCGTGACCAACCGTTAACGCTTCGCGGAGTTCTTCATCGGTTGCGTAAGGATATTCTTTAACGACTTCGTTATTGTACGGATTAATAGTTGCATAGGCCATAGTATGATCCTCCTAATCAGTTTATCAACGATATCAAGATTGATGGTGCTCGATGTCTAAGCTAGCTAGCGATGCGTATCTCATCACATTGGTGTTATAGCCGGTGTCGATGGGACTATATTGGTAGGATAACTGGTTTTGTATGCGGTTACAATTATTTTGATTGTGATGTTAAATACATACGGCGGCTTAACCGCATCATGCAGATTATTAGGGCGCTATCGGCGGTTAAGGTTAAGTTGCGGGCGTGAACCGTTGACGATAACCAGAAAGTCTGTTTAACTTGTGAGGTAAAGTGTCACTTTTTAGGACATTAACGGAAAGAATGTTTAATTTGGACGCCTTATTAAGAATTTTTATCATATAATAGTTGAAGAGCGACTAACTGTTAACCAGATGCCGCTGATTCATGGGTGGGATGTGGGTGAGAAGTCGATGACGGCGACGTTAAACCGCGTTGGCTGGGTGACCGTGGGCCGGTTACGTTGTTCAAATGAACCAACGTTTGTATAACCCGCGGTCGGTTTGGATAAAGAGGAGTATACCAAATTGATATGGATCGATTATTTTAGAGAAATGTTTTTCGTGGTGATTGGTACCCTGGGATTTGCGACGGTCAATACGCAGATTGCTTTGGGTACCCAACGCCAGGTTCGGGTGAGGCGCGACCTTAATTTAACCCGACAAGTCATACCGCAGATTGTCTATGTCTGCATTGTGCTGGTTCTGTTGCGCGTGTTGGAGATTAACGCATCGATGTCACAGAGTTGGATTTTGCTAAACCTACAACTGGTCGTGTTGCTATCAGCTAGTATGATTGTTGAGACGTTTGGTAGTTTCTTACTGATTCAGGTCGTGGGGGCGTTGTTATTTGCGACAACCAACGCCCTAACGTTAAAAATCGTGCCGTTTTACTTTTTATCCTTTTTGCTGATTTATAGTATGCACTGGTATGGCGAGGTCCTGAATCGCCATCCAAGTTTGCTTATCCTGCCACCGATGATCGTGGGGGCCATCTACTGGACCGTGATCGGCATGTACTACCAGCCGCGAGCAACGGTGATGCAGATCGTGGTGAACTACGTGGGGTTCGTTTGGGCCTACCTCGCGTTCGTCGACTACGACCAGTATCAGCAAAAGGATCAGCGAATCGTCGCGAAGTTGACCCGGGAGGTGCAGTATGACGCGTTGACGCAGGCCCGAAACTGGGGCACGTTCCAGTCCGACCTCAACGACAACTTCGCGCGCCAAACGGAGCGGCCAGCACTGATTGTCTTTGACATTGACTATTTCAAGTCCATTAACGATACGTACGGCCACTTAACCGGCAACCAAGTCCTGATCACGTTATCGGGTCAAATGATGCAGTTCTTACAGTCGAAAAATACCGACTATCAGTTCTACCGTACCGGTGGCGAGGAGTTCGCCATCATTATGCCGGACACCACGATCGAACAGGCGACTGCAGTTGTTAAAGCTTGCCAGCAACTGGTTCGCCAGATGGTGATCCTCACCAGTAAGGGCGATGCGGTTCACATCACCTGTTCCTTTGGCGTAACGTTGGCGCAAGCAACGGATCCTAATCCGACAGCGCAGTTTAAACGCGCGGACCACTACTTGTATCAGGCTAAGCGTGAAGGTCGGGACTGTACTTCGGTTGAGGGGACCGTTTTGGCGGCGTAACACTTAATATTGAATCCGCATTGGCGCAATGACTTTTTAGTCGTTGCGCTTTTTTAGAAAATTTGACGATTCCGTATCTGAGCGCATGCCCCCAAAACGGTCTCATAGTAACCCATTCGACAACACCTAATTCGGTTGCCGTGAAACTGACGGTTGAGTGGTGTACCATGGTCTTATGGCATAAAATTTTGAAGAGCGAGGTAATGACATGGAAACGACACAATTAAGCAACGGTGTGACCATCCCCATGTTGGGATTTGGTACTTACTTAATCGATAGTAAGGACGTCCCTGCAGCAATCAAAACGGCGTTGGATGCTGGTTACCGGCATCTTGACTGCGCCCACATTTACGGCAATGAACCAGCCGTTGGCGCAGCAATCAAGGCTTCTGGAATCAATCGTTCCGACCTATTTATCACATCCAAGGTCTGGAATGCCGATCAGGGCTACGACAAGACGTTAGCGGCCTTTGACAAGACGTTGACCGACTTACAGCTAGACTATCTGGATCTCTACTTGATCCACTGGCCAAATGAGGACAACTTCGACCTGACGCTGGACACCTGGCGTGCACTGGAAACCCTCTATCAACAAAAGAAGGTCCGGGCCATTGGGGTCTCCAACTTCTCAGAAGACCAATTGGAAAAGGTATTTGCGATGGCCAAGGTTAAGCCGATGGTCAACCAGATCGAACGCCACCCCTACAAGGTCCAGGCTAAACTGGGCAAATTTGACACGGACAACGGCATCGTCAATGAAGGTTACTCGCCAATTGGCCACGGCCACTTGATCCTCGAAGACCCAGTCATTACCAAGTTAGCTGATAAATACGGCAAGTCACCAGCTCAAATCGTCTTGCGTTGGCAAGTTGACACCGGCTTCGTGGTCTTCCCGAAGTCATCAAAGCCAGCCCGGGTACGGGAAAACTTTGAAATTTCTGGGTTCAACCTGACCGCAGCCGAAATTGCTGAAATTAACGCTTTGGATCAAGATAAGCACTTAAATTACGACTGATAATGAGTGAGCAAAAGCTCGTTTAAATCTGCCACTAAAACAGCCCCCGACAACCAACCGTCTAAGTTGATTGTCGGGGGCTGTTCCATTAAACTAAAAGATAACCATAAACTGGACGAAAAAGAGGCTATTAAACAATATGACAGACATTATTACGGGCATCGTGGCCCACGTGGATGCCGGTAAGACGACGCTGTCAGAGGCGTTGCTTTATCGCGCTGGGACGGTGCGAGAACTTGGCCGGGTGGATAAGGGTGACGCCTTTTTGGATTCGGATGACTTGGAGAAACAGCGAGGCATTACGATCTTTTCCCATCAGGCACAGTTAAAATACCAGGATTTGAATTTAACGTTACTGGACACCCCGGGGCACGTGGACTTTGCGAGTCAGACGGAACAGGTGCTGAGTGTGCTGGACTACGCAATTTTGGTGGTGTCGGCGACCGATGGGGTTCAGGGCTACACGCGGACGCTGTGGCGCTTGCTGGCGCGATACAACGTGCCCACGGTGATTTTTGTGAATAAGATGGACGCGGTTGGGGCTGACCGGGACGCAATTTTGTCGCAGTTGCAAGCAGAGCTGTCGGATGGCTGTGTGGCGTTTGATGCGCCCAAGATGACGAGCGTTTCAACTGAGTTGCCAGAGGGTACGGATGAGGAAATTGCGTTACATGATGACCAGTTGCTCGATAGCTTCCTTGAAACCGGCGAGCTAGCGGATGATAGCGTACGTGATTTGATTCAACAACGGGCGATCTTTCCGTGCTACTTTGGCGCTGCGTTGAAGTTGGACGGGGTTGATAATTTCTTAGCCGGACTGGCAAAGTGGACCCGGGAAACGCCGGTAACTGAAGCCTTCGGTGCGCGGGTGTTTAAAATTTCTCACGACGAGAAGGGCGAACGCTTAACCTGGCTTCGGATGCTGGGCGGCAGTTTGAAGCCGAAAGCGGTGATCCTCGACGACCAAAAGGTGAACCAGCTCCGGACCTATAATGGGACCAAATACACGGTTCAGCCAGAAGTCACCAGTGGCATCTGCGTGATTCCAGCCCTCACGGATACCTATCCCGGTCAAGGATTGGGGAACGTTGACGATGCGCTGGCGCCGGCTATGCAACCGGTGCTGACTTACACACTGGATCCGAAAGCCCACGATATTCACGACTGTTTGGCGGCACTGCAACAGTTAGCGGATGAAGATCCGCAGTTGCACGTGGCGTGGTCGAGTCAGTTGCAGGAGTTACGGGTGCAGTTGATGGGGACCGTTCAGTTGGAGATTTTGCAGCAGTTGTTGGCAGACCGCTTCCAGTTGGATGTGGGCTTTGATGCTGGGAGTATTTTGTACCGCGAGACGATTACCGAAGCCGTTGAAGGGGTTGGCCATTTTGAACCGTTGCGGCACTATGCTGAGGTGCACTTGTTGATGCAACCGGCACCGCGGGGGAGTGGGCTGACGTTTGCGGCGGATTGTTCGCTTGAGGTACTTGGGCGTAACTGGCAGCATCAGGTACTGACCAACTTACGGGCGAAGGAACAACTTGGCGTCTTGACCGGGTCGCCGATTACGGACATGAAGATCACGCTTGTTGGCGGTCGGGCCAGCATCGTGCACTCCGTGGGTGGCGACTTCCGGGAAGCCACTTGGCGGGCGGTTCGGCAGGGCCTGATGACGTTGCGGGAACGTGGCGGTTGTCAGCTGTTGGAGCCGTGGTACCAGTTCCGGTTAGTGGTGGCGCAGGAACAAGTTGGTCGTGCCATGACGGATATTCAGCGGATGAACGGGACGTTTGAGACGCCAGAAACGGACGCAACAACTGGCCTGACGACGTTAACCGGAACGGCCCCAGTCGCCACGATGCAGGGCTATTCGCAAACGGTCAACGCCTACACTCACGGTAAGGGGCAACTAGAGTGCTTAGTGGCTGGTTATCAACCAGCGCATGATGCCGAAGCGGTTGTCGCCGACCAAGGGTATGATCCGGTGGGGGATGTGCCAAATACCCCGGATTCTGTATTTTGTGCCCATGGCGCCGGTTATCCGGTACGTTGGGACCGGTTGCCGGAGATGGCGCACTATCCGTACGTGTTTACGGCGGCTGAGTTGGCGGCAATGAACTAAATTGATTGGGGGACGAAACGATGCGACCAGTCTACTTTTACGGTGCAATGAGCCTAGATGGGTACTTGTCAGATGAACAGGACAACTTACAGTGGTTGTTTGATACCAATTTAGACGGCCAATCGACTTACGAGGCGTTCGAGCAAAAAATTGATACGTTAGTGATGGGCCGAGTGACCTACGAGACCACATTAGCGCTGTTGGGTGACGGGGCACCGTTTTATCCCGGCAAAGAAAAGGTGATTTTCTCGCGGACCAAGACGGGAACGATCGATGAAGGGCGTTACGTCAATGATGATCCGGTAGCGGTTGTTCAAGCGTTGCGACAACAGGCTGGTAGCGGCATCTGGATCGTTGGTGGCGGTGAGATTTTGACGGCACTACTAGCGGCGGGGTTAGTTGATGACCTCTGGGTTCAAATCGCGCTAGTCCTGTTAGGCCGAGGTAAGCGCCTGTTTCCAACTGGTGATTACGGTCAACGGTTGGCGCTGGTTGAGACGACGCGGATGGGCGAGTTGACGGAATTGCATTTGAAACGACTTTAGGACATCAAAAAAGCTGATTCAAACGACCACGATTGGCGTTTGAATCAGCTTTTTTAGCATTTAAAGGTACTATTCCGCTTCAATTCCCAAAATCTCACGGATCTCATCCTCAGTCAACGCACCCTTATTCTGGGTACCGCTGAGGATCTGATCCACAAGATCACGTTTCTGTTCTTGCAGTTTGTAGATCTGTTCTTCAATCGTGCCTTGGGTGATCAACCGATAAACGTCCACTTGGTGGTGTTGGCCGATCCGATGTGCCCGGGCGGTGGCTTGGTCTTCGACGGCAGGGTTCCACCAGAGGTCAACTAGGATCACCATGTCGGCGCCGGTTAGGTTAAGCCCGGTCCCACCGGCTTTTAGCGAAATCAGGAAGATCGATTTTTCGCCGGCGTTAAAGGCGTCCACCATGGCCAACCGGTCCTTGGGTTTCGTATCACCCTTTAGGACGTAAGTGGGTAACTTAGCTTGTTGGAGGTGGTCTTCAATGATGCCTAGCATGCTAGTGAACTGTGAAAAGATCAGCACGTGGCGGTTGTTATCGACTGCTTGATGCAGTAATTCGATCAGCTGCTCCAACTTGCCGGAAGTGCCGTTGTAGTCGTCCATGTAGAGGCTGGTGTGTCACAAATTTGCCGGAGTCGGGTCAACCCGGCCAGGATTTCGATGCGGTTCTTCACGAATTTGGAGGACGACATCCCCCGGACTTTGACCTGCATCTGTTGCAGCTGCGCGAGGTAAACGGTCTTTTGTTCCGGTGTCATGTCGTTGGTGAGGTTGGTTTCGATCTTTGGCGGCAAGTCGGTCAAAACGGCTTCCTTTTCCCGTCGTAAAATAAACGGCTTGACCCGGATGGCGATGTCATCGGGGGTCAGCTTGTGGAAGGCCTTCTTGTTTGGTAACAGGCCTGGCATCACGAGTTCGAAGATCGACCAGAGTTCTTCCGTCCGGTTTTCAATTGGCGTCCCAGAAAGGGCATAGGTGTTGCGCCGGGAGAGTTGCCGGAGCTCTTGATGGGTCTTCGTGCTACTGTTTTTAACGAATTGCGCTTCATCGAGCACGAGGTAGTTGATGCCGCGGTCGTTGTATAACGCGATGTCACGCCGGGCGCTGTTGTAGCTGGTGATCAACACGGTGTTAGTCGTGTCGGCGATGATTTCGCGACGCTGTTCCTTATTGCCATCCACCACGGCGACCTGAATATCCGGTGCGAATTTATGAAATTCAGCTAACCAGTTGTAGATCAGTGAGGCGGGGGAAACCACCAAATCAGGGTGGTCAGCGTCCAAATGATTGTTCAAGAAGGTGATCATCTGCAGCGTTTTCCCAAGCCCCATTTCATCGGCTAAAATGCCGCCAAAGCCGTGACTATTCAGCATTTCAAACCACTTGACCCCGGTTATCTGGTAGGGACGCAACGTGGCTTGAACTGGCGCTTCATCGCTGATGTCAAATGCTTCTGGATGCGCGAGGTCTTGCGACAATCGTTTAAAGTTGGCGTCAAACTCCGCTGTATCGCCAACGGCTGCTTGAACCGCCAGCGCTTGAGCGGCGTTGACTTTAATTTGACCGTTATGCAGTTCACCTTGGTGCCGTAAGCTAATCAACGCCTGGTTCAGTTGCTTGAGGTCGTTTTCCACCAACATGATGCTGCCATCTGAACGGGCAATGTAGGGGCGGTTAACGTCCAACTGCTGGAGCACTTGGTCAACGTCCTGTTCATCGATGCCCTTCAGTGAGAAGTTCACGGACAGCAGGCCGTTGTCTTCACTAACGTTGATGGCGGATTCGATGTCACTGCCGGAGCGTAAGCGTTGTTGCAGTTCATCGGTGACCGTGGTGACCCCGTTACTTTGCAGGTTCGGTAGTTCAGCCACGAAGAACTGGTAGAGCGTTTCGGGGTCGGTGAAGTCCTTCTCCCAAACGTCATCTTGCTCGGTGAAGCCAAGGGAGCCGAGGTAACTTTCGGCCTGGGTTTCCTTGTCAAACAGCCGTTTTTCATCGGGCACTTGGTGTAACTGGGATTTGGTGTATAACGTACCATCATAGTCATAGGTTAGTTTGAGACGGAGAAGGCTACCAGTCGTGGTGAGGTCGAAGTGTGGTGTCATTTGCGGTTGAACAAGGGTTTCCGGCAAATCGTTAATGGTGCCGAATTGCTGGAAATAGGTGATTAACTGCAGCAGACTGTCAACTTCGCCGGCCGTAAATTGGAGGCCATAACTGCCATCGTCATCGCGCTCAGCGGTTTGGTCGTAGCGGTCAAGGAACTCGCTGATCATCGTGTACTGCGGTGCGGTAAGTTGGAAGAAGTGGTCAGCGCTGGTGAAGAGGTTTTCCTCAGCCAGAGCACCGTCATAGTGGTTGGCCAAGATGAACTCAAACCCGCTATCGGTTGTTGTGACCGTTGCGGTGAGCAGGCCGTTATCGGGCTGATAATCTGTCAGGTCGATTCGGCCGTAAACGGCGTGATCGGATTCGTAGCGAAAACTGGTGACCTGCGAGAGTGCTGGAATGATGCGGGCGAGGTCGCCGGTATTTAACAAGCGTTGCTGGTTTCGGTCGTTGCCGGTGCCTTGGTAACGCTGACTATCGGGTTGGGTGCCGTGGCTCAGGATCGTCAGCACTTGGTTCTCGGCTTCGGAAAAGACCTCTGGCGTTAACCGGAACCGGGCCTTACCACCGGTTTGGTAGTCGGTTTCCGTGAGGTATTTGGTCAGAAAACTGTCGATGTTGCTGATTTTGTAGAACTTGCCCTGCTGCTGGCTGGCGATTCGAAGGCTGACGAAGGCGCGGTAGTCCGAGTTACCCCAGTAGATGCTGTAGGGGAGGAACCGGAGCGTGACTTCTAGCGCCAGTGGCATCTCTGTCGTCTCGTTTTCAGTCAGGGGTTTGAAATACTGCGGTTCTGGCAGGTTAATATTTTGCAGGAATGACGCCCCACTGGAAATCTGTTTTTGCGGTTGGTACTGGGCGAAGTAGCGCTCGATGTCGGGATCGAGGTAGGGCTTGGGTTTGTCATCGAAAGTCGATGGCTCGGCTGATTCGGGATATCGCTCGAAAAAGGCGTTCCATTTTTTAGGATGGAAGCGTAAGTCGTTGTAGGTTTCCTTATTTGGGTAAACGTGGGCAGCTGCAGCTGGGTGTTCGGCGAGCGCTTGCTCAAAGGCCATACTGTTGCCGAGGTAGTCGCCGGAAAAGTCATTTTCGTAGTGATCACGATCATCAACGTCGGAAAAGAGGCGCTCGATTGGCCGCTTCTGCGTCTTCAACAAGGAGAGCACTGCGCAATGTGCTTGCAGTAACCGTGCTCCGGAAAGTAGGGGCATTCGCAGTAGTCGTTTTGGCCAGTAAAGCTGACGGTCACGCCGTAGTCGTAGGTGCCATAAACGGTGGCGTTCACCTCTTGCTGTACATTATCGATGTAATCAATATCCAAGTCGCCTTCACGCGCGATTTCACGCCCGCGGGCTAGGATCTTATTGGGAATGTCACGGTTATTCAAATTGACAGCCTCCATTTATGTCGTTCAAAATTTTGCGTGATTCCATTATACCAAGTTTTAGGGGGAAAGGTCTAAGCATCAATTTATCAGGATAATTGGTGAAATGCCGCAATGTCATGGTAAAATGGGAAAAACAGGCGTTGCGAGTCGGTTGGACTGGCTTTAAAATATAAGCTAGTTTAAATTAACCGATAAGGACGCAGAGCGAGTCACTACTTAAGAGATGATTAGTCTAGGAGGACATCAACGTGGATCAAGGAAAGGTACTTCAACTTAAAATTACACTAACGGACGCAGCCGACAAGCCAGTTTGGCGCGAAATTCTGGTGCCGGATACGGTGCGGTATGACCAATTACACGCCATTATCCAGGTGTTATTTGACTGGCAAAATGCCCACTTGCACTCATTCCGCCCAAGTACGGACGATAACGTGGAATACGGCATCGTGATGGCCGACGATGATTTCGGCATGGTGGAAACCAAGCCAGAGGGCGAATTCGCGGCACTTCCTGATTTGAAAAAGGGCCCAGTGACGTACACCTACGATTTCGGCGATGACTGGCGACACGTCATCGAATTAGAAGAGACGCTGAACTACGACAAAGTCGTTGCAGCGGGTCACCAACAACTCCCAATCAGCATCAACGGCGAGGGCGATGCCCCAGCGGAAGACTCACGAATGGCGGATCCAGCAGAACTGGCAGCGGCTGGGATTACTGGGACGGCTTATGATGAGAAGAAGATTAATGCGCAGTTGATGAAGTTGATGAGTTGGTGGAATTAGAGAGCGCAAAAATAGGCGTTTAGAAGATGGAGTATAAGGGCGACCCAAGCAAACCTACCGGTTTTTGGTAGGTTTGCTTGGGTCGCCCTTATATGCAATCTTCTGCCTATTTTTGCGCATTTCGGCGTGGTGGCCTAAAAACACTAACGCTGACAAACTTCAAAATAGAAACGATTATCCAGAACGAAAAGAGTCACCAAAGCGCCGAAACAAACGTCGCCAACACCACTCAATCATAGTGTCGCCAAACCAGTCACCTTTATAATATAACCATCCATTAACATGCACTACCCAAAAAAACAACACTTCCCCCGTACCATCCCAATTCCCCAACCTCAAGCCAACATCATTGACACCACCCACATACCGAGCATAATAGGGGCCACATTCAACCGAGAAAGGTGGTATCCCACTATGACAACCTTAACGTTAGTCGTCCCAGTGCATAACTTGGCGCTTACCTCCCAGAAACGTTAGCCACGCTCGAACAGCAAACCGCGCCCTTTGAACTTTGGTTAATTGATGATGCGTCAACGGATGATTCAGCAGACCAGCTACGTCAGTTTGCAGCTAGTCGGTCTGAGACGCACGTTGCGGTATTTCCCAACCACCGTGGCGTTTCGGCGGCCCGGAACTATGGCATTCAGCACGCAACTGGTGATGTTGTGGCGTTTGCGGATGGTGATGATCAACTACATCCTGATTACGTGAAGACGTTGTTGGATGGCTTTCGGCCGGGTGTTGTGGCCGTCACGGTGGGTTACCGCTGGTGGCACGTGCCAATCAGCAAAGAAAACCACTACGAACGGCTGACGCAACGCGAAATGTTTACGCAGGTTAGCCACCGTGGCACCGAAGTCGGTGGCTACGTTTGGAATAAGGCCTATTCGTTAGACGCAATTCGACAAGCTGACCTTGAGTTTGATGAGTCACTGTCGATTGCCGAGGATTACCTGTTTACGGCTCAGTTTGTGGCACGGACGCGGGGGACGTATTTGTACAACCCGGTTCTGCGATACACGAAGGTCAATCGCCCGGATAGTACGATTCATACGCGACGGATGCAGGAACGGCAGATTGAGGCCGAGTCTTTGATGAAATTTATCGGTTAGGAAAGACGATTTAAATTTGCGCTACCGTGAATTGCTCAGCTTGACTATAATAAAGCTGAGGTGAGCGAGATGACTAGGGACGAGCTAATTGCGTATTGTGAAAATGAATATAACATGGAAGCTGATCGACCGTTCAAACACTATCCGGACTACGTGGCACTGCGCCATCCAAATGGCAAATGGTTCGGCCTGATTATGAACGTTCCAGCGGATAAATTAGGACTTCCCGGAATGGCAGAGATTGAGATTGCCGACTTCAAGGTAGAACCGGAACTAAATTCGATTCTGCAAGTGCAACCGAATTTTCTACCCGGTTATCATATGTCAAAGGTCCACTGGATCACGGCGATTTTGGAGCGGTTTGAGTCCGTGGCTGAGCTGGCGGATTTGATTGAGGGAAGTTATGAGGCGACGCAGTAACGGTCATTGATGCATTTTCCCACGTTATTATGTTTCACGTGAAACATCCTAGGAGGTTGTTAGCAATGGCTCAGTTACCAACGGTCATTGATCAGATGGCTTCACAAGAGTTAGCGAAGAAGTAAGAAGCTAAATTGATAAAACAGTACCATGAGTTGAAAAAATAAAAAGAAGTTCATCCATGATGTTGTCATGGGTGAACTTCTTTTGTGCTATACATCAATTAAAAGCGATTGAGATGCGTCCTTGTTGGGAGGGTGGACTAGTCCGACCTATTTTCCGCCTTGACGATTGGTCTACATTGGGTGTTCCCAGCCACCGCGAGTATCAACTTGAGCAGCGTCGGCAAGTTGCTCTAGCGTTTCAATTTGCTTGTCAGATAAGGTGATCTTTAGTGCGCGCATCTCGGAATCAATATATTCTGGTTTGGTGATACCAATGATTGGCGTTGTACCTTTTGCGATTGCCCATGCGGTTGCGACTTCGGCAGCAGTTGCACCTTGTGAGTTACCGATTTTTCCAAGCTCAGCAGTTAGGGTTGCTAGTTCTGGTAAGATTGGGTTGTAGATTGCGGCACGATCAGAGCCAGCAGGTAGCGGATTTTCTGGGTTGTATTTGCCGGTCAATGCACCTTGTTCTAAGACCATGTAGGCAAAAAATTGGATGCCATTTTCACGGCAATACTCTAAAATGCCGGCTTGTTCAGATGAACGATACAGTAAGGAGTAGTGATTTTGAACGGCTTCAACTCGAAAACCTGCTTCATTGAGAATCTCATTAGCCTGTTTGATTTCATCGATATTATGGTTTGATACGCCGACATGCTTAATCTTCCCAGCTTGTAATAGTGGAATCAGTTGTGGTGTCCACTTGGCAACATCTGCAGGATTGTGAATCCAATATAAGTCGATGTAGTCTGTGCCGAGTCGGTCCAAACTGTCTTCTAACATATCGGCAACAGGAGTTGTGCTTGTACTGGCAATTTGTGGCGTAAATTTAGTTGAAAGCTGGTACTCAGAGCGACTGTGAGTCGCCAGAAGCTTTCCCAAGACAGCTTCCGAGTGACCCATACCGTAAACAGCGGCGGTGTCCCATAAAGTTAACCCATTATCAATAGCGTTATCAACGACTTCTTGTAGATCAGTTTGGGTCATTGTACTACCAAAATAGCCATTACCCGTTTGACCGTTATCACCCCAAGCCCACGTGCCTAGAGCGATTTTCGGTGTTTTTAAAATTTTAGTCATGTTTTCCTCCATTAAGTTGTATTTTGGTTTGCGTTACATCCAAGCGGGTTGGTCGCCATCGGTGTTTGGTTTGTTCAACCCGATACTGTCATTTGGATATAAAGCGGGTGCTTTGATTAATTTCACGATGAAATCGGCAACACTTTGTCGAGAAACTTCTGTCCCTTTGAATGGCTCGTTGGCTTCAGTGGTCTCGTAGGCAATTTCGTCTTGATTGGTCAACCAAGCAGGGCGGATTTGGGTGGTATTGATTTCATTGTGGTCATTTAGAATTCTGTCGGATTCACGGAAGCCTGGCAGGTAGGCACCGATTGCTTGTTCATTCCATTCACCGAACTTACCCGGAACTTCATGAAGAGCACCAAGAGCGCTATAAAAGATGAGGCGTGAGACTTTGGCCGCAGTCATTGCGGCAATCAGCGCCTTCGTGTATGTCGCTAGAGCCGTTCCGCCGAGATTAGAATAGATAATATCAATATCTGTCATTGCAGCGGTCATAGCATTTACGTCAGTCGCATCACCGTCGATAATGGTCACGCGATCATTGTTTTCATATTGTGATAACCGCTTTGCATTTCGTAAATACAGGGTTAAATCATCGGCGGTTTCATTCAAAAGCCGATCAATTACAATCTTTGCAGTGGCGCCATTTGCACCGAGAATTAAAACTTTAGTCATTTATTAAACCTCCTAGATTACCAAGGTTGGTCAGTTGGGCCAACGGTAAATTCACTGACGTTGGTATCGGCTGGCATGTCGATCACAAACGAGACGACTTTTGCGACCCGGTCAGCACTGATTTCGTAATGGTCATACATCTGTTGCGCACCTTGAGCGGCATCTTGATCGGTGATGGTACTCAACAGTTCGGTCTTAATGGCGGCAGGGTAAATGGTGGCCGTCCGAATGTGGGAGCCTTCTTCAGCGGCCTCCATCCGTAAGACTTCCATCAAGTCACGCACAGCCCACTTGGTTGCGCCGTAAACCGCACCGCCGGGGTAGGCTTGAGACCAGCAACGGAACTGGTAGCAACGAAGTGACCGGCTTTTTGTGCTTTAAAGGTTGGCAGAGCAGCGGCGATGCCGTTCAACACGCCCTTGATATTGACGTCGATCATTTTGTCCCATTCACCGACGTGCAGTTTAGACATCGGTGCAACGGGCATCAAACCAGCGTTGAGAAACATCACGTCGATCCCGCCAAATGCATCCTTGGCTAATTGAACGAGGTTTTCGTTATCTTCGGGACGCACAACGTCGGTCACGCGGTAAACGGCCTGCCCACCAGCGTCGATAATTTCGGTTGCGAGGGCTTGAAGCTTTTCTTCACGGCGGGCACCAAGGACGACTTTGGCACCTTGGCTGGCGAGTAACTTAGCAGTTTCGGCACCAATACCGCTAGAAGCACCGGTAATGACAACAACTTTATCTTTGATCATAATTGAATTCCTCCTACTAGTGGGTGTGAACGGGGCGGATAACTTT
Organism: Secundilactobacillus similis DSM 23365 = JCM 2765; assembly: GCF_001311075.1. Taxonomy (GTDB): domain Bacteria; phylum Bacillota; class Bacilli; order Lactobacillales; family Lactobacillaceae; genus Secundilactobacillus; species Secundilactobacillus similis. The sequence goes on from NZ_BBAD01000020.1 coordinate 32,178, forward strand.
GGCTGGTACGCCGGCGACCATGGTGTTGGCCGGGACGTCCTTGGTGACAACGGCCCCGGCAGCCACGATAGCATTTTCGCCAACGGTAACGCCGGGAACCACCGTCACGTTTGCGCCGAGCCAAGCGCCGCGACAGATACGGACTGATTTGAGAACGAGGTCGCGACGGTGCGCGGGTATCTCGTTATGGTTAACGGAAATGAGGGTGACGCGGGGGCCAAGGAGCACGTTGTCTTCAATCGTGATGCCGCCGAGATCGACGAAGAAGTTCTCACGGTTGATGAAGACGTGGTCACCAATGGTGGTGTGGCGCTCGAAGTCGGTTTGAAAGGGTGGGTTAATGACGCTGGTTTCGGGAAGCTCAGTTCCTAAAATCGTGGCGAGTTGCGCCCGTCGTTCAGTATCAGTAGTTGCTTGATTAAGGGCAATCAAGTGATTGCTGGTTTCGGCAACAACGGCATCAACGGTTCGAGCGGTTTCACCGGACCAACTGATGGGTCCAGCATTGATTAAGGTTTCTAAATTCACGTGGTGACCTCCTTTTGATGAGTTAATCTTATGTCGATTAGATTAATATGTCTAATACCTAATCGCGATGGTATACTATGCTTAAAATGAATAGAAGGTGAGCGAATGGAACTGCGAGTTTTACGGTATTTTTTGATGGTGGTTAACGAACGTAATATCTCACGGGCTGCCGAAAAGTTGCATGTGTCACAACCGACGATTTCACGCCAACTGAAAGATTTGGAAGATGAATTAGGCGTGACGTTGTTTGACCGCGGTAGCCGGAGTATTGATTTAACTGAGGCTGGGACGTATTTTGCCGATCAAGCCCGCCAAATCGTGGTGCTGGCGGATAAGACGGTGGCCAACGTTAAGCAGACGCAAGAGTTAACCGGTCGAATCTTGATTGGCAGTGCTGAGGCGCCCATGATGGTGACCGTTGCCAAGGCCATTAACGCTTTAGCGCAAGTGGCACCGAAAGTTCAGGTGGGCATCCATAGTACTGATGCCAATGATGTAAACCAACGGCTGCATGCCGGGGTCTTTGACTTTGGCGTCGTGATGGAACCAATCGCCAAGGACGAGGAGGACTTTATCAGTTTGCCGGGAACGACCGCTTGGGGCGTCCTCGTGCGGCAAGATTCAGCACTTGCACAAAAAAATAGCGTGACGGCAGCCGACCTCGCCAATCAGCGGTTGATCATGCCCCAGCAACACGGTAGCATCGATTATCTGGCTGACTGGATCGGCACCAGCGATTTAAAATTAAACGTGGCCGCAACCTATAACTTGCTCTACAACGCCTCGATCATGGTTGAAGCGGGAGTTGGCACGGCGTTGTGCTTAGATGGCATCATTAACACGGCCAATACCGATTTACGGTTTGTGCCGTTAGCGCCGCGACTGGAAGCCCACTCGAGTTTGATTTGGCCACAACACCGACCGTTATCACCGGCGGCAACAGCATTCCTAAACGTAATGCGGGAAGTGTTGCCAGAACATTATTGAACGACCGACATGTTGTGTAACCGATAAGCTTCCTGACAGGTTGCCACGTCTAAAATCAGTGGTTTACCGGTATCAAGGGTCGCGATGGTTGCCATATCGGTTTCGCTCAGGGTGAAATCATTGATGGCAAAATTTTGGCGAATTCGAGCTAAGTGGACGGATTTAGGAATCGCGATCGCGTTAATTTGCTGGAGCCAGCGGAGGCTGACTTGAGCAGGGGCCTTACCGTACTGGTCACCGATGGCGGTTAACGTTGAGTCGGTGAAGAGGTCGTGCTGTCCTTCCGCAAAGGGCGCCCAGGCCATTGGGGCAATCCGGTATTTAGTCATTAAATCCCGTAACTCACGGCGTTGCGAGAAGACGTGCAATTCAATTTGGTTAACCGCTGGCACGATGTCGAAGGCTTCAATCAGGTCAACTAACCGATCCGGCAAAAAGTTGCAGACCCCAATCGCGCGAATTTTACCCGCTCGGTACAGGTCCTGCATGGCCCGCCAACTACCGTAGTAATCGCCGTAGGGCATGTGAATGAGGTAGAGGTCGAGGTAGTCAGTCTGGAGGTTGTCGAGGGTCTTTTGAAAGGACGCCATCGTCTGGTCGTAACCGGTGTCTTGGATCCAGACCTTACTTGAGATGAAAATGTCGTGCCGATCGATGCCGCTTTTGGCGATGGCGTTGCCAACCGCGGTTTCGTTACCGTAAACGGCTGCCGTATCAATTAACCGGTAACCGGTTTGTAGTGCGTCAAGGACGCCCTGTTCGCACTGGGTGAGATCATCGATTTGGTAGACCCCGTAACCGAGTTGGGGCATGGTGATGCCGTTGTTGAGTTGTAATTGTTTCATTGTGTTAGCCTCCGTAAGTGGTTTTGTGATTAGCTTACGGGGAGCCGGTGAGAATGTCTAATGCTTATGTTGGTGAGTAAACTATGTGTTTTGGTTATGATGTATTTGAAAAACCGCAGAGTGTTTCACGTGAAACACCACTCGCCCATAGAAAAAAACTATCGCATGGTGATGAAAGCAACGCTGATATTGTCGGGTTCGACTCGGTAATCAAAATGACGACCGGCGCCCTGCGATAGAACTTACATATCAACCAGCAATTGACCAAGCGGGCGGCACATTATATCATGATGAAAATATTATGATAATGCAATGAGGAGAAGAGTAGCTCATGCGCGTGCACGTTAGAGATCCCGGATGGTGCAAAAGGGAACGCACGCAACTGAGTGAAGATGAGCTCTGAGCTGTGAGGTGGTTCACGCTACTTCACCGGGTGCAGCCGTTAAACCTGCCACGTTTCCGAAGTGATCAACTTCGGGCACGGTTGAGGTATTGAACGTTAATACAAAATAGGGTGGTACCGCGCGTATCAGTTGAAAGCGCCCCTTTGGCTAGTCGTAGTCAAAGGGGCGCTTTTTGTGTTAATTGCCCCCGCATTGCAATAAGAGAGGATTGAGGATCATCAGACAATTTAAGGAACGTTACTGGATCAGCATCATCACTGTTGCCGTCATTTTACTAGCGTGGAGTTTAGTTACCGCTAATCATCAAGTGTCACAATTGATCATTCCATCGCCAAAGCAGATTTGGGTCTGCTTCATGCAGTTGATTCAAAACGGCTACAAGGGCAACTCCCTGTGGGCGCACATGTGGGCGAGTCTACGACGACTGTTTATCGCGTTTGCGATTGCCGTGGTCACCGCCATTCCGGTGGGGTTGTTAAGCGGGTATTCGGTGAAGGTGCGCGCGGTATTTGAACCAATCATCGCCTTTATCCGGCCACTGCCGCCATTGGGCTACTACACGATTATCATTTTGTGGATGGGGACTGGTGATACGTCGAAGATCTTCCTGCTGTTTCTGGGGGCCTTCGCACCGATTTTTGTTTCCTGCGTCTCCGGTGTTACGCGGGTCAATCAGGACTACATCAACCATGCGCGGACGTTAGGCGCTAATCAGGGCCAGATTTTCGTGCACGTCATCTTACCAGCCTCGTTACCGGAAGTTTTCGTGGGCTTGCGAAACGCCATGAGCATCGCTTACGCCACTTCGGTTGCGGCTGAAATGGTCGCCGCCGTTTCCGGCATTGGCTGGATGGTGTTGGATGCGTCAAAATACCTCAGAAGTGATGTGGTTTTCGTGGGCATCATTCTCATGGGCATCACCGGGATCATTCTCGATAAAATTTTACTGTTGTTGGAACACCAAATCGTAGGCGGGAGGGAACGGCATGCGTAGAAATGGCATCTTATTAGGGTTGTTGTTAACGTTGAGTTAGTGGTGTTAGCGGGTTGTTCATCGACTAGCGGTGGCGCGCAGGCGGATGCTACTAAGGCGTCCCGTTATCCAGAAACGGTGCGGGTCGGCATCATTGAAGGTGGCCCAGAATCCGCCATTTTGGCCAAGGAAGGTATTTGCAAAAATACATTAAAACCAAGGTCAAAGTCACCACGTACTCGGCCGGAACCGACATCAATAACGCGTTCATCTCCCGGGACCTTGATCTGGCCTCGTTCGGGTCATCGCCCGTCACGTTGGGTTTGGTCAATGGGGTCAGCTACAAGGCGGTCGGTATCCCGTACAACGAAGGCGGTAATATTGAAGCGCTAGTTGCTCGAAACGGCACTGGCATCAAAAAGGTCGCTGATTTGAAAGGCAAAACGATCGGGGTGCCATTCGGGACAACTTCCCACTACGCCGTGCTCCAAGCGCTGAAGTTAGCGGGCTTGAGTGCTAAAGACGTCACGTTGATGGATCTCTCCGGCCAAAACATCGTGGCCGCTTGGAAGCGGAAGGAAATCGATGCTGCCTATACGTGGAGCCCCGGTTTGGACGAATGTGTGAAGACGGGGACCATCATCACCAACGATGGCCAGTTGTCGCAACAGGGCATCAAAATTCCCGAAATCGCGGTGGCCTCGGATAACGTGATCACCAACTATCCGGCAGTGACCCGCGATTACGAGCAGGCAATGCTGGCAGTAAGTCGGCTGGTACACGAACACCCACAACAAGCAATTGCGGACGTTGCCAGTTGGGAAGGCATCACCAAGGCTAGTGCGAAGAGTCAAATTGTTGATAACCAGTGGCTGACGGCTGCTGAGCAACGCCAGGCATTTGGCAGCAACGGGAACGGCGCTTTTGCGAAGACGTTGCAGATCACCGCGCAGTTCCATAAGGCGCAGGAAAACATTACGACCGTCCCAAGTCTGAGCGCGTTAAGTCAGGACATTGACGGCAGTTTCTTGAAGGGAGACGACTAGATGAGTGAACAAGTACTATTGGATATTCAAAACGTATCAATGAATTATCAGAATCATAAACAAAACATCGCGGCCTTGGGCGAGGTGAATTTGAAAATTTACCCGGGCGAGTTCGTTTGCGTCATGGGCCCCAGCGGGTGCGGCAAGAGCACGCTGCTCAACATCTTAGCGGGCTTCATGGCGCCGACAACTGGACAGGTGCTCCTGAACGATCAACCCATCAAAGGGACTGATGCGCAGCGGGGCGTCGTCTTCCAAACGCCACCCCTGTACGACTGGTACACGGTGCGTCAAAACATCGCCTTTGGTCCCAAAATGAACCACGTCCCAAAGGAACAGGTCGATGCCGATGTTGACAAATACCTCGCCGCAGTCGGCCTCAGCGAATTTGGCGACAAACGAATCTACGAACTCTCCGGCGGGATGCGCCAACGCGCCAATATCGCCAGTTCGCTGATCAACAATCCAGATATCCTGCTGATGGACGAACCTTTGGGGCGTTGGATGCCCTGACTCGCGAACAGATGCAGGCGCTGGTCCGGAACCTCTGGGTCGAGACCGGTAAAACGATCTTCTTCATCACCCACGATGTCGATGAAGCTCTGTTGTTGGGCACCCATATTCTGGTGATGTCCAAGCATCCTGGCCAGGTCATCGCTGACTTTCCGGCGGACTTTACCCAGAGCATCGTTGCGGATCAGGACCAATCGATTCGCTACACGCCGGAATTTGGTGAGAAGCGGCAGTACGTGTTGGATTTGATTAATGGACAGTGATTGAGTGATGTCAAACAGCCTAAGAAGTGATTTCTGTTGAGAAATCATTTCTTAGGCTATTTTTATGATAGTGAGTTGACGTTGAACTGTTTTGAGAAATGAACGGTATTCTGGGCGTAATGAGTCTAATCCTAGTACATCGTTTTCCGTTAATATGCCGTTTCACGCATCGAAACCGGCCAATCCTTAATAGAATGATGTTGGTCGAACTTATTAAGGCGAGCTAATTCTGCGGGTGTCAGATTAAAGTCTAAACTCTCAAAGTTAGATGCAACGTGGTCAGCGTTTAATGATTTAGGAATCGCAATAATTTGTTGCTGGGTTAAGAATCGGAGCAATACTTGGGCGGGTGAAGCATTATATTTTTGAGCGAGTGATTTGATTTCTGGTAAAGCCATCATTTCAATACCCATGTTCTCGCCAAGTGGGGCCCAAGCCTCATGAGCGATATGATGATCAAGTAGATAGGGGTGTAATTTAGTTTGTTGCCAATAGAGATGAGTTTCAATTTGGTCAACCGCTGGCGTAACAGTGCTATGTTGTATCAGATTATCAATTTGGGCACTGTTAAAATTGCTTAGGCCAATGGCACGCGTTTTACCAGCTTTAAGGGCGTCTTCCAATGCACGGTAGGTTTCCAAGCTACCACGAGTTGGCCAGTGAATGAGTAACAAATCGAAATGATCACTGCCTAAGCGTTGAAGAGAGTCGTCGATGCCGCGACGAGTTGCTTCGAAACCATCAGTTTGCGTTTTGGAAGTAATGAAGACATCATTGCGGGATAAACCACTCTGTTTAAGTGCGTCACCCACGCCCTGTTCATTGCCATAAACTTGAGCAGTATCAATACTGCGATAACCAATTTTTAGTGCAGTTTCAACGTTTTTGGCGGTTGATGCCGGTGGTGTTTGGAAGGTACCATAACCCAAGATAGGCATTTCAACGCCGTTATTTAATGTCATATATTCCATAATTGAGTCTCCTTAAAAAGTCGATTAGTCTTGAATCGTTAAAATTGCATCAAGTGGCATCCGGTCCGCGACAATTTGGTTCACTGGCGCTTTGGTATCTCGTAACCTAAACCAATGCCTAAGATAAGTCTTCGTCCGAGGTTACCGATAAGTGTTCTCGTAGCATTTGAGGGTACTTGATAAACTGATAGGCCGGCATCGTATCAATGCCACGTTCTTGCGCTGCTAACATTAATGACTGACCAAACGCACCGAGATCGTATAATGCCCAAGGTGAATAGCCTTTGGTTAGGGCCAAATACACCACAGCTTGTGCGTTATAAAGGTTAGCGGCTTCTTGATCGATTTTGGCTCGGAAGTCAGACCCCAGCGTTTTAACCAAGCCGGCGTTCCAATCCTGCATGTTTTGTTGCGCAATCGTTGACCAGTCACTGCGATGTCCCATTGGTAGATCAGAATTTAATGGCGCATTGCTAGTAACGAGATCGTGTTGAGCGGTTCGAATTGACGAAAGGGTGTCGCCCATCGCAACGTAAACGCGTTGTGATTGGGAGTTGACCCAGGTTGGCGTAGTCTGTGCAAGTTGGACAATAGCTTCAATATCAGTGCGAGTAACTTGTTGATCTGTAAATTTGCGAATTGCTTTGCGAGTAGTTAGGGCTTTATTAACTTCCATTATGAGAGACCTCTTTATTTTTTTGTTAGTCTAAAATGACGTTAGTTTGGAACGTAAGTAATCAATTTGGGAAATCTGTCGTTCATAATCATGGACAGTTGCAAGTTTTGCATCACGAAGCTGGTTAAGGAGCAACGAACGCTGATTATCCGAAACTGCCAGATAGTGATCAGTATCAATTCCCATAATTGTCATGGCACGAATGTCACAGTCTGAATACATTAAAATCACCTCGAAAAAAGCACGTGTGCGGTAATCATTACCTCATCACGTGCTTTAGTATAGGTGCAATTCAAAAAAAGTGAAAATGCTTCTTTTGTAGGGTGTGCCATACAGTTATTGCATGGCACTAGTCTGAAGCGTATCAATAAAAGCTTTGGTCGCTTTACTGTGGGGCTGTTGGCCACGCCAAGCAACGATTGAATTTAGCGTTAACTGGGGTTCCAGTGGAATGAAACGAAGGTGTTCGAATTGTTGGTTGAGTTGCAGGCAAATCACAACGCCACAGTTTTGTTGAGCTAACATGGCGGCGTTGTAAAGCAGGTTATACCGCGCCCAGTTCCCCATGTGCTTAGCGTATTTTCCCGACCAACGTGCGAGTTCTTTTTGGACAACGGTATCCAGAATGGTAATAACTGGTGTGCCAACGAGATCGCCAGGGTGAATCGCATCATAATTAGCGAACGGAGAGTCTTCGTGGGCTAAGATGCCCCACGTTTCCTTTTGATGTAGTCGAACTGATTCATAGCGGGTTGCATCAACGGGCTCAATTAATAGGCCTAAATCAATGATGCCTTGTTCAAGCCAAGTTTTGATATCTTCGTTGTTGCCGCTATGTAGGGCAAAACGAACGAGGGGGTGTTGGCGTTGGAACGCGCCCATGATTTGAGCCAATTCGGCCATACTTTGCAGTTCGGAACAACCAATTGCGATTTCACCGGTTATTTCGGAAGCTGACTGTACTTCGTCTTTAGCTCGAGTCGCCATATCAACGATATCCTGAGCACGTCGCCGGAATAGGAGGCCTTCATTGGTGAGTGAAACGCTATGATGGTGACGCTCAAATAAGGAGACACCGAGTTCTAGTTCTAATGCCTTGAGCTGGCGCGATAGGGTTGGTTGAGTTAAATGTAGTCGTTCAGCCGCTCGGGTGATATTCTCCTCTCGGGCAGTTAATAGGAAGTAATTGAGTACGCGAATATCCATAGTAGTGTTCCTCCGATAGATGGTTAGGTTTATCATACCGCATCGCCAGTTGAGTAGCGCCCCCAATCGCCGTATACTAATAAAAAATAGGGGGTGGGGCAACATGTCAAAACCAGTTTCGATGATCGAGCTGTTCTACGATCTGGTGTTTGTCTACATGATCTCCAAGGCAACGGGGCTGATTCACCATCTGCATCATGGGGTAGTCGAACCATTTTCGTTGATTGTCTTTGCGTTTGTAGTAATCGTGTTCATCAATTCGTGGATGGTACAAAGCGTGTTCGTGAACCGTTATGGGGAGTCGTCGTGGACTGATATTGGGTTTTCGCTCATTAACATGGTCATCGTGTTATATATGTCAAATACCTTTTCATCGGAGTTAAATGCGAATTTACGACCGTTCTTCTTAGCAGCTGGGCTACTGTCGCTAACGCTGTGTCTGCAGTATCTGATTGTTTACTGGCGGACGAAGGTGAAGGATGACCGGGCAATCGCCCGGATATTTGCGGGAATTTTAGGGGTCAGAACGATTGCGCTATTGGGGGCAGCGTGGTTGCCGCCAACGGTTGGCATTATCGTTGCGGTGATTGGCGTTGGTATTAGTTGGGTGGCGCCGGGCTTCACCGGTCGTTATACGCACAAGCACCCAATCATCTTCGCTCACTTACTGGAACGGTTGACCGAATTATCGATCGTGATGTTCGGCGAAACCATTGTGGGAATTGCGAATTACTTCACGCGAACATCATTTTCGTTCATTTCAATTCTAATTTTCGTGATTGTCGCCAGTTTATTCTTTGCGTACATCACTCAGTTTGACCACTTTATTGATGAACATCGGCAAGGGGAAACGGGCAATCTGCTGATCTATCTGCATTACCTGATTATCTTCGGTATCAGCATGGTCACCGTAGCGCTGAAATTCGTGGCCGAACCTGAGGCGGACACCACATTTGCAATTAGCTTCTTGTACGTCGGTATCGGGCTATTCTACCTTGGTTTGCGGATCGCTCGACACTACAACTTAGTGCAATTTCGGCAGTCGTCACGATTTTATTGGTGGATTCTATTCTTGATCGTAGTCGGTTATGGCTGGTGTATCGGTGCCGATAACTTTACTGTTACGGTTAGTGTAACGGCGGTTGTCTTAGTCATTAGCTGTGGCCTGCTGGTCCGGCAAGTGTATCGGTATGGAAATGTTAGTTATCATTGATGCCAAGATTTCTACCATCATAATCGTGCGGATCTTGCAAAATATCGTCAACGAGATGAGCAAGATTAGCAGGTGATACTTCACGACCACCAAAAGATTTGCCTTTTTCAGTTACTTCATATTCAGGTGCTGGTTGGCCTTGCTTAATCCAACCTGGTCGAATTATTGTATAATGATTGACGCCAGATTCGACTAAATCAGCAGCCTTACGGTAAGGCTTTAGAATGGAATTTTCATCTAAATTCCATTCAGCACCCATACTTTGCGGAATTTCATTATAAATGCCGAGTGATGAGACTAAGATAACATGTTTATTTGTTTGTTTCGTTAAAGCACCCAGATTTTGAGTGACTTGAATAATCTGTTGACCGCTGACAGCGGAAAAAATATAATCACTGTTTTGGACTAAAGGGCGTAAAGTATCAATATCAGTTGCATCACCTGCCATAACTGTTTCACGAGACGTTTTAGGAAGTAGTTTCCCCGCTGAACGAGAAAAAAGTGTCACATTAAAATCGGTTTTATCTTGTAAGCTCGCTCGTAATGCTGAACCAAAACTGCCAGTAGCGCCAATGATTAAAATATTTGTCATAAAATTGCTTCCTTCCTGTTGCTAATTTACAATGATGTTGATATTTAAATACTTAATTTAGGAGACAAATTTTGAATAAAAATCGACTTGAGGCATTTTCAGACGGTGTTTTTGCGATTATTATTACGATCATGGTGTTAGAGTTGAAAGTTCCTGAAACTTACAACTGGTCTGCGATTAATGCACTGATACCGACGTTTTTCGCTTACTTGATGAGTTTTATCTTTGTTCTATCCTTTTGGGTCAGTCACCATAGAATGTTGCTTAGATTAGAAAAGGTAGAAGCTTCCACGTTATGGTTAAACGGCCTATTCCTATTCACTTTATCACTTTTACCATTTTCAACCGGTTGGGTTTGGGCGGTTTCCATTAGCTGTTGCGCCTGAAGTGACTTATGGTATTTCATTTGTCATTAGTAACTTAGCATTTCGTTGGTTGGCCGGTGATATCCATCATCAAAAGGCTAAAAACGGTATGACTGATCTAGAATACCGCAAAATAACCCTTGAGGTTTTTGTTTTGACTGGCGTACAGGCTATTCTAACTGGCATCGGGTTTTTTATGCCAATTATTGTTTTTATTGGTGTTTCAGTGATTGCTATCTATTGTGCAATCTCTCAAGGACGAATTACTCGTAAATGACCTCGTTTGATTCTCTTTGGGTATATAACTGCCAATACTTTTCTGCAATATTTGCTGGCGAAAAGTGCTCATCTTGACCAATCTGTCCTGTAATCGTAACAATACCACTAAAGATACCATCTGATTTGAGCGCTTGTGCTAAAATCATCGTTAAATTATGTAGCGCTGCTTTATCTAAGGACATGGTGGTATTAGTTGCCGCTGGAAAACTAGCAAACCCACCACCTGTGAATAGTAAGGTTCCTGCATGAGCTTCTTTTTGCATCGGAATCACTTGTTGTGCTGCTGTTAGTGCTCCGGCAACATCTGTTTGGTAATGAGTCAAGAGTTCACTAGCAGTTAGTTCAAGTGGTCGATTTGCTTGCATCATTGCCACGTTGTAGACCATAACATCAATTCGACCATATTTATTTTTTGCTTCATTAAAACTGCTTTTAATCGAATCATCACTTGATACATCAATAGTTTGATACTCGGCATCAATTCCCTCTGATGTCAATTCAGTAACATAATGTGCCAATTTGGTAGCATTTCTGGCCATTAAAATCACTTTAAAGCCTTCTGTACCAAATTTTCTGGCAATATGATTACCTAGTCCGGGACCAGCACCAACAATTGTAATTGTTTTCTTCATGTTATTCACCTTGCCTCTTCTTAATATGTAAATTGTATTAAGGAAACATGCTTTAATCAAATACCTATTCAGAAATGGGAGGATAACCATTTGGCTATTAATATGCATTGGATAAATATTTTTATTACAGTCGCAAGTACTAAAAGTTTTACCGAAACTGCTACCGAAATGTATATCTCTCAACCTAGCATCAGTAAAGCTATTCATAATTTGGAATCAGAATTACAAGTGAAACTATTTGTTCGTGACCGAAAACAAGGATTATCGTTAACGGATTCCGGTCAAAGGATACTTAAGATTGCAAAAGAGCTGTCTAAAAATGAAGCTACTCTCTTTCAAGTTGCATTTGACGCCAACCATCAACTAAGTGGTCGGTTACGCGTTGGCTCAATTCCGATTATTAGTACAACCATTCTAGCAAAAGTCTTTGGTTACTTTAAAGCTAATTATCCATTGGTGAATATTGAATTGTCAGAAGGCAATTCCCGAGAGATTAAACAACTACTTCGAGCCAATTCAATTGATGTTGGCATTACCACTTCACCTAATCAATGTCAAAATAAGCAATCACTATTTAGCGACCATATGGTTGCACTTTCAGCTAACAATAGTGATGCGATTGATTTAACCAATAGTGATGAAACCTTCATATTTTGCAAAGCAGGTTCAGAAACGGTCATTGATTTATTAGATCAGAACCAAAACTTTAACTTCAAGAACTGGCTAATTGTTGATCGTGGTGAAACGGTAATTGCTATGGTTGAACAGAATGTGGGTGTTGGGATCATATCCAATTATGTGCTAACAAATACACCACATTCAGATAAACTCTACGTGAACGAAATATCACCCAAACTTGAGCTTAGTTATGATTTGATCACAAATAACGATGCTCAAAAGTCACCCATAATTTCAAAATTTATCGAAACAGTTAAATTCAATGCATTAAAGAGTTAGTTACAAAACGATTCACTAGTCATTAACAAACGGGTTGGCGAATTATCTTGGGATTTATGTACAGCAAACGAGGGGCTGTGACAGAACCCCGATAAAAAGGACTAAGTTTCGAAAACCACGAAGATTTTCGGTGTACATTGAACGTTTGTTTAGCTGTCTTGGCTGATTGCTGAGAGGGCTTTTTTTGCTGTCGC
>NZ_BBAD01000021.1 GCF_001311075.1 Secundilactobacillus similis DSM 23365 = JCM 2765
ACTTGAGCATTGAAACTATTAATTTTTGAAGAAATATCAGCGATTTTAGAATTAATTTCATTAATCTTTGTAGATGGTAATCCCTTCACTATTTTACGCGAAATTTGAGTTCTGATTATAGTTATTAATTTCTTTTCTTCTGCCAAAAAGTCACTTGGGAGTATGAACTCCGAAGTTAGCGAAGGGCGTTTTTTATAAAAATGTTCGATAGTAGGGTTGTCACTGAAAAATTTTTCTAAATAACGTTGTTCTTCAGGTGTATAGGCTAATTGTGCGTGTTCCTCATTATTGAGCATTGCTTGAGCACAGTCAGTTCCTATCCATAAACTCTCCCCGGTTAGAGTGTTTTTTATGTGAACTTTTGTAGTTCTAAGTTTAGTATTACAAAGATCGCAGGTGATTTTTTCAGATTTTGAAAGCCTAATAATACTGTTGTGGTCATATAATTCCCATTCATTTCTACATTGTGAAATCCAGGAAACAACATTATTTTTCAATAGTTTGTTTTGAGATGCGGACAATCGTGTAGCGTAATCATCGTATTTCAAAGCTTCGCGAATTTCATTATTACTGGATGGAGTACGAAGATAATTACTTCTGACTAAAAGAGACCGGGTACTTTTTAATCGAAACAAATAAAACCCTCCTTATATAAAGTGACAAGAACGAATAACGAGAAAGTGCTATACATGAAACTAGCACTACTATTATGGCCGAAAATACGTTCGATATCAACATATAGTGTTTAAAGATGCTATTTGGTAATTAAGCTGTCAATTCGTAAAAGTAATTAAGTGATATAAATTATCCGTTCAAACACTAAGGAAAGATTGTTTTTTAAGCAGATGTGAAGAGAATAGCTGAGATGATCCTGTTACAATAATAGTTGATAATATCCTATAAATTAACGGAGAAAATTAGACTATGCCGATATTGAGTTATCATCCAAATGAGAGTGACATAAGCGAAGCGTATGGCTTAGATTGTGAAATTTATCCAAGCAGTCTTGATATTGTTAAAAAAGTACGCATAGTTGGCGGAGACCTATTACCAGCTAACGGTTGGAGTGAAATTAGTACCCTAGAAGCCCTGCAACAATGGCTAACGAAAAAAACACATCACGTTCTCTATGCTGGCGTATTCAACTCAAAGCAAGACTTATTTTACGAACTAGGTGACGATGACTTTCTACGAGAAGAAATTGAAGAATATGGGGGAGAACGCTTCATGCTCTATTTCTGCGAAGAAACCCAGCAATACTTTTTGCTGATGCTAACGTATGAATATCTGTGAAACCATTGATTACTGGTGTGGGCATCAGTTGACCAGAGTTTAATTTTATCGTCTACATGTAAGTACTAATAAGCGACAGAATATTTAGTTCAATTAGGTAACCACAGGTGCCTTCATCGGGTTCATAGCGATGCCATGAAGTGATTATAAAATGCAATTCACTTTGAATTTCTCACGGTAGCAAGTTACATTAAAACCCAGAACTACCACCATCCCCACCCGATAGCCCCCACCTATCACCCACCACAAAAATGAGAAAACCATTTGACAATTAATCTCACAAAAGGTATATTAGCCTCATCAACTAAAAGGGAGGTTCCATAATGACTACTCAATCAATGCTCAATGTTAAAAATATCTGTTGTCGGATGTCGCGTGTTTGGCGATGTTCGGCCTGTTAGCATTGACTTTTATGAGGGTTAGGAACCTAAAAAGTCCATGTTTCCTGGTGGAACTTGGACCAAGGGCACGCGAATTCTAGATGAATTCCGGGCCCTTTTTTGTTACTTTAATTTTAGAAATGGAACACCATGTGAACGGGTGTCGTCTACGGTTAAAATAGCTAGATTTCTAGTTACCTCCAAATTAAATCGAAGTTTTACCAGTTTTAGTTAAGAAGAGGAGACTACCATGTTAATTCAATCTGTTGAACAACTTATCGGCCACACGCCGTTGATCGACCTACAAATCGATGTGCCAAACCACAGTCACATTTACGCCAAGCTGGAGATGTTCAATCCCGGCGGCAGCATCAAGGATCGGCTGGGACAGTACCTGATTCAAGATGGCATCGACAAGGGAAAGATCAACGCCACGACCACCATCATCGAACCAACCGCTGGTAACACTGGCATCGGCGTTGCGTTAGCCGCACAGCAACATCATTTACCATCGATTTTGGTGGTACCGGAAAAGTTCAGCTACGAAAAGCAAACGTTGATGAAGGCGCTGGGCGCTAAGTTGATCAACACGCCATCCGAGGACGGCATCAAGGGCGCCATCAAAAAGGCTCGGGAGCTGGAAGCTCAAACACCAAACAGTTACGTGCCGATGCAGTTTGAAAATCCCGCTAATCCGGCGGCCTACTACCACACGTTGGCACCGGAGTTGATTGAGGATTTAGGTCAGCCAATCACCGCGTTTGTGGCCGGGGCTGGTAGCGGCGGCACCTTTGCTGGGATTGCGCAGTATTTGAAAGAACAGAATCCTGATACGAAGGCAATCGTTGTTGAACCTGAAGGCTCGATTCTCAACGGTGGGCCGGCGCATGCGCACCGTACTGAAGGTATCGGCGTGGAATTCATTCCGCCATTCTTCGACAAGGTGACCATTGATGAGACGATGACGATTCCGGATGCCGATGCTTTTGCGCAGGTGCGTAAGATGGCGGCTGAACAGGGCTTGTTCATTGGGAGTTCTAGCGGGGCAGCGTTGGCGGCTAGCTTGAAGCTGGCAGAAAGCTTGCCGGAGAATAGCCGGATCGTGACGGTATTTCCCGATAGTAGTGAGCGTTACATGAGTGAACATGTCTATGAAGTATAAGAGTGCAGAGCAAGGCGGTCAGAAGGTGGTGTGTAAGGGGCAGTAAGTGAAACTGCCTGGGCTTTGGGGAGTTTTACTTACTGCCCCTTACATGCAACCTTTTGCCTTGTGGCGCACGTTTCAGCTCGGTAACAGTAATGAGCTAGCGTTAAATTTAACGCAATTAAAAAACTAAAAAAGAGGCTATCAACTATGAAATTTGAAACGAAGTTAATCCACGGCGGTATCAGCGAAGACGCAGCAACGGGGGCCGTTTCAGTGCCGATTTACATGGCATCGACGTTCCATCAGAAGAAGATTGGCGAAAGCAAGTACGAGTACTCTCGCTCCGGCAACCCCACTCGGGAAGCCGTTGAAGCGTTGATTGCGGACTTGGAGGGTGGCACGCAAGGGTTCGCCTTCGCGTCCGGTTCCGCCGCCATCGACACGGTGTTCTCCCTGTTTTCTGCCGGTGACCATTTTGTGATCGGCAACGACGTTTACGGTGGCACCTTCCGCTTGATTGATGCCGTGCTGAAGCGCTTTGGCATGACCTTCACCGTGGTGGATACCCGGGATTTGGATGCTGTAGAAGCTGCGATTACGCCTGCTACAAAAGCAATCTACTTGGAAACGCCAACCAACCCATTGCTCCGCGTGACCGACATTGAAGCGGTGGCCAACATCGCCAAGGCCCACAACGTGCTGAGCATCATCGACAACACCTTCGCCTCGCCATACGTGCAACGCCCACTGGAACAGGGCGTGGACATCGTGTTGCATAGTGCATCCAAATACCTGGGGGGCCACTCCGACGTGATTGCCGGGGTCGTCGTCACCAAGGACCGCGAGTTGGGCGATAAGATTGGGTATTTGCAAAATGCTATCGGCGGCATCTTGGCACCACAGGAAAGCTGGTTGTTGCAACGGGGGATGAAGACGTTGGCTGTGCGGATGAAGGCGCACTTGAACAATGCCGAGAAGGTCTTCAACTACCTCAGCGACCAACCCGCCGTTTCGAAGATCTACTACCCAGGTGATCCGAACAACCCCGATTACGAAGTGGCCAAGAAGCAGATGAACGGCTTTGGCGCAATGATCTCCTTCGAACTGCAACCCGGTTTGGATCCCAAGAAGTTCGTGGAAAACTTGCAGTTGGTGACCTTGGCTGAAAGCTTGGGCGCGCTTGAAAGCTTGATTGAAATTCCAGCGTTGATGACCACGGTGCCATTCCACGTGAGATTCGCTTGAAGAACGGTATCAAGGACGAGCTCATTCGTTTGTCAGTCGGCATCGAAGAAACTAAGGATTTATTGGCGGACTTAGACCGCGGCTTCATGAGCGTTCAAAGGAGCAATGACAATGTGGCAAACAGCGCGCGCCATTCTTAAGCGTGACCCAGCGGCCCATAGCTTGCTGGAAATTGTGTTAACGTATCCGGGCGTCCACGCGTTATTTTGGCACCGCATCGCCCACTGGTTATCCTATCATCACCGTTACGTGCTGGCCGGTCTCATTAGCCGATTCAGTGCGGCCCACACTGGCATCTCGATTGCCCCGGCCGCCGTGATTGGTAAGCGGGTGTTTATTGACCATGGCGTGGGTGTGGTGATCGGCGCAACCGCCATTATCGGCGATGACGTCACCATCCTGCACGGCGCAACGCTTGGCGCAAGAGGCACCGTATGGCACGGCCGCCGCCACCCAATCGTCAAATCAGGCGCATTCATTGGCGCGAACGCTCAGTTGTTGGGCGCAATTACGATTGGTAAGAACAGTAAAGTTGGCGCTGGGGCGGTGGTGCTGGAAGATGTGCCTGATTATACGACTGCAGTGGGGAACCCGGCGCGGTTGATTAAGAAGGAGCGGATTAGGATTGAGCTTTATCCGCCGAAGAAGTATGTGGAGTTTTAGAGAACGGAGCGTAGAGAACGGAGCAGGGCGGTTAGAGAGTGGAGCGTAAGTGACTGTCACCAGAAGTCCCGGTTTTTGGGGCTTGTGGTGGCAGTCGCTTACGTGCAACTCTCTGCCCTGCGCAGTTCGTTTCGGCGCAGGCTAATGAACGAGGTAACGTCAACAGACTTCACAATATCAACGATTATTGCCAACTAAAGTCCAACTGGTGCCGAAAACAAAGTAGTAGCAATGAACATTGCCGACAGCAGACAGCACTCTATAAGCGCAAAATGCCCAGAACCCTCGATTTGAGGACTGGTTTACAATGTAGCTCTCTGCCCCACAGAGTGAGGTCAGCAGCAAACTAAATAACCTCTAAAAGACCACCTAGTCCATTTACTGGGTGGCCTTTTTAATAACGTCGATTTATTCGACTTTAGGAACCTTTTGCTTTTCCAATTCAGCAAGTAGCGCATAGCAAAATTTGAGCGAATAGAAATTAGTAATATAGTAGTCAGCGTTATAGAGTGACCAACTAAGGGTATTATGATCGAGTTCAGGTAGCGTTTGACTGTATTCATAGGCAGTTAGTTGATCTGTAAATAGTTGTAGGTAAGGAAAGATATCAGAAATAACAACAATGCCGTAATCAATCATTTTGTAAGATTGAGCATTTTTAACTAAATCAGGGATAACAGTTAGCTGAGTTTCTCGTTGCTGTAGCATTGGTTCCAAACGACTACTGAGCATTCGTTTAGGCATATCGTGAGTATCAATTCCCTGCATAGGTGAAACGGGTTCATAAAACCAATTAGGCTTTCCTAGAAAATCTTCGAAAAATAGTTGAGTGGCTAACTCTGGCACAACACTTTTGGGAAAACGATAACTAGGAACGGGGTCTGGTTTTTCCGAGAAAAATTGAATGAGATACGTGACCTGTCGAACGACATAGTCGATGGGATGATAGCGGTAATTTCCCCAGGTGTTTTTAGTTCGCGCCTCTTGTGCCATTCGAACTGCACGCCAGATGAAAGTGTAAACTTGGGATGGTGTGTAGTTCGCCAAAAGACGGTCGATCGTATCCTTCAATTGTGTGTTATGTTCTTCTGTTAGTGAAAAATGATGTTCGGTTAACTCAGTTTGGAAGATGTGAAGTAACTCAATTTCTACTTGTTTAAGATAGATGATACTTAAATCATCAGCTTCTGAATTATAAGTTAACTGGGGATTTTTTAGGCTATTCAGTAAAAAATCGTCGTCATTGGGTGAATCTACCCAGACGTGCCAATTAGCAAATTGAGGATGGACGTATAACCGATGATGCTTATATTCGAAAGTTTTAGGCTGGCTATCCTCTGATGCAACTAAGAGGTGGCTGTCTTGTAATCTAACGAGAGCAGCAAGTAATTCTTCGGAATCTGAATGATCATGATACGTTCCGATGTTGGTTAAACGATGACTATTAAACGCAATCAAGACGCAGGCGAGATCGAGTGCTTCTTGCGTGGTCAAGTCGGTTTCGGCTCTTTTTTTACCGCGAGATTGAGTGAGCAGGGACTGAATACCTTGAAGGGCTTGTTGCCGTTTTCGTTCGCAATGGACACATTGACAATCAACTGAATAATCAGGAAATGCCAAATCTGTAATGATGTGCGTGCATTTTGGACACGAAATAGTGGTATCTAGGTCAAGCTTATACTTTGCAGGTAGCGTTGCCTGCATAGGTGTTTTGTCAAATGGACAAGTTATTTGAAGTGAGATCGGCGGAAAATTTTTAACAAGTAGCGTCGGGTTCAGATTAAGGTGATATGTAGTCATCAGTTGGGTAACACTTTGTTTTTCAGTGTAGTAATCAATCAATAATTGTTGAAATTCAACCGGCGTTAATTTTGAAAATACGCTGTTAGAATCAAAGTCGGCAGTGGCAGTTTCAATCATGTTCAGCGTTAACTTCATCGTGATTACCCTCCTTAAAGTAGGTGTCTTAGGGGCTGATATTATCAGCAGTATAGCTTGACATTTACAATGAAACAACAATTATTTTCATACAAGCTGAATAGGTTTGGTAAAAAGGTGAAAATGAACTAGTGAGGATAAAAAAAGTTAGTTTAGTCGATGGGGTTGGTTAAACAATGCCTTAGCAATTGTCAGCCAAAAAGTGGTAAAAGCGATGGCAATTTTAATTACTGCACAAACTTTGATAACGGATAATCTATTTTTGTTGAAATCGGTTACAAAACCGAACCGCAAATTCGCCCCAAACCCCGTCAATATTCCAATAATGCAACTAAAAAACAAAAAAATGGAATTTTTATTAATAATTAATAAAGCGTTTCCGAAATTCATGGTATGATAAAGGGGTATAAAAATGTAGGGTGTCATGTTGATGTTTTCACAATTTCTAGATAACTATCGCGACCTTGATAGGTCAAATTGTGGAGAGATGTGGCACCGATTTAAGAAGGGTGGATCTACCGATGAAAAACTATGTTGCGCTGGTGGGGACCAATACCGCCAAATCGACCAACCGAAAGTTATTAACGTACATGAAGAACCGGTACACCGAAGAAGCTGCCATTGAAGTTGTTGAGCTGAAGGGCTTACCAATTTTCAAGAAAACGGCTGAATTAGCGGTACCAGAACAGGCTCAAGAAATTGCCGAGAAGATTGAAGCAGCCGATGGTGTGATCATCGGTACGCCTGAATATGATCACTCAGTGCCAGCCTTGCTCGCTAGTGCCTTAGCCTGGTTATCATACGGCATCCACCCATTGATGGATAAGCCAGTGATGATCGTTGGGACGTCATACGGGACTTTGGGGGCATCACGGCTCAATCCCAACTGCGCCAGATTCTGGATTCCCCAGAAATCAAGGCCACGGTGATGCCAAGTTCTGAATTCTTACTGGGTCACTCCCTGCAAGCATTTGACGCCGATGGCAACTTAACCGCCGAAACTGAAGTGAAGCAGTTAGACGGGTTGTTCCAAGACTTCCTGCTCTTTACTGATTTAACCGCTCAGTTGGATCACTCAAAGCAACTGCATAAAGAAGACGCAGCGGCTAACTTTTCGTGGGATAATGGTTTAACAGGAGATGATAAATAATGGTCAAATTAGTTGGAATCGCGGGTTCAATTGGTGATGAATCCTATAACCGGATGTTGTTGCAATTTATCAGTAAGCATTTTAAAAAGGACGTTGATATTGAACTATTAGATATCAACGATATTCCACAATTTAACGAAGACGAAGATGACGGCACGAACGAAGCTGTTTTAGACTTGGCTCGTCACATCTCCGGCGCTGATGGGGTGGTTTTGGCAACGCCAGAACACAACCACACCGTGCCAGCTGCATGAAGAACGTCATTGAATGGATGTCCAACAACTTGCACCCATTCACCGGCAAACCCGTTTGGATCGTTGGGGCGTCATACTACACCCAAGGGTCATCACGGGCCCAACTGCATTTAAAACAAATCTTGGAATCACCCGGTGTTAACGCGATTGTGATGCCAGGTAACGAATTCCTATTGAGCAACGCCAAGAGCGCCTTCGACGAAAACGGCGACTTGAAGGACGCCCGCACCGTTGGCTTCCTCGAATCCGTTTTGAAGAAGTTCCTGACGTTTATGAAGGTGATTGATATGATGGACGCGCCAGATCCAAAGAACGCACACGAAGAAGACATGGAAGCCAAACACCCAGTGAACACCACGGTTGAAGGCGTTGACCCTAACGATCCTGAATGGGTTGAAAAGGCCGCTGAAAAGACCCATGCTGCTTCCGGTGGCGATTACGTGAAGTTGGACCGCGGGTTGTTGACGGTTGACCAATTGAACTGGTTCTTGAACTCAATGGCCGGGGAACTGACCTTTGCCGATGACAACAACCAATTCATCTACTACAACCACAACGCCGATGCGCCTCAAATGCTGGCTGCTCGGACCCCAGATCAAGCGGGTTCCTCACTTGCCGGCGTTCACCCAGGTCGCGTTGTTGAACACGTTAAGCAAGTTATCTACGCTTTACGGACTGGCCAAACCGACGTTGTCTCAATGCCAGCACAACAAGGGCCTAACCAACACGTCATGCACTACTACCGGGCAATGCGCGATGAAACCGCCGTTACCGTGGGGTTAACGAATTGGTGATCGACGTAATGCCAGTGATCGACTACTACTTGAAGGCTACCGGCCAAAAGTTAGTGAAGGATCCAGACGCTAAGCCATTCTCACCAATCACCGGCTTAGACGGTATCACGGGTGCTTCAAAGCACTCAACGCCAGGTACTGACGCAACCAGTGGCGCTTCAGCAAGGGTGACGACAAGCCAGCCGAAACTGATGCTACGACCAGCGCTTCAGTTGAAGAAGCCGTTGAAGCTGCGAAGGCACCAGAAGTTGATGCAACCAGTGGTGCTTCAGAAGAAACAACTGAAGCCGCACCAGCAGCTGCACCAACCCCAGCACCAGAACCAGAAGCACCGGAAGCGGATGCAACTAGTGGTGCTTCGGAAGCATAAACTGTTTGAATTTTAGCTAACAAAAAATCGTGGTTCTCCGAATTGGAGGATCACGATTTTTATTATCTCAATAGAAGTGTGCTTAAGTTAATGCCGTTTTTCCCAAGCCGTCTTGCCATAGTAAACTGCGTAGCACAACGCTAAGAACGGAATCATGTACAGCAACGCTGGCCGTTGCGTTGGATCAAAGACGATCAACACGCAGGACAGTAAGCTCATGATAAATGCTAACCAGGGCACAACCGGGTACCAAGGTGTCTTGAACTTCAATTCGGCAGTGGTGTGACCAGCTTTCAACCAAGCTTGCCGGAAACGAATTTCGGAGAAGGCAATCGCCATCCAGACGATCACAACCGCTAAGCCAGAAATTGACACGAGCACGAGGTAAACGGTGGAAGCTGCCACGACACTAGAAATCAGTGCCAGCACGCCACCAATCATACTAAGGCAGAGTGCCAACATTGGGACGCCACGGTTATTGGTCTTGGCAACCTTCAGTGGAATGGTGCCTTCATTGGCCAGCGACCACAGCATCCGCGTTGACGCATACAACCCAGAGTTAGCGGCCGACAGAATCGCCGTCAGCACCACGAAGTTCATCAGATCACCGGCGAACGGTAAGCCGATACTGTTAAAGACCAAGACGAAGGGGCTTTGATCAACGCCAGCTTTTTGCCAAGGAATCAGGGCCGACATCACGGTAATGCTACCGATGAAGAAGATGATCAAGCGGAATAATGTGGTGTGAATTGCTTTGGGCAACGTCTTTTCCGGATCCTTCGTTTCCCCCGCGGTCACACCAATCAACTCGGTACCCGAGAAGGCGAAGTTAACGGTCAACATGGTGGTGAACACCGCTTTGAAGCCGTTAGGGAACAGGCCGTCTTTGACTAAGTTCGTGAACATCGGCGCGTGTTGGTAGCCTTTAATGTGGATGGCGCCGAAAATTGCTAAGGCGCCGAGCACGATGAAGGCGATGATCGCCACCACTTTGATACTCGAAAACCAAAATTCAGTGTTCGCGAAGAACTTGACGGACAGCGCGTTAGAGGTGAAAATAACGATCATGAACAACGCGCTCCAGATCCAAGTGGGCGAGTTCGGGAACCATTTATGCATAATGAGTCCAGCGGCGGTAAATTCTGAGCCGAGGGCCACTGTCCAGGTTAGCCAGTATAGAATGGCGACCGTAAAGCCGGTACCGTGGCCGATGAAGCGGTCAGCGTAAACGTGGAACGACCCGGTCTCCGGCATCGCAACGGCCAACTCGCCTAGACACAGCATGACGAGGTAAACCACGACGGCGCCAATGCCGTAAGCTAAAATCGTGCCAATCGGACCAGCTTCGTGAATCGTGTAACCAGAACTCAAGAACAGCCCGGTGCCAATCACGCCACCTAGGGAAATCATAAATAGGTGCCGCGACGTCATCTTCCGTTCGAGTTCAGTATGTGTTTTTTCTGCCATAAAAAGTTCCTCCATAATTGCAAATGCACGAGAATTAGAATAACATTAAAAAACGTGATTAAGCAACTTTAATTTTAACGGGGATAAAATGGTTTCCCGGTGTGACACGTATTTTGAAATGAGAAATAGTTAAATTAATGAGAGGTGGTCTTTAAATGATCAAATTAAACCGGCAACAACCACTAGTGATTGATGGCGCCATGGCGACGGAATTGGAGAAGCGGGGTGTCGATACCGATAACGCGTTATGGTCCGCCATGGCCTTGATTCATAACCCACAGGCGGTTGTTGACGTGCACCGGAGTTACTTTGAGGCTGGGGCGAATGTTGCCATTACGGACAGTTATCAGGCGAATGTGCCAGCTTTTGAAGCGGCGGGGTTAAGTGCCGAACAGGGCCGGACGTTAATTACGGCTTCGGTTAAATTGGCGCAACAAGCCCGTTCGGAATATCAAGCGGCTCATCCAGAACGCACCGCACCGCTGTTGATTGCGGGAAGTGTGGGGCCTTACGGGGCTTACTTGGCTGACGGGAGTGAATACACGGGTGATTACCAGTTAACGACTGCGCAGTATCAGGATTTTCACCGGGAACGCATGTCGTTGTTGGTTGCAGCGGGCGTTGATTTATTGGCGCTGGAGACGCAGCCGAACTTTGAAGAAACTAAGGCCTTAGTGGCGCTGGTTGAAGCTGAGTTCCCAACGACGCCGGTCTGGGTGTCGTTCAGTGTTGATGGGCAGGATAAGTTGTGTGATGGCACGCCATTGGCAACGGCGGTGGCGTACTTTAACGCGCATCCGCAAGTTCAAGCCATCGGCGTTAACTGCACGGCGATGACCAACGTTACGGCGTTGGTTGAAGGGGTACGCGCGGCAACGGAAAAGCCAATCGTGGTTTATCCGAATAACGGTGACACCTATGATCCAACGACTAAGACGTGGGAAACACATGCGGATGCGCCAGCCTTTCGCGATTTAGTGCCAACTTGGCAGGCTAAAGGCGCAACGTTGATTGGCGGTTGTTGTCGGACGACGCCAGCGGATATTACTGAAGTTGCGACGGTGCTGGATGCTGATTAATGTGAATGATTAGAAAAACACCATGAAAGCTCAATGTTGCGGGCTTCCATGGTGTTTTTTAGTTTGGGTGATTTCTGTTTAGATTAGCGAAAGTCGAAGATGATGTTACTTAGTTGAACGTCGTTTCTTCCAACCGAACCACCCGAGAATCGTGAGGCCGAGTAGTCCCCAGAAAGTTGTTGATGATTGAGACTGGTCGTTGGTTTGTGGGAGAGTGGTTGCGGTTGAATCGGCGCTGTTTGCTTGATTAGTAGTATGTGGTGCGCTCACAGCAACGGGGCTAGTTGTTGGGCGAGTGGACTTTGACTGCGGTTTAACTTTAGTCGCACTCGGGGTCGCTGGGATGATAATGCTTGGGCGGGGTGTTGGCGTTGGATTAGGCGGCTGTTATTGCCGTTACCGGTCTCGGGTTTGTTGCCGGCGTTGTTATCGGTGCCGGAACCGTTGCCCGAACCTGAACCGCTGTCAGTACCAGAGCCAGAGTTATTTTCAGAACCGTTGTCGATACCAGAACCATTATCAGTTCCAGTTCCAGTTCCTGTTCCGTTATCAGTCCCGGAGCCATTGCCGATTCCAGAGCCATTGCCGGTCTCAGAACCATTGCTGTTACCGGAACCATTGCCGTTACCGGAACCATTGCCGTTACCGGAACCATGATCAGTACCCGAGCCGTTGTCGGTGCCCGAACCGTTGCCGGTCCCCGAGCCATTGTCAGTTCCGGAACCGTTGCCAGTGCCAGAACTGTTGTCGGTACCAGAACCATTGTCAGTGCCGGAGCCATCACCAGTTCCAGAGCCAGTATCAGTTCCAGAATCGTCACCAGTGCCGGAGCCATTGTCAGTCCCAGTTCCGTTGTCAGTGCCGGAGCCATCGGCCAGTCTCAGAGCCATTGTCAGTTCCGGAGCCATCGCCGGTCCCAGAGCCGTTGTCAGTGCCGGAGCCGTTGTCGGTGCCCGAACCATCACCAGTTCCGGAACCATTATCAACTCCCGAACCGCCATCAACTTCACCATCCGGTGTTGGATCAATTGGCGGAGTTGCAGGCCGGTACTGCACGGTAATGTCGCTATCGGCAGTATCAATCGAGACCGTTTCTGCGTCAACGGTTGCCTGACTTGCTAGTAATCCCGTGAGTTCGGGGCTGCTAACAGCCTGCCAAACAGGTTCGCCGGTTGGTTGCCAGTCGGTATACGTCATGTTGCTAGAGGCAACGTTATACGAAGCAGTTCTAGTAAACGTTACGGATTGCTGGACGTCAGGTGCCACCGACTCGTTTTGTTCGTTAACGTAGTGAATCGTTCGTGTGACCGTCCGCGTTAAGGCGTCCGGTTCGAGGCCTGCGGGGTATTTGGGACTGTTGGGGTCATCAGGATTCATGACACTACCGGGTTGATAAATGGGATTGTCAGTAATGGTCACCGTCGTTGGATAGTAGTAAACCGTCACCGTTTGAGCGGGTTCATCGACATTGGCGGGTGTTGCCTCAACCGTTGGCGTCGTTGTGGTGAAGGCTTCAATCGTGGGACTCTGCACGGCAGCAAAGGTCGCCGTTGTCTCTGGTTGCCAATCAGTATAGGTCACTTGGTGCTGGTCATCGACAGTTGCCGTTCTAGTGAACGTCAACGTGGTCGTTTTAGGCTGTGCGATTGGGGTTTTGGTCAGACCATCAACGTAATTGATCGTTTGCGTAACGGTTCGCTTAACGTCGTAATCACCGGGAAAATCGGGGGTAAATACATTCCGCGTGTAGTTCACTTGGCGGTCAACCGTTGCCATTTCGCCAG
Source organism: Secundilactobacillus similis DSM 23365 = JCM 2765 (assembly GCF_001311075.1). Taxonomy (GTDB): domain Bacteria; phylum Bacillota; class Bacilli; order Lactobacillales; family Lactobacillaceae; genus Secundilactobacillus; species Secundilactobacillus similis. The sequence goes on from NZ_BBAD01000021.1 coordinate 13,565, forward strand.
TTACAGTGATATCGGCGTTACCAGTAGTTGTTACGCCATCAATCGTGGTTACCACGTTGGCAACGTGTTCAGCGGGTGTTTTAAGATCCGTTAACGCGGGCACGATGGCTTGACGATCCGATTCTGATTGACTGATACCACTTGGCTCGGTCGTCCACGGCGTTAGCGTCCACTGGGTGTTACCCGTTTCATTGGCGGTCGACTGGGTGAGGGTTCGGTAGAATTGAACCGACTGCTTAGCCGTTTCTGGCGTTGGGAGATTGTAGTGGGTCGTCACGGTAACTTGTTGACTAAGTTTAGCAGCATCAACGTACATAATAGTCCGCTCACGATTAGGCGTTGTTGGCGTGACAGTTTCAGTGGCCACTTTTTCTACAAAGGCAACTTTACCAGGCAACGTTAAGACAGTTGGTTCTGGGAAAGTATCGCTATCGGTAGCGAGCCAATTGCTGTATTTGACGGTTGCGGATCCATCTGGTTCAAAGGTCACCGAAGCGGTTCGCGTAAAGGTGATGGTTTGGGTTGCATCAGGTGCCAATGGGGTACTGGTTTGGTAGTCCTGGTGGTGAATGGTTTCGGTAACGATTTTTTTGAGGTCGTTAGTCGTTAGCCCATCCGGATAGCGGCGAGGGTCCAATAAGTCAGTGCTCACCGCGGTACCGGCAACTTGTGGCTGTTCGGCGGACACAGTGACTTGAGCGGCGTAGTAACCAATTGTGGCGACTTGTTCACCTTGATTAGCCTGAAAGCTGATAGCTGGGTAACTCGACATAGCGGGCACCATCCGGGAACGACTGGGCTTGTGACAGCGTCAAAGGTAGTGCTTGATGGAATATCAACGCGTTTCCAGTCGCTATAGGTTAAGCCTGTGGCGGGATTGGCCAAATACTGTTCGAGGTTGACCGTCACCTCCCGATACAGTGGTAGGTTTGTGTGGTGGTCAGGTGCAACGGTGGTTTGAGTCTTAGCGTCAACGTAGTGGATCGTTTGGTGAATGACTTGGTAGAGGTCGGCGGCACCCAAACCACCTGCGAGAACTGGTGATAGGTTATCCGTTGCCAGTAAGTGGTTCCCGGCTTCAATGGGTGCAAACCCCTGCGTCAGTGGATCGCTTGGATTACTAGTATGCTGACCCGAAACGGTGATGATTTTTGGGTAGTAGACTGCCGTTTGAGTCACCGTTTTGCCAGCCGCTGCGGCGATGCTGGGGAGGTCTGCAGTTTGGGCAATTAAATGCGCTGCATCTGGATTAGCAATGGTGGCCATGCTGATTGCTGAGAAACTAGCCGGTGATCCATCAAGGTTGGTGAAGGGCTGCCAGTCAACGGTGATTGCGGAGCCGTCTTTGATACCATCCGGATTTTGAAGTTGATTGGCATCAATCGCGGTGACCTTAGCACGTTGCACTAGGGATTGGGTCTGGGTGGTTAAAGTGCCCAAATCTTCCTTAGTAACGGCGTTGACCCCGTTAACGACACGAGTGACGGTTGCGTAACGCGGTTGGACAGCGGCGCCGGGCAAATCACCGAGGTCGTTGGTTTCAATAACGTAAAGGTCATCGGTTGCTAGGAAGCCACTTGCAGTTAAGTCAGCTTGCCAAGAACCATCCGCTTTAACAACGGTCAGTTGCGTTTTACGGCCATCTAGGGATTTGATAAAAATCTTATTTCCGACTCCGGTACCGGTACCGGATAACGTTCCATTGGCGGTTGGGCGGTCCGCAATCGTTGGCGTAAGCTGATGGGTTGAGGCTTGTGCGCGACCTAAATAAACGGTGTGGTCCGCGATGAACGCTCCGTTTTGAATCACGAATGCGGGTAAACCAAGGTGGGTTGAAACGTAAATCGTGGTTTGATACTTATCACCAGCTGAAGATAACGGTAAGGAAATCGCCTGAGGAATAGTTGAAACGGGCCCGTACAAATCAAAAGCACCGGGAGCGCCCGCGATGTTTGCCGTTTTAGCCGCGGTACTCGTTGAGTTTGAAGTTGTCATCGTCACCGTGGCCGGACCGATAAAGCGAATGTCCTTTGGTGGGGTGAGGGTAGTGGCAGAATCTGAACGGTGATCACGGACTTTCGAGTGAGTTCCAGTTTGCCGTTGTTCATTCGGGTATTGGTTGCCCAAATCTGATAGTTTTTAGGGAATATGGGCTGTTTAAATAGTGTCTGCGCAAGGGCTTGTTCAGCCGCGCTGGTGCCAGCGGCATCCGGACCGATATATTCGTAGTCACCAGCTGTGATTCGGGTATAGTAACCGCTGGGGCTGAGGTACCAGCCGTATTTGGCTAAATTTTCGGGTGCGAGATCCTTGATATATTGGGTAACGTTGACCAGTTCGGCGTTGGGGGCGGTTAACTGTGCAGCTTTAGGTGTTGGCGTTACGGGGGTTGTTGCGCGTGCTGAACGCACTGTTGGGTTTGGTTGAGGTGCCGTTGGTGTTGGCTGGGATTCAGTAACCGGTGTTGAAGCGGGGACATAGGTCGTTGCCGCGATTGCCGAAGCTGTATCAGCAGTTTCGGATGGTGTGGCAGGGCTGCTATCTAGGGTTGACTCAACGACGGGAACCGATTGTGGCTCGGTTGAGTCAGTCATTGGTGCAGTTGTTGGTTCATCGATATTGTTAAGCGTAGGCGTTGAAGAGGTTAATGTCGGTTCGGTTGTCGTTGTATCGGTGGTGTCAGTGGTATCAGTTTCAGTAACCTCATTATCAACACCGACCATGACTGATTCAGTGGCGGTCTCTGCTGGCGAACCTGTATCGGCGTGACCAACCAATGGGTGACTAGTTAGGGCCAATGCAGCTAAAATCGTCGCACTACTGCTAATTAGCCACAATTTACCAGATTTGTATAGTTTATAACGAACAAGTTTGGTTTGCGTATCGGTGTCCAGGCGTCGTCTTAAATGCGTTGCTTTTTCCATGGTGTGGATGGCCTCCTAGATAGTTAAAGTCATTCGATTAGCGGGTTCCTGTCTGAAACTGGGAATTAAATCAGGATTGGTATAGGTCAAACATACCGGAAATAATTGTCGCTATCAAGTAAAAAATGATGGTAATTTCGTGAAAAAATAATTAAAAAACTAATCTATAGCATAAGTGAAATAATTGGACTTATTCACAATTATGGCTAGGCCGAAGATGGTGGGGGTTACAGGTTGAATGGGTATAGTTTGGGGAATCTGGAGGTGCTGAGAACAGTCAGAATGAGCAGATTGTGAAGAGGGGGTTTAGTGGGAAAAGGTATAGGTTTGGGTGTTTCACGTGGAACAACTATGGGGATCATGACGTAGTGGGATTGGATTGGTAAGGATTGAAGTGGTGGTCTTGGATTGATGGTTGCTGATGCGGATATTGAAGTGCTGTGCTGTTATATAGCCTAAACGTGCGAAAACACGCAGACCCCGGCCGTATAAGTAAAGGCAGGCATAAATCCCCAAAAATCGGGGATTCATGCCTGCCTTCACTTATACTCTGGGGTCTAACCGCGTGTTTTCGCACTCTCTCAAAAAGGGAACCAACACCCTCAAGCATCGGTTCCCTTATTCACCATTTCGCTTGCTTGTTCCTCCGTGACGAACTTTAAGAACTTCTTTTGGAGTTTTGCGTTATCGTTGAAAATCTCAGTGGCGGGGTCGTTGTTGTTACATAGGAAGAGGACCTCGCTTTGGTTATCCATTAGCCATTTACCAGTTTGCCAGTGGAAGCCCGTCTTTTGTTCGAAGAGGGATAACATCCGGTATAACTCGCTGGATTTGGACAACGCGTACAAGTACTTGATCTTCGTAATCAATCGGCTGATGTCGTTCAAGTAATTCAAGTAATCGATCGTTGTTTGGATAGCAGGATCGTTTGGGTCATCATCCAAGTGTTCCTGTGGGGTTAACGCTGCGGGTTGCGGCGCCGAGGTTGACTGGTCGGTGAATGAGATCACAACCGAACAGAGGTTGCGAACCAAGTCAAAACGGCCACGTTCTGCAGGGGTCATCTCACGATCCTCCTTGGCAGCGCGTTGCGTTTCAGGAATGATATTATAGCAATCATCAAATATTGGATTATTGGTCATATTGTGACTAGTCTCCTAACTGGCGCGGAATTAAATGGGGGTCATGTCACCCATTAGCGCAGTGCTAGTTGTGACGTTAATTTCGTTCACTCAAGCAGTCAATGATACTGTATCATATCAAAATGGTAAATCCGTTTACTAAAGTTTAATCCTGATACAATCAGGGATTACTAACAGTTTATAACAGTTCTCATGTCAATTTAAGGGTAGCGGTTACATTCGCTAAATAAATGACATAAAAGGGCTAGAAAACGTTGAAAAAACCGATTAATAATAAATTTATACCACATTTGTATAAACTTTTCACTATTTTGCTGGTGGATTTAACGAATAACTTTAAAACCGGAATCTGAGGGATAACAGTATTGAAATAATGTCTCGCTAAGTTGTCTAAACCTGCACAAATTCATTTCAATTGTGATATTCCACGTTTCACCGGAATAGTATTATTTTGTTCGCTTGTGAAAAGCCAATCTGATGACCAGAAAAAAGAACCGTCACCGTTCACATGATCGTAAACAATGACAGTTCTTAAACGTTAAGGGTTAGTCTGGATCAGCCAGTGATTTACCAGTTGTCCCGTATTTGAACCCATCAAAAATTTTATCAATGTCGTTGAATTCGGAATCGCTCAAGGTGACGTTCATGGCCTTTGCGTTCGCAATGACTTGCTCTGGCTTTTTGGCACCTGGAATGACCACACTGATCAGTGGGTTCTTGATGTACCATGCCAAAACCGTTTGGGTGACCGTGGCATCGTGAGCTTCCGCAATTGGGCGAATGGCATCAACGGCGGATAGGATCTGACCATAACGTGGTTCCTTGAAGTCGGCGATTTGGCTGCGAATATCGTCGGCTGGGAAGGTGACGTCCTTCGTGTACTTACCAGTCAACAGGCCAGAAGCCAGTGGGAAGTATGGCACGAAGCTGATGTTGTTTTGCTTCAAGTAAGGTAACATCCGTGAGCCGTGGTCTTGGTGAAGGAGACTAAATTCGTCTTCAACAACGTCAAGGTAACCATCAGCGTTGGCATCCTTAATTTGTTTCAAGCTAAAGTTGGAAACTCCGATAGCGCGAATCTTACCCTGTTCACGCAGGCGTTGTAAAGCGCCAACGGCTTCGGCTTTTGGTGTATCGTGATCTGGGAAGTGAATGTAGTAGATGTCGATGTAGTCTGTGTTGAGACGCTTGAGACTTTCATCGACTTGCTTAGTCAAAAACTTCGGGTCGTTATTGATGACCTGTTCGCCACTTGAGAAGTCGTGAGCGCCCTTCGTGGCAATGATCAACTTAGAGCGGTCGTAGTCCTTGATGGCTTGACCGACTAGTTCTTCGGAGTGGCCCAACCCGTAAACGTAGGCGGTGTCTAATAACGTAATACCGTTATCGATGCCGGCCTTAACGAGGTCGATGCCGTCTTGATCCTTTAAATTTGGAAAGAGGTTGTTGCCCCCAACGGCGTTCGTGCCTAACCCTAAAGCCGTTGCGGTGACGTCTGTTTTACCGATCGTAACTTGTTCTGACATAAACCAATTCCTCCTTGAAAGCGTTTTGATAATTTCATTATACTAGTTTTCACACGCGTAGAGAAGTAAGCCAACGGTCGTTAAATCCAGTCAAAAAGCCGTCAAATCAGGCTTTGTTCCGACTTCGAAAATTAATTTAAAATAAATTAGCACTCTGCTTGCACGAGTGCTAAAAAGGTGCTATTATAGATACTGTTGACGGGGATAGTTAAACTATATCGGACGAAAGTTCAATATATAAGACTAGCCGCTTCGACTGAAAACTAATCCAACTTAATAGCAATCAGCGAGGCACCGTCAAATCAGTTTTGGCGGTGTCTTTGCGCGACACCAATCAATGGAGGAGGAATCGAAATGGCTAACTTATTTAATAACGACCCATTTTTCAATAACAACATGGATGATCTGTTCAACCAGATCTCTCGACAACTCGGTGACGGCAGTACAGCCCGTTACGAGGTCAATGGTCACGAATTGACCCCCGATGAATTTGCACAATACCGTGCTACCGGTAAGTTACCGGATCGTGAACACGAAATTGAAGTGAATGATGCGGGTGACCGCGCTGTAAAGAAGGGCGGCATTCTGGAGAAATTGGGCCGTAATTTGACCCAAGAAGCTCGGGATGGTCTGTTGGACCCAGTAATCGGGCGTGACTCTGAGATTCAAGAAACGGCTGAAATTTTAAGTCGTCGCATCAAGAATAACCCGATTCTAGTTGGGGACGCCGGCGTTGGGAAGACCGCGGTTGTTGAAGGTTTAGCTCAAGCAATCGTTGCCGGTAAGGTCCCAGACAGTGTTAAAAACCAAGAAATTTACTCAATCGACTTGTCTTCGTTGGAAGCGGGCACCCAGTTACGGGTTCATTCGAAGACAACATTAAGAACTTGGTCAAGGAAGTTAAGGCGGCAGGCAACGTCATCTTGTTCTTTGACGAAATCCACCAAATTCTCGGCATCGGCTCAACCGGTGGCGAAGATGGTGGCAAAGGCTTAGCCGATATCATCAAGCCAGCATTGTCTCGTGGTGACATTACCGTCATTGGTGCAACGACGCAGGATGAATACCGGAACACCATTTTGAAGGATACTGCGTTGGCACGTCGGTTTAACGATGTTGTGATCAACGAACCAACTGCGGAAGACACCTTCAAGATTCTGCAAGGTATCAAGAAGTTGTATGAGGATCACCACCACGTTTCACTGCCAGATGACGTGTTACACGCTGCCGTGGACTATTCCGTTCAGTATTTGCCACAACGGACCTTACCTGATAAGGCGATTGACTTGTTGGACATGACGGCGGCGCACTTAGCTGCTGGTCAGCCAAGTAACGATACCGCTAGTTTGAAGGCCCAATTGAAGACGGCTGAAGCGGAAAAGGAAAGTGCTGCGAAGGCGGAAGACTACGAGAAGGCCGCTAAAGCAAAGGCCGAAGTTGACCGCTTGAACAAGGCGTTGAAGGCGACTGATGACACCAAGACGACCACCATCGTTGCCACACCAGATGACGTGGCAGCCGCCGTTGAACGGTTGACTGGCATCCCAGTTTCTAAGATGGGCACCAACGATATCGAACGGTTGAAGGGCATCGCGGATCGTTTGAAGGCTAAGGTGATCGGCCAAGATGAAGCCGTGGACATGGTTGCGCGGGCAATCCGTCGTAACCGGGCTGGCTTTGATGAAGGCAACCGGCCAATCGGCAGCTTCCTGTTCGTTGGCCCAACCGGGGTCGGTAAGACGGAATTGGCGAAGCAGTTAGCCGTTGACCTCTTTGGTAACAAGGACGCCATCATCCGGTTAGACATGAGTGAATACAGCGACCGGACCGCGGTTTCCAAGTTGATTGGGACCACCGCTGGTTACGTGGGCTACGAAGATAACGGCAACACGTTGACTGAACAAGTTCGCCGGAACCCATATTCGATCGTCTTACTGGATGAAATCGAAAAGGCCGATCCACAAGTCTTGACCCTGTTGTTGCAGGTTATGGATGATGGTCGGCTGACGGATGGGCAAGGCAACGTGGTGAACTTCAAGAACACCATCATTATCGCCACTTCTAACGCCGGTTTCGGCAACGAAGCCCTCACTGGCGACGATGCTAAGGACCAAACCTTATCCGATCGGCTCCGTCCATACTTCAGACCTGAATTCTTGAACCGGTTCAACGGCATCGTTGAATTCAGTCACCTCAGCAAGGAAGACCTTGGTCAAATCGTGGACTTGCTGTTAGACGACGTGAACAGGACGCTGGCTAAGAAGGGCATTACTTTGACCGTTACCGATGCGGCTAAGGACCACCTCATGACCGACGGCTACGATGAGGCCATGGGCGCTCGTCCACTTCGTCGGGTCATCGAACAAGAAATCCGGGACCAAGTCACCGACTTCTATCTGGATCACTTGGACGTTAAGGCGTTAAAGGCTGATTTAGTTGACGACAAGATTGTCATCACGGAAGCCTAAGTTTGATGTTGTGTTAAATTCAATTTGAAAAGCCATCGTATCTGAAGCTGATTGCTTCGGGTGCGGTGGCTTTTTTGTCTTATGTTTGTGTCTAGCGTAAGCATCTTTAGTTTGTGAAGTTCAGTGATGCTGGTTTTGGATAGTGGGAGGATGCCGCGGGAGGCTCCGGCGCTATGCGAGCTGGAACGCAGTGGCTCGCTCCGGAGCTAGGAATGGAAGAAGCCCACTTCCATGCCGGATCTCCTCCGTCTCGCGTATGACATAAGGCACTCGCACCCCGAAACCCACGGGGCACGACTGCCTAAGTCATACCGACACTGCTGAGCTCCGCGCGCCTCCGCCTCCCGCTACATGGTGCGCTGTTGGCAACCAGAACAGTTGATTGTCATATTCTGAAGTTGACGAAACCGCGTGGCGGCAACGTTGGACAGTAACTCAATAGCTGCAGAAACGATTATGGTCGATGCTCAGTTGTCGGAATGAATCGACGATTGTGCTGTAGAAGATTCGCCAAGTATGCGTCACATTTGCGTGGATTTAACGTAGTTACGTTGATACTCAGACTGCGTCAACTTAGGCGTTCGTCAAATCAACGGTGATCGTTGCAATCCTGTAGCCAACCGTACAGTCAAGCACTTGATGTTCTGCGATAGTACCGAACTGCGCAATGTGAGATGGAGGTAGCCGGCCAGGTGTATGCTGTGTCGCGATAATTGGTGGTTGTTGGCGATTTTTCAACAACCGCTAATTATCGGGGACGATTTCAGACTCGCATGGGTTTTGGCGAGGCTGAAATTCGAGGACTGAGACCGCCCTTTGGCTCAGGCCGGCCCCACAGCAGGAACCTGACCGGCTACCGGAATCGACAGCTTACGCAAATCACCGCACTTCACAAACTAAACAGCAGAATGCTTACGCTGGACACAAACGTAAGTTAAACTTTTCGATAAGCAAAATACAACGTCAATAGCAGATAAAGTCCAGTAAACCCAAGCAATCCCCAAAACATTGCCGTGTAACTGGACAAATCGATGACCTTACCAAGGACGAAGGCGCCGGCGCCCATACCGAAGTCGTAGCTGTTGAGAAACATGCCGGTTGCAGATTCGCGTTTAGCCATGCCGGCGCGTTTAAGGACCAAGACTGGGCAGTTGGGAAGATGGCGCCGTCCGCTGCGCCGTAGAAAACGCCGGCTAAAATGAGTTGCCAGCCGGTGTGAACGTTGATGATCAGTAGCAGCCCAACAATGAGGCAAACAACGCTAGGAATCATGATGATGAACGGCCCGCGTTGGTCAAACAGGTTGCCGACAAATGGGCGCATCAAAACGCCGACTACGGCCGCGGCAAAGAAGAACCACGCAATCGTTGTGACGTGGCGTTGTTGTGCAAACAACGTGGTATACGCGGCAACCCCGTTCATGATAACGCCGAGGCAGAAGACCAGCAGGCACTGTGGCAGAAAGGCGATGTCAAAGCTAGACCGTAGCGAAGTAGCGGTATTTGTCGTTGCTACCGGTTTTGGGGTCATGAAAAAGAGCATTAACACGGGAAAGGCCAGAATAATGATGCAGGTGATGAAGAAGGCGTTGTAGCCGAGGTGTTGTGCGATGGGCAGGGCGATTAAAGGTGCTAAAGACGCCGTTAGCATACTGCTAACACCGAAGTAGCCCATTCCTTCGCCAAGTCGGTTCATCGGCAGTTCATCGGCTGCCGCGGTGGCGAAGTAGGTGGTGCCGAGGCCGTGACCGACGCCGTTGAGGATTCGTAATGCAATCAAGAAGGCAAATGGCGTGAGCAATGGGTAGCCGATGGACGTGAACAGGTAGAGCAGCACACCAACCAGAAGCAACGTTTTCTTACTGAAAATTGTCAATAATTTCCCTGAAAACAACCGAACGACCATTGCGGCAAACATAATGGTTCCGACAAACAGGCCAATTTGGGAGGCGCTCAATCCCAAGAATTTTCCAAACAGTGGGAGAACGGGGACTTGCATGTTGTACACCATAAACAGCAGGGCGTTACTGCCAAACAGGAGGGTGAAGTTTTTAGTCCAAAATGAACGTTGAGTAGACATGGTGAGGATCCTTTCAGTAGGCGGCCTAAAAACGGCCAGACAAAATTATCGCTAATCTTGTCTGGCCGTGTTCGCCGTCCGATTTTCATCTTATCTCGTCATAGTGACGCTCCGATTAATAAGTTTACTTTAGCGAAATTCTTGGAGAGCGTCAAGTTTTGATTGGAAGAATGACGGAATTGAAAAACTGCTGAGTTTAATTGATATGACGCGGGTAGTTTGATTGAAAGTCGCGCTGGTGGCGCTGATTGGTTTCAAGGCCGCCAATTACCTTTGAAGCCGATAATTTTCACGTCTCATTTGAAGGATTATTCTTGCGGTGATTCGCCGAAATCGGTATGCTTAAGTCATTAAGTAAACGGTTGCATTTAAAGGAGGACTTTTCATGAAAGTTGTGATTATCGGCGGCGTTGCCGGGGGACCATCGCTTGCGACGCGGTTACGGCGAATTACCGAGAAGGCGGAGATCGTGTTGCTGGAACGGGGCGACCACATTTCGTACGCCAGTTGTGCGTTACCGTACTATTTAGGTGGCGTGATCACTGACCGGGACTCGTTGATCGAACGGACACCAGCGATTTTGAAGCAGAAAAATAATATCGATGTGCGCGTCAATAATGAAGTCACGGCAATTGATCCGGTTCGGCAGGTGTTGACGGTAACTGAACTTAAAACTGGCGAACAGTATGAAGAGGGCTACGATAAGCTCGTTTTAGCAACCGGTGCACGGCCAGTGTTGCCGCCAATCACGGGTATTAACGAGGTCGATAACGCCTTTATGATTCGCAGTATGACGGATGCGGATCATATCAAATCCTTCATGGACGCTCACCAGCCGCAAAACGTGACGGTCTTGGGCGCCGGAGCAGCCGGGGTTGAACTGGCTGAAAACTTCCGGCACGCTGGCTTAGCGGTGACGTTGGTCGACCAAGCACAGCAGGTGATGCAGCCGTATGATTCGGAGCTGACACCGTTTATTCAAGCGGAGTTGACCCAACATGACATTCGGGTGATTTTAGGTCAATCAGTTGCTATGGTGCAGGATCAGGGCGCACGGTGGTGTTGGCTGATGGTCAGCATTTGCCAACCGACATGTTGATCGTGGTCACCGGCGTGCGGCCGAATAACGAACTGGCAGCAAGTGCGGGCATTAAACTGGCAGCTAACGGGCACGTTGTGGTGGATGATCATTTGGCCACTAGCGTTGAGAACATTTATGCGATTGGTGACGTGATTGAAACCACCAGTTTGATCACCGGCTTACCAACACCAAGCGTGCTGTCCAGTCCGGCTAACCGGCAAGGGCATTTATTAGCTGATATTTTGACCGGTGCACCGTTGACCTATAACGGCTTTATCGGCGTCAGTGTCGTGAAGATTTTTGATCTGACGGCGAGTTGCGTGGGGTACACGGAACAGACGCTGAAGGCAGCGGGGATCACCGATTACGAAACGTTATTCGTCACGCCGTTTGACCACGCCTTCTTCTATCCAAATGCGCAACGATTGAACATCAAACTGATTTTTGATAAGGCGACCGGCAAGATTTACGGCGGTCAGTTCGTTGGCCACAGTGGCGTGGATAAACGGGCTGCCGAGCTGTCAGTGGCCATTACGGGTGGCTTAACGGTGCACGATTTACCAAGCATGGAATTCCCATACTCGCCACCATACGCCGCCAGTCGGGATGCGTTGAATATCGTTGGCTACGTGGCGTTAAATAAGCTGAACCAAACCGAAACAGTGGTTAATTACAGCGACTTAACGCAAGAAGAACGCGAAACGGGTATCTTCTTGGACGTCCGCGAAGCAGGCAAACCAGCTTACGGCACGTTGCGAGCCAACTTGCACGTGCCATTAAGCGAATTACGGGACCGCTTAGCAGACATCCCAAAGGACCGCCCAGTCTACATCCTGTACCGTCCAGGATTGGCGCCGTATAATGCGACGACGATTTTGATGGGGAATGGGTATCAGGTTGTGGTGGTTAAGAGCGCGGAGCAAGGCGGTTAGAGAGTGGAGCGTAAGCGACTTCCGCCATAAGCCCTGGTTTTTGGGGCTTGGGGCGGAAGTTGCTTACGTGCAACTCTCTGCCTTGCGGAGCGCATTTCGGCGCGGTAGCCAGAACGTGCGAATGCTGACAAACTTCCTAATAGAGTTGACTTGCGGAACCTTGAAGTTCAAGTGGCGCCGAAACCAAAGTAGTAGGAATGCACGTCGCCACAAGCACTCGGTAGTGCGAAAGAACGCTACCGGTTTTGGTAGGTTTGCTTGGCCCGCCCTTACATGCAACTCTCTGCCTTGCGGAGCGCATTTCGGCGTGGTAGCCAGAACGTGCGAATGCTGACAAACTTCCTAATAGAGTTGACTTGCGGAACCTTGAAGTTCAAGCGGCGCCGAAACCAAAGTAGTAGGAATGCACGTCGCCATAAGCACTCGGTAGTACGAAAGAACACTACCAGAGTGTGCTTGACCAGCCAACAAAACCAAATCACCAAAAAGGACACTACGCGATCACCGACCTCGGTGTAGCGCAGTGTCCTTTTAAATTACGGTCAAACCTACTCCCGCAAATTCTCACTCTGACTCTTCCAAATCCGCCCACGCAGCCGATCCATCTTCCGGTCCAGCAACGATACATCGTCCGCCGTTTGCGACAGATTTTCGCGTAGTAGCGTCTTATTGGCAACGTCTTTTTTATAGTTCAGTTCGTGTTCAACGGATGCCCAAAAGTTCATCGCGATGGTTCGAATCTGAATCTCAACGTCAATGTTTTCCGTCCCGCTAGACAGGTAAATCGGCACCGACACAATCAGATGTAGGCTCCGATACCCGTTTTCCTTGGGGTACTCAATGTAGTCCTTACGTTGCACCACAGTGACATCGGGTTGCGCCATCAACATATCTTCAATCGTATAAACGTCGCTGATAAATCGAGTGATGACGCGGACGCCTGCGATATCGTGAAGCTTATTAAAGATGGTATCGCGCGTTTTGGAAAGTGTTTCCGGTCCACTTTTTCCAAAATACTATCTGGCGTTTGATCCGGTGTTGCATACTATCCACTAAATCGTAGTCGTTTTTCAGTTTAAATTCCCGGTTCAAAAAGTTGAGCTTGTCCATGACGAAATCCATGGCGGTTCGGTACCGAATCATGAAAGCTTCCGCTAATTTCATTGAATCAGAAATCGTTCGTTGGTCGACTAAGTCCTCGTAGAAGGCTTGATTATTCATGGTTTAAATTCCTCTTTTTTCAGGTTAACAGCTTACACCTATTATACGACATCCAGCATTTGCCACGCATGATAATTATCTGTGAGGCTTGTTCCCGGATAACCCGCAATACGCTATAATAAAGCCAGCGTTAGTTACCGAGCGGGCGGTAATACCCGATTTCGGACTAATTTTTAGGGGAGGAATTTTAATTTGGCACCACAATACGTAACGATCCTAAAATTCACCTGGGTCGCGGCCGCCGTTTTCTTGCTGATTTTTCTGGCGAGTTATCTCCGGGACCGCACCAAGTTGCGTAACGGGATCTGGTTTAACCTATTTTTCTATACTTTTTGGGCTGACGTTGGCGCAACGATTCTGGTATCGGGCATCAACGGCTGATTTTTCCAGTTGGCTTTCTATTTTTGTTTCTGCTATTTTGTATCGGCATGTTGTTTGCCTTTCAATCGGTTTTGCTACTGTGGAATGCGGCGATTGTTTGGCGCCGAGAGAGTCATTCGCTGGCAAACATGCTGACGCTGTATTTAGGCGTTGCCATTATCATCATGCCGTTTATCGCGCAGGCGATTCAGAACCACTTACCGCTATTCTGGTCAACGCTGTTCATCTCGTTTCCCGCGATGTGCATCGCGTACGCGGTCTTTTGGTTCTATAACTATTTGACGGTCTTAGTGCTCTATCAACTGTACTGGCCACGTCACAACAAAGATTTCATCATCGTTTTGGGTGCCGGTTTAATGGACGGCGATAAGGTTACGCCACTGCTTGCCCAGCGAATTGACCGGGGCATTCATTTTTACCAAATCCAGAAAAAGCGGACCGGTAAAGCACCCAAATGATTCTTTCTGGCGGTCAGGGTGGCGATGAAACCATTCCTGAAGGCGAAGCGATGCGCCGTTACGCCATTGCTCACGATGTTGACGTCAACGATGCGATTGCGGAGACTGAATCCCGCACGACGTTGGAGAATATGTCATTTTCTAAGAAGATTATCGACGGCTTCAAGTTGAGTAAGCCAAAAGTGATCTTCGTCAGCAACAACTACCACACGTTTAGAGCGGCAATTTTCGCTAAGACGGTGGGCTTAAAGGCGGCCGGAATTGGGTCGCGGACGGCGCGGTTCTTCTTACCAAATGCCGTGGTGCGTGAGTACATCGCCATCGTCATTCGGCAGAAGCGGCTTCATACGATTATGCTGGGATTGATTTTTGTGCTCTCGCTGTTTTGGAGCGTTTTGTCGGCGCATCCGGAGTGGATTGCTGGCGTGGTGCGGAGTTTGCAGCATTTTATTGATTCGATTTAGTTTTGAGATTTTAAAAACGTCATGGGTTCTGAGAGGTTGTCAGAGCGCATGGCGTTTTTGATGGTTGTTTGTTTTGGTTGAATTGGGTAGTGATGGTGGGGAACTACGCTAAAGATAGGGTTTTCCTATCTTAGAGTGGTTAATGGCGACGTGCTTTGAGGCGGCGTTTGTTTCGGCGTTAATGGGGCTTATTTATTCCAGAATTTAGTTACTATGAAATAGTCATTCCGGAACTTTTTCCCTTCGCCGCGCTCTAACCGCTTCTCCTCACGCTCTAAAACTTAATCCTCTTCCCCAACGCATAAATCAAAACCCCACCAATCGACATCGACAACAACTCGCCCAAACCAATCGTCAGCCAGCTCCAGAAGAATGGCAGGTTTGAGATCCAGTGGAGTTCGGCTGCGATGGTGAACATTGATAGTGAGACGATGATATCGGTCACTAGGAATTTGACCCGCATATCCGGGATGCGTTTCGTGACCCAGCGAACTAGGATGAGGACCAGTAACGTTGAGAGGGTGCCAATCGGTACGTCCAGCGTCCAGGTTGGTGACGTGAAATTAGCTAAAAACACACCAAGGTCACGCCCCAGATATACCGCTTGTTATAGAGCGCCAGATAGTTAAACATCTCGGCAATCCGAATCTGGACCACCCCAAAACTGATGGGGGCCAGAATGATGGTGATCGCGATGTAAAGTGCAGCGACCACGGCGGTTTTAGCGATACTCTGAGTTGAGAGACTTGATGTGTTTGCAGAATTCTTCATAATTTCTCCTTTATAACCAATATAGTGGTTAGTGATATACCCCGGCCAAAGGATTGAAGTGTCGGGGATGAAACGAATTGGAAAAACATCAGCCACTAGTTTAGCACGTTTGGAAACTGATGCCAAATGCAGTTTAAGCTATCGGGCTAACCAGCCACCATCAATTGGCAACGTGGTGCCGTGAATGTAACTGGCCTGCTCACTAGCGACAAATAACGTGAGGTTGGCGACTTCTTCAGCAGAAGCCCACCGCTTAGCTGGTGTCTGATCAGCCACCCACTTAGCCATGTGACCGTCACCAGCGAAGTCAGCGGCGTTCATTGGCGTGTCGATGGCACCGGGCGCAATGCAGTTAGCCCGGATGCCTTCAGCAGCGTAGTCGATATCGAGTTGTTTCGTCAAACCAATGATAGCGTGCTTAGCAGCCGTGTAGGCGATCCCACCACCACCGGCAACGAGACCAGCAATCGACGCCATGTTGACGAAGACACCGTGCTTTTGGGCGAGAAAAGTGGGGAGGGCGGCTTTGACGAACAGAAACTGACTGTTGAGGTCAACGTTTAAGATGTGTTGCCACTGGTCAAAGCTGGTATCCATCGCGGGACTGTACCCGTCAAGAATGCCCGCGGTATTGCAGACGATGTCGAGACGGTCAGTGGCAGATAGTGCCAACGCAACGGCTTGTTCAGCCGTTTGTGGTCGGCTAACGTCACCAATCAACGGATGGAGCCGTTCGCTATCGGCCGTTGTGACGGTTTGTTGAAGTCCGACCATGTCTTGGTCGACTGCGATAACGTTAGCGCCAGCCTTAATAAAACCAAGCGCTTGCGCTGCACCGATGCCGGAGGCCGCCCCAGTCACGATAACCGTTTGACCGTCAAATTGACCAGCCATTAATCGGTCACCAGTTCCCAGTCGGTTGCCAAAATGTCGCAGTCAGTAGGTGACCAAGCGCTGTAAGCTTCGTCAGCTGTCTTAATCAGGAAGTAAGGATTCAAGGCATCACCGTTAAAAGTGCCAGCAGGCTGAAGTTCGATAAAGAGCTCAGTCCCTTCCCAACCAGTCCGAACCGCGCGTTCGCCGTTTTTAATATGGGGTAAAATTGCTTCAAATGTCATGTGGAATGACCTCCTTGAGTTGTTTGGTTTAGTGTAACATAAGAGAGAGTGGAATGGGGCGGTTAAAGAGCGGTGTGTAAGCTAACCTTGGTGAAATCCCCGGGCTTGGGATTTTACCAAGGTTAGCTTACATGCAGCTCTTTGCCCCATGGAACTCGTTTCGGCTTGAGGACAGTGAACAGCAGAGAGTGTGAAGAAAAACGGGTTAAAGTCGGAGCCTAAGGGCAACTGACCAGAAAACCTGAACTTTGGGCTTTTTGGTCAGTTGCCCTTAGGTGCAGACTTCAGTTTCTAGGAACACGTTTAGTCTCGAGGACAGTGAACAGCAGGAAATCAAAAGAAACGAGGCAAAGGCAATCCCATTTTAATTCCGGAACGCTCAACCACCTCCCACTACCAAATCATAAAGAATCCCCAATAATTCCCTAACCCCAGTTGTATTTTCCCAACAACGCGCCTATCATTAAAATTAAGTGAAAGAAAATACAACTTTAAAAAAGTGAAAAAATAAACAAGCAAACGGAGGACCTGCCATGGATCTAAAACAACTCAATCCAGAAATTATCGATGTTCAACCTTCAGCCCTACGCCAATTTGACCATCAGATCAGTCAGTACCCGGGTATCGTTAAGCTCACGTTAGGTGAACCCGACTTCAACGTGCCAGAGCACATTAAGCAGGCTGCGATTCAGTCGATCAATGATAACCAATCCCACTATACTTACTACTGGGGAATTCAAGAACTTCGCGATGCGGCGTCAACTTACTACCGTGAGAAGTTCGGTTACAACTATTCGGCGGACCAGATTCTCTGTACGGTTGGTGCCACGGAAGGATTAGCCGCCACCTTCAAGACGCTATTTAACCCGGGTGACGGGGTGATCATTCCCGGACCCGCTTATCCAATTTACAAGACGCTGGCTAATGTGAATGGCTTAACACCAATTATGGTGGATACCAGTGATTCTGGGTTTGTGTTAACCTCTGAACAAGTTGAGACGGCGATCGCAGCTCATCCAGATGTGACGGTTCGTGGGGTTGTGATTACAGATCCATGTAATCCTACCGGGGTCGTTTATACCGAAGACCAACTCAAGGCACTAGTGCCAACTCTGAAAGACCGTGAGCTGTGGATCATTAGCGATGAAATTTATGGTGAGTTAACTTACGGTGTGAAGCACTATTCGCTGTCAACGTGGCTTCCAGATCAAACCATCATTATCAATGGGTTATCTAAATCCCACGCCATGACCGGCTGGCGAATCGGCTTTGCTTTTGGGCCAACTGGGGTGATCGATGAAATTGCGAAAGCCCATCAATTCCAAGTCACCACGCCGACCTCAATCGTCCAGTACGCGGCGGTTGAAGCGCTGACCCACGGCCAAGATGATGCTGCCCAGATGCGAGCGATTTATCAAAAACGCTGTGCTTACTTGAAGCAGGAGTGACTAAACTCGGCTTTGAAATGGTCGAACCCGGTGGGGCCTTCTACATTTTCGCCAAGATTCCAGAAGCTTGTCACCAGACCAGCACACAGTTTGCGGATCGGTTAGCGGCGGACTATCACGTTGGTATTATGCCAGGAAAGCCGTTTGGCGATGACCGTTACTTACGGATCAGCTACGCTCGAGTGATGAGAATATCCGGACGGCCGTGAGCGCGTTGGGCAAGTTGTTGCAGGATTTAACCAAATAATTTTAATGCAAAATAAAAAATACCTGAAAATCCAATCCGGATTCTCGGGTATTTTTGCTTAATGGGCTGGTCGGAATAATAATCACTGAAATAGTAAGCTGAAGGCGCCAATCAAAGCGCCGGTTACCATAGCGGTCAGTCGAAGTTTGCGATCGAAGTTCACGCCAACATCTCCTTAAATTATGTATACGCTGGTTAGCATACAACGATAAGTTGATAAATTCAAGGGTGAAACGTTCGATAACATATATGAAATCAAGCTTAAATTAGGTTAAATAGTCGCCTAAATTAGTGGGCTTAGCTAACGTTTCCTGTTAGAATGAACTTATTGAGACGACTTAACGTCAATTGAAACGGGGGAATTAACGTGATTGCAGGAATTATTGTTGCCGTAATCGTTGCGATTTTGGTGATTGCTTACATTAGCGCGTACAACGGCTTGATCAAGGGCCGGACCTACGTTCAAGAATCTTGGAGCCAAATCGACGTGCAACTCAAGCGGCGAAACGACTTGATCCCAAACCTGATTGAAACGGTGAAGGCTACAGTCATTACGAACAAAGTACGTTGGAAAAGGTGGTTGGCTTACGGAATCAAATGGCCAATGTGCCAGCCGGTGACCACCAAGCGGCCATGGAAGTGTCCGACCAACTGAGTGCTTCTTTGAAGAGTATTTTTGCGGTGGCCGAAGCTTATCCAGATTTAAAGGCGGATAGTGAGTACACCAAGTTAATGGAAGAACTGACCAACACTGAAAACAAGATTGCCTACTCTCGGCAACTGTATAACTCAAGTGTGGCCAGCTTTAACCTGAAGATCCAATCGTTCCCAAGTAACATCGTGGCGTCGATTCACCACTTCAAGTTGAGCGATTACCTTGAGGTGCCTGAAGAAGAAAAGGCAGCCCCAAAGGTTTCCTTTGATAAATAAGCGAGGATGATGCGGCGTGCTATACGAACAAATTGCACAAAATAAACGGCGGACGGTCTACGTCATGGTCGGGTTCGTGTTACTGTTGCTGGTGATTGGGAGTGCCATTGGCTACGTTTTTTGGAATAGTCTGGTTGCCGGAGCAGTTATGGCACTGGTATTTGCGGCGGTTTACTGTGGCATTATGATCAGTAACTCCACCAACGTGGTCATGCAGATGAATCACGGTCACGAGATCACTAGTGCGGAACAGGCACCGGAACTCTGGCATGTGGTGGAAGACATGGCGTTGGTGGCCAAGGTCCCGATGCCGCGGGTGTTCATCATTGACGATCCTAGTCCCAACGCCTTTGCGACGGGGAACAACCCGGAACACGCTGCGGTGGCGGCGACTAGTGGGATTCTCGAACGGCTTAACCGTGAAGAACTTGAAGGTGTGATGGCGCATGAAATGACCCACGTCCGCAACTACGATATTCGACTACAAACCATTGCCTTAGCGTTAGCGGCCGCAATCAGTATGATGGTGAACTTCGTGACCCACTATTTCTGGTGGGGTGGCGGTCGCCGACGAGATAACGATAACGAGGGTGGCGGCTGGTTACAGGTCATCATGCTGGTGATTTCGATCCTAGCGGTGATTCTGGGACCGTTAGCCGCTACGATTGCCCAACTGGCACTGTCGCGTAACCGTGAGTATTTGGCGGATGCCGGTGCGGTTGAACTGACACGGAATCCCCATGGGTTGATCTCTGCGCTGGAGAAGATTTCGGTTGCGGACCCCATGAAGGCACCCGATGCTAGTAGCGCAGCGCTTTACATTGCCGATCCGTTTAAGAAGAAACGCAGCTTTGCTCACCTGTTTGATACCCATCCACCAATGGCGGATCGGATTGATCGACTTGAGCATATGTAATGAGAAAAGGCGATTGCCAGTTTTTGCGGTCGTCTTTTTTTGTTGCGCCTGTGATGCTGTTGTTTCGGTTATGAGGTACGCTTTGCTTGAACTACCGATTCCGGTAAGCAGCTACGCTTTCAGTGATACCTGTCCCATCGCCCGTAATACCGCCTCAGTTGTTTCTAGTTCAGACTCACTAAATTGAGCTAAAACGGTATTGTAAGCCGCTGCTTCTTCACGGTGTAACGCATCGTGAAGTTCGGCCAGAATCGTTCCGGTTGGGGTGATGGCGAGGTCGTAGGCTTTTTTGTTGTTAGGTAAAGGTACTTTGACAAGTAGTTCAGCGGTGAGTAACTTTTTAACGTATCGCGACAGCATGCCCTGTGAAAAGTTGACTTGGCTGGTCAACGTTTTATAGGGGAGTTCGTGCGTTTGGTTAACTAAGCTGAGAATCTCGATTTCAGAGTGGTTAAGGCGTTGATGGCCAAGATGTTCTAATTGGGTTGGTGTCAGGCGAGAATCGTGTCGCATTCGTTGCATGAGGACGTCGTGAAAGTCGCCACGATGGGCTTCGAGGGATTGGATGACCTGACGTAGGGTTTGAAGGTTGGTCATGGAAAGGACTCCTTTTTTGAATGATGTTTTAACAGAACTAAATAGTAGCGCAATTGCTAAGGGTTAACTTCATTCATAAATATTACTAGTAATCTATTTACATTACAAGTAATTAATCGTATACTCTAAAATACATTACTAGTAATAAATAATTTAAAAAAGGAAGTTTTAACTATGAAAGCAGCCGTAGTAACGAATTTTAACCAAGCGCCAACTTACCAAGAATTTGACGCACCAATCGCAAAAGAGGGCCAAGTGTTGATCGATGTTCTTGCCGCTAGTGTTAATCAGCGGGTGTTATCTCAAGCGAATGGGAGCCACTACACAAGTAATCACCAACTGCCATTGATTCCCGGCATCGATGGCGTTGGTCGAACTCAGGCGGGTCAATTAGTCTATTTTGGTGCCACTGGGCCAGTTTATGGCGCATTAGCGGACCAAACCGTGGTTGATCAACGAGTAATTTTACCGCTAGCGGATACGGTTGATCCTGCGGTGGTTGCCGCAACCGCAAACCCAGCGTTGTCATCGTATATGGCCATCAAAGTTCGGTTGGGTGAAGCGAAGATTAAGAATAAAAAAGTGATGGTGTTGGGCGCCACGGGTAATGCTGGCCGGTTGGCAGTCACGATTAGTCAGTACTTTGGTGCCAAAACGGTCATTGGGGTTGGCCGCAACGCTGCCGAATTACAGGCAAGCGCTGCTGACCAAACAATCAACTTGACGGATGCTGATTTAAAGTCGCAGTTGGCAGCCGTGAGTGACGTGGATGTGGTACTCGACTACCTCTGGGGTGATGTCACTCGCCAAGTGATGATGGGCATTTTGACGCAACGTCACAACCACGCACAACCACTTGACTGGGTTGAAATTGGTTCATTAGCTGGATCAGAGATGGCGTTTCCGAGTGCCGCGCTTAGAAGTACAGCGTTGACGGTATTGGGGAGTGGCCAAGGCTCACTCGCGTTGCCAGAAATGTTAGGCCAATTTCCCGGATTATTGAAATTAATTGAAGCTGACACGTTGGCGGTGCCCGTTACGACAGCGCCATTGAAGACGGTTCATGAAAACTGGCCAACGGCGACGACTAACCGGTTAGTATTTCGTCCATAATCTCGTTTTCACCCCCGAACTGCGATAAAATAGAACCGAATAGGAGGGGGTCGCGTGAAACAGCAATCAACGCTTCAAACGGTGGCTTGGGTGATCTGGGGAATCGCGTTACTTGGCGTTCTCTGGGGATTCTTAGGTGCTAGTTGGTGGCATACTGGCATGATGATGGGGATGCGGCACTATGGCATGGGCATGATGGGCAGTCATTCGTACTGGCCAGTTGGCTTCAGTATGGTGTTAGCAAGTTTTTGGAACGTTTGGAAACTGGTGTTGTTAGTTGTAGCATTTGTTGCGACTTGGCGGTTAACGCCGGTTCGCACGGCCACGATGCCAATCGTGTTCTTGGTGTTGGCCTTCTTAGGGAGTCCGCTCTACGCAGTTCCGGGAATCTGGGGGTTAGTGGTGTATTTTCAACAATCAAACCTACCCAAAAGATGAAAAATCCAGCAATCAACGCGGTTTTGGTGAACTAGGGCTTTAAACCCCGGCGAGAACATGCTAAATTAAGATGAGAACATTAAAATTTAAGGAGTGTTGCGGCATGACACGAAAAATTGGCATTATCGGAATCGGAAACGTTGGGGCAGCGATTGCCCACCACGTTGTAGTTGACGGCTATGCGGACGAGTTAGTTCTCATTGATACGCGGGAAGAAAAGGTGAACGCGGATGCACTTGATTTTCAAGATGCCATGCCAAACCTCCCGCACCACACGACAATCACGGTGAACGACTACGATGCGTTGAAGGATGCAGACTTAGTGGTGTCATCAGTCGGCAACATTGCGTTACAATTAACGACGACTAATGACCGCTTCGTGGAATTTCCATTTACCAGCAAGGCAGCTCAGGACGTGGCGGGTAAGATCAAAGCGTCTGGGTTCCACGGCATCTTAGTGGTCATCACGAACCCAGTGGATGTCATCACGTCAATCTACCAGAAAATCACTGGTTTACCTAAGAATCACGTCATCGGAACCGGGACGTTGTTGGACTCTGCCCGGATGAAACGAGCGGTTGCCAATGAATTAAAGATTGACGCGCGCTCCGTAAACGGGTATAACTTGGGAGAGCACGGTAATTCTCAATTTACGGCTTGGTCCACGGTTCGCGTGTTGGGTCGGCCAATCACCGAGATTGCGACTGACAAAGGTTTGGACCTAGAAGCACTTGATCAAGAGGCGCGGGCTGGTGGTTACACGGTCTTTAATGGCAAACATTATACCAACTACGCGATTGCTTCAGCGGCGGTTCGGTTGATCAACGTGATCCTAAGCGGTGCCGCAACTGAATTGCCGGTATCAAACTACCGCAAAGAATACGATGCTTACTTGTCTTACCCAGCAATCGTTGGCCAAGATGGGATTCAAGAACAGATCCAACTCGATCTGACCGAAGAAGAATTGAAGAAGTTACAGGTTTCAGCGGACTTTATTCAACAAAAGTTTGCTGAAAGCCAACAAAACAGCTAAATTAAACTTGAAAAGGCCTTTTGCCGAACGCGGGAATTTTGCCAACGTTTGACGAAGGGTTTTTGTACGCTATGGGGAATGTTCACTATTGAACGATAGCGACGCCGTGACGGGGGCTGACTCCGCCGTACATAGTCTCAAATTGACCATACTCTATCTGAAAGGAAATGATTTCATGACAGCATCAAAAACGCTCTTATCACCAACAACGCTTTATCAACATGGCACGCTCGCCTTACTCGTACCGGGGTTACTTGCCGGCACCATTACCATGGGCGAACTGTTGAAGCACGGTGATACCGGCATTGGAACCGGGGAAGGCCTTGATGGTGAATTGATCATTTTGGACGGCGTACCCTATCAAGTGACAAGTGACGGCAAAGTGACCGTTGTCGATGACGACTTTACGATGCCCTTTGTGACGGTCCACCAAGCGGCCTTTAAAAAACTAGTGAACGTTAGTGATACCAACCAATTTATGCTAGAACAACAGGTTTTACAGGAGGCGGCTGCGCAAAATACCTTCTTCTCGATTGAAGTCACCGGGACGTTTACCCACGTGAAGACGCGGGCGGTTGAAAAATCGGTCGAACCCTACCACACGCTGGCCCAAACGGCGCGGAATCAAGGGTTGTTCGAAAAGGACGATGTCCGCGGCACCTTAGTCAGTTACTACTCACCAGAAATTTTTGATGGTGCAGCGGTAGGCGGCTTCCACCACCACTTCATCTCAGACGACCACGATTTCGGTGGCCACGTGTTAAGCTTCCACGTCGATCAAGCGACAGTGGGGTTACAGGTGTTTGATACGCTGGAACAACACTTACCGACTAAGAATAAGCCGTATATGGATCATGATTTTTCGGATGATCAGATTACGGAGACGATTAGGGCGGCGGAGAAATAAGAGTGCGAAGCAAAGCGGTTAAAGAGTGGAGTACAACGGCACCCAAGCAATATTGGCTGGTTTTTAGCAATATTGCTTGGGTGCGTTGTATGCAACTCTTTGCTTTGCTTCGCACGTTTCGGCGCGGTGGCCAGAACGAAATAACGGTGACAAGCTGCTTAATTGAGCTGACTTTGAGAAAGCAAAAGTTTGAACTGAGCCGAAAATAAGGTAATAGTAGTGAGCGTCGCCGGGTAAGTCACTGAAATAGTAATGAACGTCGTAAGAAAATCAGATTAATAATAAAATGGTTTCTCAAACAACTGAATAAACACCTAACCGAAAATCGGCCCCCGCAACCTACCTTGCGAGTGGTCGATTTTCGCGTTTAAATAGGAATTGGTAGGGAATAGTTGGGGGGTACTATTCTTGAATCAAACTCAAATGGTGTCTTAGCCGGGCAGGATTGGCGACGTGCGTCACTGCTACGTATTTTCGATGCCACGTTAACTTCTAATTGGCAATAATCGGGCACATTAAGAAGCCTGCTTACGTTACTGGTTTCAGGCCTCCGCGCCGAAACGAGTTGCGAAGGGCAGAGAGCTGCATGTAAGGTGACTTCAGTAAAAACGCCCAGGCCCGGGGCGCTTTTACTGAAGTCACCTTACACACTGCTCTCTAACCGCCCTTCTCCACTCTCTATACTGGACTTCCCCCAAAAACAACTGTTATACTATTCTTTATGCGCAATTTACGAACAAAAAATTAATCAACCAAACAAGGGGAGGAATCGTTCATGTCAGCCAAAGTCAAACGCGCCATTTTTATTTTAATTCTCAGTGAGTTCCTGGTTTGTCTGGGAATCGGTCTCGTCATTCCGGTGATGCCGTTCTTGAAGACCGAACTACATTTATCCGCACTGGATATGGGAATCATGACGTCGCTGTTTGCGTTGGCGCAGTTCGTGGCTTCTCCCATTGTGGGGCGAATCTCGGATAAGGTAGGGCGGAAACCGATTTTAGCGATTGGCTTGGCGCTCTACATGGTGTCGGAATTTGTCTTTGCCGTGACGAACTATCTGTGGGTGTTCAACATCTCACGGATTATTGGCGGAATTTCGGCTGCTATGGTGACGCCCACTGGGATGGCGTTGGCGGCTGATATTACGACCAAGCGGCAACGGGCGAAGGTGATTGGCTGGCTCTCGGCGGCATTTAGTGGTGGCTTGATCCTTGGCCCCGGCGTTGGTGGAATTCTTGCCGGCATCGACTACAAGGCACCGTTCTGGGTCGCTGGGGTTCTCGGGTTGTTGAGCACGATTGCCTTGTTGGCGATGTTACCAAAAGATTCGGATATCGACATGGTCAACACCGACGTGGAGCAAATGCAGCGGGATATCAACAGCATGAAGGGCGATTGGCGTGACCTGTTGATCAAGCCCGTCATCTTACTGTTTGTGCTGATTCTTGTGTCTTCGTTTGGGTTACAAGGGTTTGAAAGTATCTACAGCCTGTACGTCAACGAAGTGTTCCACTTCAGCATCGACAACATTGCGTTAGTCTTGACGCTGAACGGGTTGATTTCGCTGTTCTTCCAGGTCATGCTGTTCGATCGCCTCGTGGTCTGGTTGAAGGAAACGCGGCTGATTCGCTACTGTTTCCTGTTAGCATTTGCGGGCACGATTTGGATTATCTTTGCCCACAGCAAGATTGAAGTCATCATCGCTACGCTGTTTGCGTTCACGGCGTTTGATTTACTTCGGCCGGCGATTACCACGTTGTTGACCAAATTAAGCGCCAAGAATCAAGGCTGATCAATGGGCTTAACATGTCGTTGACCAGTGTCGGGAACGTCATTGGCCCATTGATGTCTGGCGCGTTGCTGGATATGAATACCCACTATCCTTACATTGTCGTGGCCGGGTTCTTGGGCGTATCCTATTTGATGACGTTTGCGGTGCGGATCAAAGCACATGCAATCAGCTAAGGGGTTACCGATGATCAAGGAACTTTTACGGCAACTGCAGCACGATGTGATGATGTGGGTCGCCTTGGCGGTTGCGTTAGTGACGATGCTGATTAGCCGACCGCGACTCAGTGACGTGAATTGGCAGACGATTGCGTCCTTAGCAGCGTTAATGGCGGTGGTTCAGGTATTTGAACGGCTACACGTTTTAGATGCGTTAGCGGCGCGGTTAATTGCGCCGGTGAAGCATCAGCGACAATTGGTGCAGGTATTGTTGGTACTGGCGTTTTTCAGCGCGATGTTGTTGACAAATGACGTGGCGATTATCACATTGGTGCCATTATTGGTGATGATTTCTGAGATGGTGGGCTTCTCGGCGGTGATGCCCACCGTTTTGATTGCGATGGCAGCCAACCTTGGGAGCCTGTTGACACCGATGGGCAATCCGCAGAACCTATTTTTGCTCACGCATTACCACTTGAGTTTAGGACACTTCTTGCAGTTGTCCTGGCCAATCAGTGTGGCGAGTGCGATTCTTTTGTGGGGCCTTTCTTGGCTGATTCCGAAGCACCAAATTGAGCGCCCGCAATCCGTACCAGTGCAACTCAATGGTCGGTTAGTAAGCATTGCCGGGGTTGCGACCGTTGTCATCCTATTGGGGATCTTTTCACTGATTCCGCTTTGGGTGATGGGGCTAGTAGCGCTTGGGTTGTTGGTACTGATTGACTGGCGACTGATCGTTAAAATCGATTACGGGCTGTTGCTGACCTTCATCGGCTTCTTTATTGCGGTTGCAATCTCAGTCGGGCGCCGTGGATCGCTGGCGGGGTGCAACAGTTAGTGCACACGCCTTTGACCACGTATCTTAGTGCACTCGGGTTGAGCCAGTTCATTAGTAACGTGCCGGCCACGATTTTACTGGCGAAATTCACCGGTCAAGTTCACGCACTGTTTTTAGGTGTCAACGTTGGTGGATTAGGGACTTTAGTGGCCTCATTGGCGAACTTGCTGGCGTATAAAGCCTACCAAAACCGGGTGGTGAAGCCTTCCGGACGGTATTTACGTGTGGCCACGGTCTTGAACTTTGGCGCGTTGTTGGTCCTCGGCCTCGTTGGTTGGGGGTTGCTTCAATTAGCGGGTTAAGCGTACACTGACCCTATTAGCAAAATGATGGAGGAACGTTGTGAAAAAAGCAGAACTTGCGAGCCGGTTTTTGACCCGGCACTTAACTCAGTTTCAGTGTCCGGTGTGTCAGGGACGTTTACTGACGGCGGATGATGGCACGTTGCGGTGCGAAAACGACCATAACTTTGATGTCTCCAAAAAGGGCACGTTGTTCTTACTTAACGCCCCTGTGAAGACCGAATATTCGGATGAAATGCTGCGGTACCGGCAACAAGTTTTGACGGCCGGGTTCTTTGAGCCAATGCTGCAGGAAGTGTTGCGGCACATTGACGGTGGCGGTTTGATTCTGGATGCTGGTTGCGGCGAAGGAACGACGACTAAATGGCTGGCTAACCAGCACGTTGCGGGTGATTATGTCGGCATTGATATCTCGAAGCCAGCCATCAACTTGGCTGGTTCTGGCGCAATCACTGAACACCAACCCCTGTTTGCCGTGGGCGACTTGGCGCGGTTACCGTTTGCGGACCATCAGGTTCAGACGATCGTTAACATCTTATCGCCGGCTAACTACCATGAATTTGACCGGGTACTGGCTAAGGGTGGCCGGTTGATTAAAGTCATCCCGAATAGCCAATATTTGAAGGAATTACGGGCGCTGGTTTATCCGGAAGGTGAACACGCAACCTACGATAATACGCCCGTTAAACAGCATTTTATCGACCAATACGGCGACATTGACTTCACCCCGGTCCATTACGAATTTAGTTTAACGCCAGCACTGTTTAAAGCGTTGTTTGAAATGACGCCGTTGACTTGGCAGGCAGCTGACCGAAAAGATGCGATTTTAGAACAGGGGTTGGCGTCGATTACGGCTGACTTTGAGGTTGGCGTTGTGACGGCTTCTTAATTTAGAATTTTAGTGAGTCTACCTTGTTGGGTAGGCTTTTTTTGTTGTCGTTTGTGTCTAGCGTAAGCGTTGGGTGGATTTGGGGTGAAGGCTGTTTGTCGTCGCTTCGCTCGCCAAAGCCGCATGAAAACCGGCGCTTTCAGGCTACAAAATTCGGCGCCACTTTGGCTGTTATTTCCAGGGTTCCTGAAGTTATAGGAACTTGTCAACCACGCGTTTTCTGGCCACCACGCCGAATGGTGTTGCGCGAGACTGAGAGCTGCATGTAAGGCGAGTCCGGTAAACCCGCCAGGCCC
>NZ_BBAD01000022.1 GCF_001311075.1 Secundilactobacillus similis DSM 23365 = JCM 2765
ATAAAAATACTTTAGTTCCTGAGTAAATAATTTATTTATAATATTTAATCTGGATAGGTTTGTTAGATGCAAATTTCGAAACGCGCGGAAATAGACTAATTAAAGGGAGATATATGTAATGAAATTCTGTCCAAATTGCGGTCATAAATTAACGGAGAACACCCAGTTTTGTTCAGCGTGTGGGTTACTGCTAATCAATAAGCGGTTGGTAACGCAATTAAGCACATTAAATTTCAGTTTAGAAATCGAGAATGGGCGACAGCGCGACCCCTTTGCCTTTCCAGAACTTGACGACCTCTATCAACAACTTCGATTAAAAAAATAAAATAAAAATCTCGTAAGCATTTACGATAAATGCTCTTGCGAGACTTCATATTTATGTGAACAAATATGTGGCAGCACTTTATTCAAATAATTCCACGTGATGAGGCCTCTTGCTTCAACGCGTATTGTTTGGGAATAGATAAATCAGCACCTTGTTGAACTTTTCGAATTTCTTGACGAATTTGATTATCTGAAAAGTTACTATAAATGTCGGCCGCATGGTCAATTTTAGTTCGAGTTCTTTCTTGCTTATCTTGAAAATTATCAGAAGCTTTTATTAATCGCTCTTGTGCTTCTTCGCTCGTAGCATATTTGACACCTTTAACAACGCCTTTAGCAATTAACTTTGCACTACCGGTTACGGCAACGCCTAGCATATCTCTAAGCCCCATAAAAATCGTCCCCTATCATTTCTTACGCGAAGAACCTGCATCGCTTCGTTTCTTGCGCCATGATCCATCACTATTGCGTGAACGAACATCACCATTGGTTGGACCTGACTTAACGACTGGTCCACCAGCGGTGTGAGGGTTGCGGTTAACTTTTTTCTTTGAAAGCGAATCAAATAATCCCATGATGAAGCCTCCCCTTAGAATTGAATAACTACAACCTTATTTTATCATGTAAGCGCTTTATAGTCACTTAGTGAAGTCAATTAGAGTTGAATGAAACAAATTAGTTATTATAAGTACCGCTTTCGCATCAACTCAATCTCCTTCCCAATCCCCTGCACCAAACTCTCCGGCCCCAACACCCGCACATTAGCTCCCTGACTCAACAACCACATCATCACGCCCCGCTCCCCAAACACCTCAGCCTCAATCACCACAGAACCCCCAGCATCCGGTTGCCGGTTCCGCAACCCGTCATCGGTAATAATTTCCTCATCACCATTCGCCAAATACCGCTTCACAACCCGCGCAGTTGGTAACCGATCCAACGCGGCTTCAACGATGCCCCAGAACTGGAAGCGTACGGTGATCAGGGAGCCGGGATACATGAACTGGATGCGCTGGCGGAACTGGCCGTCTTCGAAGCGGTCAGCGCGAGAACGGGTGATAGTGGTATCAGCGGTAGTGTAGCCCTGGATACGGTCGGCACGGTAGAGGAGGTTGGACGCGTACTTTTCGTTGTAGGACACCACGTAAAAATAATATTCAGAGAAGATAATGGCCTCGGGTAGAATTGTCCGGGTGACCGTTTGCTTGTCGCGACGCTGGTAGGTAATGACCAGCGTCTTTTTTGTCGAATGGCCTGACTGAAGTCCCAGAGGCTGTTGAGGAGGTTTTGGTGGTGGTGCACTGGTTCGTAGAAGAAGGCTTCGTTTTTGATAATCGGTTCAACGGCTTTGCGGTCGCTGGTTTTGATCAGTTGGAGGAGGCCACGCAACGTGCTGTTAAGTTCCTGCTTATTGAGTGCACGGCTAGCCAGTAGCACCTTGATGAGCACGAGAACTTCTCGGGGTGTAAGTTCATGTTGTTCGGACACGAGTTGGTAGCCGGCGTCGGTGTGCACGATGGATTGGTGCGCGCTGGTGTCGGCTAAAAAGACGTTCAATTCACTGATGTCACGCTGAATTGCCCGGGGGCTAACCTCGAATTGCTGCACGAGGTCGGTTTTTTGGAGACGAGCGCCGTTGAGAAGGTCGTAGAAGATTTGGAGTTGTCGAAAGTTTTTAGCCATTTGATCACCTTTTTGATTCTGGTAGACGAAATCTGTCTATCTAATTTGATACCTTGAGTATATCAAAAAGGAGTGGTGAAGATGACAGAAATCGACCAACAGGCCCTACACGAACTTTATAGTCAGTTAAATACCTTGGTGGGCACCGAAAATATGTTGAAAATCTGGCGGGTATTTAACGGCATGCAGGTGACATTTCCGGCACACCTCTACAGCCGCCAACTCGCGGCATTACGGATTCAGCAACTGTACGATGGCACCAATACCCGAGACCTCGCTCGCCGATACCAGTACTCGCAAAAGTGGGTACAGCAGGTACTCAAAGCGCAGCGTAAATAGTGCATTTAATAGTGAACTTTCCACGGGGAGTTCAACCGAAGAGTGCCGTATCTAAGCCGTTTTCTTGTTGTTAAGATAATACTAATAAGAAAGGGGAGGGGTACGTGACAGAACCGGTTGACAAACGACTGTTGCAGCCACTTTACGAACGCCTAGAACAGTTACTGGGACCAGAAGCGATGTTGATGGTTTGGTCGGAATATAAGGGGACGCAGATCAACTTTCCGGCGCACTTATATAACCGCGAACGCGTCCAGCAACGGCTAATGCGAGAGCACCTCGATGACCGCCCGCAACAGCTTGCCAGAAAGTACGGCTATTCGCAAAAGTGGGTCCAACAAGTCCAGCGTGAGGGACGCCAAAGGGCTGAGAAGCAAGATCAATAAACAAGGGGATGTTTTGAATGAAGTTTTGTCCAAATTGTGGGAATGCGTTACAACCAGGGGTTAAATTTTGCCCAGCGTGTGGGATGAAGATTGAAGCGATGCAGTCAGTGAGTGACCAACCAGAGGCACCTGAAACTAATGGTCAATCAACGAAGTCAAACGATTTACAAGCTACTGGTTTGACGGATGCGGCGACAATCCAATCGACACAATCCGTAACTGATGCGCAACCAACGCAACAAGTACAAACCAGCCAGCAAACGGCTTATGAGCAACAAGCGCAGTTTAACCAACCACGTAATAACCAACGGGCGCAACAAGCAATTCCAGATCAACCCCAACTCGGGTTTGTGGGGAGTGTGCAGTACGTGTTACAACACGCCTTTGAGTTTAACGGCAACGTACCAGAAAGCCGGAAGTCGGTGTTTTGGTGGGGGTATTTGGGCATGTGCATCATCAGTATCATTTTGGCCTTTATCCCGGTCGTTGGCGTGCTGCTGGATATCGCGGTTCAAGTCTTGTTGATTTCAGCTTGCATGCGGCGGTTAGCCTACATTGGACAAAATACCGGAGTGGCTTGGTTGCTGATCATTCCAGTTGTTGGTCTCTATCCATACTTTCTCATGCTCCTCGATAGAAAGGCGGCCTGACGATGAAACGACGGGATTTAATTGCGCTGGTATTAGCAATCGTGGTGATCCTGGTTGGTGGGACGTTGTTGGTGAAGACGCGGTTGGTGACGTCTAAGGCACAGTTAGCTAATCAGGTGACGACGGCAGTTGAAAAGCAGGATAGTAAACTATTTTTGAAGCAGTTTGACAAAGAAAGTAAGGTCTCTCGCTTTGCCGATTTAGGTGCCAAATCAGTTTTGAAGGACTGGAAAAAACACGCCACCATTTCACCTGAAGAAATTGGTCAGCGAGTAGTTGCTGATAAATCAATCAGTGGTGCCGATAATGATTATCGTTTTTTCGTTCAAAAGAAGACGCGATTTCTGTTTTTTAAGAGCTACTATCTGCGTGCTGGCTTAACGCGATTAAAACCGGATCAAAATTCTAAGGATGGCAAAATCAAAGTAAACGGTCAAACGGTTCAGTTAAGTGATTTTGATGACGGCTTTTTCCCCGGAATATATGATTTTGTGACTAAGTTGAAGATTAATGGGATTAAATACAGCAATGACTATGATTACAGTTTAACGGGAAATTCAGCAACCTTTGCGTTTGATTTTGAATTTGATGATGACTCAAACGACTCGGATACCAACTACGATGACAGCGCCGATGACGAAGATTCAGACAGCACCGACAAAGCCTACGCCACGATGAACGATTCCGAGTACGAGAGTAAGGCGGATGAAATCGGTGATGCACTCGATAAGACCTATGGGGAAGAACAATCAACCTATAGTTCATACGATGACAGTCAGTATCCAGATTATCAAGGGAATACGAAGTAACGATCGTTAGGAGGAAATGATAATGATTAAAGGCACTTGGACCAAAGCAACCGCAGTGATGTTAGGAACAGTTTTGATGGGAACGGCAATCGTCCCCGCTATCAATCAGCCAATGACGGCGGGCACAGCGAGCGTGCAGGCGGCGGAACGGACGAGTAATAAGGCGGATTTTGAAGCTGTGAAGAAGGCGTTGTCTGAAAGCAGTACCACGACTCAAAATTATATTGCGAAAAGAGTTAACTATGAGGGTAACGGGACAATCACATCTTCGTACGCGCTGCCTAATGATAGTACTGGCAGCATGCCGTATGTCATCAATTCAATCGCGTATAGTTCAGTGTATAATGCACCGTTAAATGATAGTGGGGGTGTTGTTTTAGGATCTGATTTTGAACAGGACTGGGCAGCGGTAACTGACCTTTACCACTATTTCGCGCCACGTTTTTCAAGTGAGGACCAAGCGCAACTGGCTGACATGTATGCGCAGGTCCAAAATAAAACTATTCAAGAGGGAAAAACGGATGCCGTTCAACATTTTGGGCTGACGTTAAGTACTGACGTCTTCGAATACGGCGCCATCGTCTACCACACACCAGCCACTACCAAGAGTACGATCTCAAAGTTATCAGCTAAGAAGACGGCTTCGAAAAAATACGTCAAGGTTACTGGAACGGCCAAGTTAACAAAATCAGCCAATTACGCGCGCATCAAGACGTATAAAGGCTACCGCTACGCTAAGTTGAGTAGCAAGCACACCTTCAGTAAGACCATCTACGCACCAAAGGCCAAGACGGTTAAGGTGACGGTTGGGCACTATGCGAACGGGCACTATACAGCGGTGACGGGGACGAAGACTGTTCGGGTGAAGTAAATCATATTAATGCTAAATTAAAATACGGTATGGACTTCCATTTCGAAAGTTCATACCGTATTTTTTAATGGTTATAAAAATCTGTTGTTATCCCCGCGGCAACAACGTCCCCAACAAATCAATCACCCCACTAGTCGCACTAGGAAAGGCAAAAATTTGTTGTTGCAGTTGGTCGACGGTAAAGTGCGCGTTGATGATCAACGTCAGTAAGTTAACCAAATCATCACCATCGTCAGCGTATAAGCTGGCCCCAACCAAGTAACCGGCCTTATCAAAGACCAAAGTTGCTTCAGCATCCAACGCCAACTTAAACTCGAAGGCTAATTGTTGACCAAATGGCACGACTTGAGTCCGGTAAAGGTCAGCATGCGCTTCAGCTTCCGCCGCGTTCACACCAACTTCGGCTAACCGTGGCATAGTGAAGACCACGCTTGGAATGGCTGGGTAGCTGATTGGGTCAGTATTACCTAGAATGGTCCGGGCAATGTAGTTCGATTCAAAGGTGGCGGTTGGCGTCAGCTTAGGTTGAACCTTGTCGATGACGTCGCCACTGACGAAGATGTTTGGCACAGTCGTTTGAAGGTGGTCGTTAACCTTGATGCCACGGGCAGAAGCTTCGATGTTTAAGTCTTCTAAGCCGAGGTTCTCAACGTTAGCTACCCGACCAGTTGCGCCAAGCACGTAATCAGCATCGATGGTCAAACCGCTCTTGGTGGTAACGGTGTAGGTATCGTCAGTCGCCGAAACTTCAGTTACCGCTTCAT
Organism: Secundilactobacillus similis DSM 23365 = JCM 2765; assembly: GCF_001311075.1. Lineage (GTDB taxonomy): Bacteria > Bacillota > Bacilli > Lactobacillales > Lactobacillaceae > Secundilactobacillus > Secundilactobacillus similis. The sequence goes on from NZ_BBAD01000022.1 coordinate 5,827, forward strand.
TAAAGTGGAATTGAACGCCTTGCGCTTCCAACTTCGCCTGCAGTTTCGCAACGTAGGTTTGGTTAAATGCCCCCAACGCTCGGTCGCCAAATTCCACAATGTGCACTTCGCGGCCCATCGTTGCGGCCATGGCAGTGAATTCCATTGCAATCACACCGGCGCCGATGAAGACGAGCCGTTGTGGCATTTCGGGTAAGTCTAAGAATTCACGACTGTCGTGGATGTACTCGTTGCCCGAAATTGGCAGGGTAGCGGGACGTTGGCCGGTTCCGATGACGATGTAGTCACTGGTATAAGTCTGATCGCCGATACGAACGGTGTGGGCGTCCGCAATCTTAGCTGCGCCAGTCAACAAGTCGATGCCCATCTTAGTGAACAACTGGCTCATCGTAGGTGCCAGTGGGTCGATGACGTTGTGCTTGTAGGCCATCAGGCTGGCCAGTCAATCGTTGGGACACTGTTGACGCCGTGACCTTGGAAGCGTTGAAGCTGTTCAGTTAATTGAAAGGGACCGTCCAGCGCGATTTTAGCGTCGCAACCGTAGTTGGTGCAGGTACCGCCAACTAAGTCTTTTTCAACAATGGCTACTTGCTTGCCGGCTTGCTTTAACGCAACGGCCGCGTGCCAAGTTGCGTGACCGGAGCCGATAAAAATAACATCATAGTTCATATATAAAATGCCTCCAAGGATTTAATTAGTCGTGCACGATTAATATGGGGTAAGAAAACCGCTTTAGTCGTTAAAAGCGGTCATCAGTTTTTGATTGAGGGCGAGCGCTTGCTCGTAGTCGTCGATGGATAGGTCGTGGTGTGCCAAGCACGTGGCGAGGGCGTCGTGGATCGGCGCTTCGTTTTCACGGGCCATGTCAGTCAAGCTGACCAGTAGGCGACGTTTGTCGTTTTCTGGGTGCGTGCGGCTGACCCAGCCACGGTCTTCAAGCCGCCGAACCATCGGCGTCAAGGTGTTGGAATTTAGGTGCAGCGTGGCACCCAAGTCCCGTAACTCGCGGTGATCGTTTTCCCACAAGGTGGTGAGCAGTAAGTACTGCGGGTAGGTGAGGTTGTAGGGTGACAGCGCTTCTTGATAAAACTTGTTAAACAAACGATTGACGTTGTAGACGCTGAAGCAGAGCTGATCTGCCAAGTGAACGTGAGTCGTCATAGCGCACCTCCAAATGTTAGTCGTGTACGATTGAATTTTATATTACGCGTCTTTTTAACAAATAGCAACCGTTAATTTAGCCGTTGATCCAGTTGGCGATAATGTCCGCCACGAAGGTTTCGCAAATTGCGGCCGCTAAACATAATGGCACAACAGCTATCAGGTAGCCTTTGAGAAGTGGTCGGCAGACTGGCATTAGCGGTTGCGTTGTTTCGGTTCGTTTGCGCCAATGATGCCATTTGAGGCGGATGATGCGATTGATTTCAAATAGGAAAGCGGCCAAGACACACATTTCGGTGTACTCCAGTAAGCTGTGTGGCAGGCTGCCAATTAGAATTGCAAGACCGGCACGAACACTATGACGCAGGGCGATACCATACAGAATTCCTGGCAGAATCGCGGTGAGAATCGGGTTCCAGAGATAAAGGTAACCAATCGGTATCAGTGATAAGACCAGCATAACTAATGGAATCTGAACACCATTGTGTAGGAAGTAGGTGCCGACTAACGACCATCCCTTGGCGTGCGCAACGGATGAAGGGGTTACATTACTAGTCGCGTTGATTACGTGGCTCATATCGGGATTGATCAAATAGGTGATAATGGCGGCCAATAGGGTGAGGATTACCATTAGCAACAGAAAATAAGTGGTACGGTGAATAATCGCTTGTCTAGACATATCGAACTCCCAAAATTGAAATTTGACGCTAGTTTCAGTATCACATAGACCCCTTAAAAATTCAAAAGACATCAGTTGCACCAATGGCAGATTTTCGGTAATCTTGATCATAAATAGGTGAAGGAGCGTACGATGAAACAAGTCTATTTCTTATGTACCGGCAACTCCTGTCGTAGTCAAATGGCAGAAGGTTTTGCGCAGGAATTGTTAGGCTCAAACTGGCGAGTTGCGAGTGCGGGCGTTGAAAGGCACGGCTTAAATCCCAATGCGGTCAAAGTGATGGCGGAGGTTGGCGTGGATATTGCTGACCATCACTCTAAGTTGATCGACCTTGATTATCTGAACAGCTCCGACTTGGTGGTGACCCTCTGTGGCGATGCCCGGGACAAATGCCCGATGACGCCGGTCAGTGTCGAAAAACAGCACTGGCCGTTACCGGATCCGGCTGGTGCGACGGGGACCGAGGCTGAGAAGTTGGCGGTTTTTCGGACGGTGCGCGATGAGATTCGGGAACGCGTTTTGGCCTTGCGAGAGGCAGATTAGCTAAAATGGGCTGGTTGTTACTGACGACCAGTCCGTTTTTTGTGTCGTTATCATTGCGAATTATCATTTGCGTTCGCTCCGCATTTCCTGTAACCTAAACCCTTGTATGTTACTGAGAAGGGAGCTGATTATAGTGCCATACGTGACCTTTATCGCCTGTGCAACTGTAAGTGGCGAAGGACGTTTTTCCGCAAATTAACTTTTAGGAGAAATGACATGTGAAAAACGTCCAGAAAAAGTACCATCTATTTTGATCATCATTGCGCTGGTGGGGTTTCCCCAGATCAGCGAATCAATTTTTGCGCCGGTATTGCCGGCGTTGAGTCGGGCCTTCAACGTGAGTGCCCAGACCAGTCAGTTGACCATGAGCAGTTACTTTATCGGCTTTGCGGTCGGCGTTGTGTTTTGGGGCTGGCTGTCAGACCGAATTGGTCGGCGGCAAGCGATGCTGTGGGGCATTGTGGTTTATTTGATTGGGAACCTTGGCCTGCTGTTTGCTGGTCAGTTTCCGTTACTGATGACAGCACGGCTACTTCAGGCCTTTGGAGCAGCGGTTGGTTCAGTGGTCACGCAGACCATTATGCGTGAAAGTTTCAGTGGCGTTTGCGGTGAGCGAGTGTTTGCGCAAGTGAGTGCTGCAATGTCGTTATCACCGGCGTTGGGGCCGCTGATTGGTGGGGCGCTTCAGACTTACTGGGGCGGCTATCACAGCGTATTCTTCGCGTTAGTGATCATGGCGATGTTGCTGTGGGGCTATACGAAACTACGGTTACCGGAAACATTGACGCAGGTCGTGACGCAGACAATCTCATGGTGGCAAGTTGCCGGGCGGTTGGTACGGACTCCACGCGTGTGGGTGTACGGGGTGCTGATTAGTGGCATTAACGGCGTGCTGTTCAGTTACTATGCCGAAGCACCGTTTGTGTTTGAAACCCACTTTGGCCTATCCGCCGTTCAGTACGGCTGGTCCGGGATGGTGATTGCGGCCGCTAGCTTGGTTGGGGCGAGTTTAGCCACCACGCTGGTGGGGCGGGTGACACCGGAGACGCTGATCGATGTTGGGTTAAGGTTAGCGTTGATTGGTTCAGTGGCGCTGTTTGTTGGCATTCAGCAGTTAGTGTCCGCATTTATCGCCATTTTCTTGGCCTTTACTGGAATCAACCTCGCGTTACCGATGGTGCTCAACCGAGTACTGATCGGGTTTGAAGACGTGATGGGGACCGCTAGTGGGCTGTTGAGTTTGGGGTACTACCTTGGCATCAGTGCGCTGACGCTGTTGATGAGTACGATGCACAACGGGACCGTTTGGGTGTTGCCGCAGTACATGACTTTGGTTGTGGCGGTGATGCTGATTGGGAGCGTTGGGTTGCACCGGGTGATGGCTGACTAAATCAAAAAAGCTAGCTGATTGAGGATTGCTCAATAGCTAGCTTTTTGGCATACTAAAGTTACTTCAGATAATCTTGCCAATTAGCAACGTGTTTAAATTGCGCCCGTTCGAATTTGTCGCGCATGTCGAACGGAACGGTACCATCTAAGACGAGTTTTGAACTCATTCCCCGGACTCGGATATGGGTCGGGTCGTATTCGGGTAACTCCGATGGATCCAGTGGGTGATTGCGCATTCCTTCAAGTACCATAATGTCACGGTTAGCTTGAAAGCGCGTATTCAGAGTCCACATCACGTCGTTCATATCAAATATATCGACATCTTCATCAACTAAGATGACGGTCTTAAGTTCTTTAAAGGCTGAAAATGCGAGAATTGCCGCTTGGCGTTGTAAGCCTTCGTCAGCGAGTTCTGATTTATGGATCTGCATGATCGACATGAATTTACCACCACCAGCTGGCGGATTGTAGACGTTGGTGACTTTGCCGGGAATCGCACGGTTTACGAGATCGAGAATCGAAGCTTCGGTTGGAATACCGGCGAGACTGACGTGTTCTTCGGATGGCCCAATGACGGTCTGCATAATCGGATGTTCGCGGTGAGTAACGGCCGTGACTTTGATGACCTGAACGGCTGGGTTCGCGTCACCGTTATAACCAGGAAATTCGGGCATTGCGTGACCGGTGTGGGTGTTGAGATCCTCCTGAATGCGTTCGTTTGGCATGATGTAACCTTCAATGGTGTATTCGGCTCGAGCTAAGGCTTTTTCATCGACGGTCACGCCATCGACAAGTTGAACGGCCTGTTGTCGAATGGCGCCAGCAACGCCGAGTTCATTGAAGCCTAGTGGGGTGGTCGGTGGTTCGAAAGTTGCCCCGATGAGGACGGCTGGATCTAAGCCAATATTGATGGTAATTGGCATTGGCGTGTTGGCTGCCTCGTATTCATCCGTAAAAACACCGATATGACGGCTACCATGGAGAATATAAATGCCAATTTCGTCTTTGCCTTCGATGACCATGCGGTGAATCGTTACATCACTTTTGGATTTATCCATACTAGATCCATAGACAAGGCCGGCTGTGATGTATGGGCCAGCATCATATTCGGTGTTGGTGGGTGCGGGAACCAAGCGGCGAATGTCAAAATCTGGATCGGTGGCGCGATGAATAACGGTGTGGGCTGGCGCCTGATCTTCCGGAACGGTAACGGGTGCTACTGGTTGTTCAACAGCCTGATTTAAAAAATGGCCAAGGTTGCGCCAATTTTGATGAAAAATCTTGCCAACTCGGCGCCGACTGGCCATTAGACCAATTAAGACGCGGGCATCGGGAAACCCGGTAATGGTGTTAAACATCAATGCTGGTCCTTCTTGGGTTGGCCGCTCAACGGTTCCGCCTGCACCAATGTAGCGGTAGATACCACTAATTTCTGCATTGGGGTCAGCTTCAAGGTTCGTTTCATGGTAGTTAGCTGGATCATTTTGCAGTTCAGCTAGGACTTGTCGTAAATCATATTGTTTTTCTGTCATTGTGATGCCTCCATGAGTTTTATTGTGGCGGAACAGTGGCGTAACCTCAATTCCGATTCTGACTAGTATTAGTCGAAAGTGGCATAACTAAAAAATAGGAGGTGGTTAATTGACTTTTGAAGACTTACAGCAATTTATTACCGTTTATGAAGCAAAAAGCGTGTCCAGTGCTGCTGCAACCCTGAACATGTCACAGTCAGCCTTATCAAAACGGCTAAAAGCCATGCAAGAAGAGTTAGGGACGAAGTTGATTCTAACCGCTAACCGGCAGCACCTAACCATTACAGAAACCGGGGAGCGATTTTACCGATTTGCGCAACGAGAGACTGCAACGTACGAACAACTTAAGTCGGAAATCAGGTCGTATGAAGCGCTACATCGTGGCACGCTACGGTTAGATATGATTCCAATCGCCTCACAGTATGGATTGACAGTGGCGCTTAAATCCTTTATTAAACATTATCCGGATATCAACGTTCAATTGACAGAGCAGCCTGGAGATGCGGTTTTGACACGATTACAACGTGGTGAAATTGATCTCGGTATTTTACGAGATATGCAAACCCAACAATTGGAACCAGCACAGTATGTGTGTCAGACGATTGCAACCGATGAGTTGAAGGTTGTGATGGCGCACGACCATCCTTTGGCGCAACGCCAGTCGGTAAACGTGCGGGATTTAGCCGGGTACGATGTGGTGCTACTTGGTGCGGGTTCCGGGGTATATGAGCTGGTAACGGCCCGTTATCACGAGGCGGAATTAATTCCCAATATCCGCCTAACGACGATGCACGCTGAAACGCTTTTGAGTTTGATTCAGACCAACAACTGGGTCACGTTTTTGTTTGATAAAACCGCACAGGCCTTTATAGATGACCGGTTCGCCACGTGTGGGTTTGATGAACCTGTTGTGAGTCAGTTGCAAGTTGCCTACCGTAAAAATCAGTTATCACGAGTGGCGGCTCAGTTTGTGACGGAAGCGTTAGGATTATAAGTACCAAATAAGCCACTGGCTAGTTTCCGGGTTGGAAATTAGCTAGTGGCTTTCGTTGATTTGAATTATTTAGTTGTCACGTTAACTTGGCCGTTGTTGCTTGTTAAGACCAGTTGTTCGGCGTGGTGATCGTTGTAGTGGTTAGAAATTTTTCGACCATTGAGGTGTGCTTGACCGTTTTTGAGCCGGACTTGCAGCCCCGGGACACTCACTCGTTTTAGCGTGGTGCTGCCATTTTGCTTGGTTAGGGTTCCGGCTTCTTTCAGTGAGACATCCGTGAGTTGGGTAGTGCCGTTACTGTGAGTCAAGTTGAGGTGATCGATACTGATGTCGGTCAACTTCAAAGTTCCGTTGAGCTGGTCGGCACTCAGCGTCGTGAGTTGAGTGGGCACCGTAATGGTGATCTTGGCAGAGCGACCCAACTCAAAGTGGTGTTGACCGGCTTGAGCTTGGGTAACGGTGACCGTATCGCCAGCTTCACGCAATTGTAATTCATCGTTGGTCACGTTGGTGGCGTTAATCGTAAATTGTGAGCCAGCTTTAATCTCCACCACGGCAGTTCGCACATTCAATGACAGGTTCCGAACCGCGGTGGTCGAGGTGAGCGTTTTTTGCGTCAGTTTTGACACCGAGAACCGGTTCAGGTCGATGCGATGATTGCTGGCAATCGCCCAGCCGGCACCAGCGCCAATTAGCGCAGCGATGATGACGATAATTGAAATGACCCACAAAATGATTTTTTTCACTAGTTTTCCTCCAAAACAAACTTTTCTAGGTAGGCCTGCACCATTAATACCAGCGTTTCCGTCTGGTTCACAAAGGTTTCAGCCGTTAACACTTGATCTAAATCGTTCAAAAATTGAACGCCCCGTTGTAAATACTGCTGTTGCGCAACGCTTAACCCCAGTTCGCGTTGCTGTTCATCAAACCACCGTACAAGGACATTGCTGAACCCGTAAGTCCCAGCCACCATCCGCTTCTGATAGGTATCATGTAGTAGCGGCCCAATTTCCGGTCGGTACCATTCCATCAACACTTGATTTTGTTTAATCGTGTCAAATACCGTGCGGACGATCATGGTTGCGCCATCGACTAGACCGATACCGTCTTCCAGTTTAGCAGTTAACGTCGCGCGTAACCGCTCGTTTTCAGCATCGTAAACGGCGAGAAAAACGGCTTGCTTGGACGGGTAGAATTTATAGAACGAACCGGTCGCAATTTCGGCAGCCTTCGCAATTTGAACAACGTTAGTGTGTTTATAGCCGTTGGCGAGAAAGGCCGTGGTTGCGGCCTCTAGAACTGATGGCATGGTTGATTAGCTCCGTGAATGAATAATTTATTTTATTCATTCATGATAATTGAAGTTCATCGGGAATGCAACAGTTTGTTTTAGCAACGAAACTAATTACTACTAATGAGTTATTTATGATAAAATAATGGCATTAATCTCAGGAGGATTTAATTTATGGAAACGATTTATAGCGCAAACGCACCAGAACCACTCGGACCCTATTCTCAGGCTAAGAAGACCGGCGACTTAGTCTTCATTTCCGGCCAAATTGGGATTGACCCCAAAACTGGCAAGTTAGCGGGCGACGACATTGAAACTCAAACCAAGCAAGTCATGGCGAACTTAGGTGCCATCTTGGAAGCAGCCGGCAAGTCCTACAAGGACGTGGTGAAAGCGACCTGCCTGTTAAAGAACATCGATGACTTCGGCAAGTTCAACGCCATCTACGGCGACTACGTTGAATCAAAGCCAGCCCGGTCAACGTTTGCGGCGGTAATTCCGGCTGGAGCGTTGGTTGAAGTTGAACTTATAGTTGAGTAGAGAGAGTGTGGAACAAAACGGTTTGAAAGCGGAGCCTAAGTTACTCCCGACAGAAAGGCGTGGGTTTCGGCTTTGTGTCGGGAGTAGCTTAGGTGCAGCTTTCAGTTTTGTGGAGCACGTTTAGGATTGAGGACAGTTACGCACCAAAACGCCAGTTACATACCCAACAAAACACGCAACATGCAATCGGGATACTGATTGCATGTTGCGTGTTTTGTCTAACTGCACAATTTCACGCTAAACATAAATGATATAATCCTCTATTGGGGGGATTTCATTATGAAAAAGTTAGGCACATCATTAATCATCGCAGCTTCACTAGGAGTAGCGTTCGGGGTCAGTAATATCAACACTCACGCATCCGCTGCGACTTGGCACAAAGGAACGCCAACCGTCTTACGTGGCAAGTACCGGACAGCATTTAAGTCGGTGAAACCGTACTATTTCAGAAGTTATCTGCACATCACGACTTATAAACTGCAATTTTGGCAGAACGAGTACAGTCACAGCAAGAAGTATGTGAGTTCAGCCAACGTTTTTGGCATCAACGGCAAGGCCAAATACCGTAAGCTCAAGGCTGGATTGTATGAAATTCGCGGGAACGCCTACGTGGATCAGACTCAGACTTGGTACGTTAAACGGTACAGTCACAACCGGGTTCGGTTGACTTACACGAAATCGTTTGCCGGGCAAGAATACTATCAAAAATACTAGCATCTGCTAGTCGGATATCGCAATCAAAAACAGGCGTCACGAATCGAAAACATCTCGATTACGTGACGCCTGTTTTTCTGTTTATTTCTTCAGTCCCGAAGCAAACTTCGCCATGGCTTCTTGAACCTCAGTCACTTTATCTGGCAGTAACTTTGGCGCTAACTTCGCAGCAAAGTCCTTGAATGCCGTCTGGTCGAAAGTACCCGCTGCTTGTTGCTTAAAGGCATCGGCTAACATCGCTTTAACATCATCTTGCATCTCTGGTAACGTCCGGTCAATCAAAAAAGTGAAAAATTGTTTTTGTGGATCCATCAGATCACCTACTTTGTTAGATTACCCATAGTTTAGAGGAGTGATGATTAAAAGGCAACGATTAAGCAGGTGGTGCTAAAATTGATTATTTCTGAATAGGTGAGAACGGTTACTGATGAGGGCGACCGTTTTTTATGGGTCGGCAGTTAATCAAAATAATTCGAAAAGTGAGCAATTACTTACCACTATTGACGTTAGACGTATCAAGGCCTAAGCCAAAATTAAAAATTCAACCAAACTCACTTGACGTCACCCAAAAGTGAGTTTATACTCACTGGTGAGTAATCAATCACTAATCTATTAAACGAAAACAAGTTAGGGGCGATGCAAGATGACAGCAGCCATTATTAATTTACAACATTTAGTCAAACGCTTTGGCAAACAAACGGTGTTAAAGGACATTAACCTCACCGTGATGTCAGGGGAGATCGTTGGGTTGATCGGACCATCTGGGGCCGGCAAGTCAACGGTGATCAAGACCGCTTTGGGGATGGAAGTCACCGATGGTGGAACGGCGGAAATTTTTGGTGAAACGATGCCGAACCGGCAACTACTTGCCCGGATCGGGTACATGGCCCAAACGGATGCGTTATACGATTCCTTATCAGCGCGAGAAAACCTCAAGTTCTACGCCCAAATGAAGGGCATCGCCAAGGGTGAGATCAAGGCCGCTATTGACCACGTTGCGCAAGTCGTTGACTTAACGGCTGATCTGGATAAGCGGGTCAGCGGTTACTCCGGCGGGATGATGCGACGGTTGTCACTTGCCATTGCACTGTTAGGTAATCCTGAATTATTGATTTTAGATGAACCAACCGTTGGCATTGATCCCGCATTACGGCGGCAGATTTGGAAAGAGTTGAACGCCATTCGGGATGAGGGCCGCAGTATTTTGATCACGACCCACGTGATGGATGAAGCTGAATTGGTTGATAAAGTGGCACTGTTACTGGGTGGCGAAGTCATTGCCTTTGATGAACCGGTTGTTTTGAAGACCCAATACAAGGCCGATTCGATTGAAGACGTATTCTTAAAGGCGGAAGGTGAATTCGAATGAGAGCAATTGCGATTATGAACCGGGTTCTAAAGGAACTCTTGCGAGACAAGCGAACCCTAGCGATGATGTTTTTGGCGCCAATTTTGGTGTTGTGGCTGATGAGTGTGATTTTTACGGCTAATTCAACAACTAGCGTAAAAGTGGCCACGGTTGGCGTAACGTCCAGCTTGAACACCAATTTGGATAATGTGAAGCACGTTCAGGTGCACAAATACGACACGCAAAAATCGGCGCGACAGGCGTTGAAGGATCAAAAAGTGGACGCGATTATCCGCGAAAAGAAGGACAACCACTTCACGATGACGTACGCCAACACGGATTCTAGTAAGACTTCTGCTGTGAAGATGGCCTTCTCCAGTGCCATGACGGCAACTAACGTAAGTAAGATGAAGACTCAGTTAGGCGTGGCGCAAAAGACAATTGCGACACTCCAAAAAGCCTTACCAACCGCGATGCAGCAGCAACTCCAAGCCAAGCAAGCGAAAGTTCAAAGCAGTCAAGCTAAGAGCGCAACGCCGAAGATCACCAGCCACTACGTCTACGGCGATGCGGATACCGGCTTCTTTGATAAAATGCTACCAATTCTGATGGGCTTCTTCGTCTTCTTCTTCGTCTTCCTGATTTCCGGGATGGCGCTGTTGAAGGAACGGACCAGCGGAACCTTATCTCGGTTATTGGCAACGCCGGTGAAGCGGTCCGAGATCGTGCTGGGTTACATGTTGAGTTACGGGATCCTAGCGGTATTTCAAACGTTAGTGATCGTGTTTGCGACGATTTGGTTGCTGGGAGTCGACGTGGTCGGTAACGTGCTCAACATTGTGGTGATCAACCTGATTCTGGCACTGGTTGCGCTGGCGTTTGGCATCTTGCTGTCGACGTTTGCGCGGTCCGAGTTCCAGATGATGCAGTTCATCCCAGTGGTGGTCATTCCGCAGGTCTTCTTCTCAGGAATTATTCCGATGGACTCGATGGCGCACTGGATTCAAGATATTTCATACATTATTCCAATCAAATACGCCGGGGACGCTGTAACGGCCATCATGATGCGGGGCGAGAACCTGTCGTCACTGGGCTTAGACATTGGTGTCTTGCTGATTTTCCTAGTTGTCTTAACGATTGGTAACGTGCTTGGGTTACGGCGTTACCGAAAAGTTTAACTGAATAACAACGTGGAACGCATGAGCGTTCAACGCATTACTGACGAGTATCAGGCAGTTCATCGCCCGGTGAATTGGCTGATACCTTGTCGTATCTAGAGGGAGTGAAACGATGAAACAAGTAATTTTTGCGAGTTACCGGGATTGGCTGACGGAGCAGGAGATGCCCAAGGGCAAGCGCGCAGTGATTCAGTCCGCGTTAGAACTGTTTTCCCGAAATGGGTATGATGGCACGGCCACGATTGAAATTGCGAAGCATGCTGGGGTGAGCCAGGCGACGATCTTTAAGTATTTTAAAACCAAGCAGGATTTATTGGAGAGTATCCTGATGCCGATCGTGAGCGATTTGCTACCAAACTACCGGGAAGATTTTTTGGCAACGATTCCCACAACCAAGACGATCCAGCAGACGGTCCACTTTTTGGTTCAGAACCGGTTTCAGTTTTTGGAAGATAACACCGATGTGATGCTGATCTTCTTCTCCCAGATGATGACCAATCCGCAAATGAAGGCGAAGATGATGCAGTTTATCAAGGAAACGGAGCCGCAATTCGTGACCCGAATCTACGGCGCGCTGAAGCAGACCGGCGAATTGCGGGAAGAGCTAACACCACTGGCCGTTTTTCGAACGTTTGGTGGACAGTTAATCGCGTATTTTCTTCAACGGACCAAGATTCTCCCAGAACAACCGACCGATGAAGAGGACGATTTACGGTTGATCGAAGACATTATTGTAGCGGCACTCAGTAAGTAGTTGCCTATCAGCGGTAACTGATGGATGATCGTCTTAAAAGTTTAATGAGGACATCAAAATGGATTGAAATCGAGTACTTCACCCGGTAAACTAAATGGTAATCAATATCATTAATGCGACGAAACCACTGACCGCCATTTAGAAAGGGTGTCTACGCGATGAAAGCCAAATTAATGTTAGCGTTACTTCTCTCATTGACCTTAGCGGGATGTTCCGCCAACAATGCGTCGAAGTCTGATGATCAAAGTAGTCAAGCAACTAGCAGCAGCCAGTCCGCAAGTAGTCCTAGTTCAAGTACGAGCAGTCAGTCGACAACAACGACAGACGTTACGAAGGTGAAAGTGTCCGCGGCCACCGCAATCAAGCGGTATCAGCAGGTATTTCCAAACAGCGATATTACTGGGCTCTCCCTAGAAAAACAGTTAGGTGACTACCAGTACGAGGTTGAGGGCGTTGATGATAGCAAGGAATATTCGTTAAACCTAAATGCGAAGACGGCGACGGTTACTGATAAAAAGAGCGAGGCACTGGACACGGATGAAGCTAACGGTGTCGAACGAAAGGCTGAGGCGCTGAACTTAGATCACCTGATCAGCGTTAGTAAAGCCGTTCAAAACGCCCGGAGCAAAGCTAAAGGACAAGCTGCGACTGAGATCTCTCTCGAACGAGAAGCTGGTCAAACATACTGGGACATTCAGTTTGAAAATCAGGGACAGGAGACTAGCGTGAAGGTCAATGCGCAGTCTGGAAAGGTTTTGGCGGTGGAACAGGATGATTGATGAGCAGGCTAGTTTGAGTGCTTAAAAAGCTGAAAAAAGGCGATATTAGTAACTATCGAACTAGTGCGTTAACTTAAACCCAATTATATCGACAGAAAAAAGATCCGCAGACTTCCAAACTAGGAATTCGCGGATCTTTTGGTTGATGCAGATGTCTAAACGAACGGTTCTTACCTCGCCAACTACTTGTTGGGAATCAAAATAATGGTCGTCATCCCACCATAGGCGCCTTCATCAGCCAACTGTCAGGCTCAATCGAACCGCCGATGTACCAACCGCTAAATTGTGCTCGCTTTGTAGCATCGTAACCAGCCTTAGTCAAAGCCGTTTCAATCGCTGTTTTAGTGAATGGTTCTGGTTCGCTGACGGAGGCCTTGATAATCACAGGTGTCACGCTACTGTTGACCCCGAGATTTTTTGCCAGTGTGGCCGTTTCATCAGTATCAAAGTAATTACCGCGATCTACGCCGTCATCAAGGTTGTTATAGCTTTTGGCAGTTGAATACAACGCATCGCTGTAGATAGCATTTGGAAACAGCTGCATCAGCGTCTTATCTGCTGAAAAGGTGCCATTACCGGTGATGCTGTTCCAATCAACTTTTTCAACTGGCAATTTGTCGGAATTAGTGACTGTGATGCCGTTGACCGTTTTGTTTGGCGTAGTCGTGGTTGAGCTGGTAGCGCTGGTTTTCAAATACCCATGCCATACCCAGCCGGTCTTTTTACCAACGCGGAATTTGTAGTAAACGTAGGTTTTACCGTTACGTTTGCGGATGTGAGCGGCGTAGTATTGTTGCACCGTTGTGCCGTAATTTTGCATGGTGCCAGATCTGTGCTTCAGTGAAGCAGTCGTCCAGACTGGCGCGTTCGCATTGGTTACCGTCACATTTTGGTTCTTAATGTTGGTGTAGTAGCGAACGGATGCGCTAGCGTGGACCGTCGTCTGCATCGTGCCAATGCCCAAAACACCGCCAGCGACAACTGCTAATGATAACATCCATGTGTTGATTTTCATGTTGAAAGCCTCCCAGTGAATAGGCATATTATAGGCGTAACCTTTTAGACCGACAAGAAAGCAGGGAAGTTATCGTCCTCAAAATTGAGGTGAATACATGGTTTAAGGCTAAATATTAAATTTTTGACATGAAAGGCCCTAACCAGAAAATTGATGCGTGCTTACCTTAGTCCGCTTGTTGATCCAAACCTAATCGACCATCCGTTGCGGTTAAGTTCGTATACTCCCAATCAGTTTTCTGAAGTTCTTCAATAATTTGCGTTAAAATACCCAATTTAATCCACTTTTGTAATTGAGAATAAACAGTTTGCCACGGCCCGTATTCCGGTGGTAGCATGCGCCAGGGGTTATTCGTCCTCGCAATCCAAATAATTCCGTTTAAGATGCGGCGCTTATCAGCAGCGGGACGACCAGTAACCTGAGTCGGAAATAGTGGTTCGATACGCTGCCATTGTTCGTCGGTCAGATTATAGCTCATAGTTGTCAGTCGCTCCTTTTCGTTTGAGATTATAGCAAGTCCCGTCATGTGACGAAACTTTAATGCACTTAATTTTGACTCACTCGTTACGGGAGCGCCGGAAGTGTAGACTCGAGGAAATGGTTAAGAGACTCGCGCCAAGTAAGGTTAGCCAATTTTGACTAGTCACTGGTTCACTCGTTTGAGGTAATTGCGCGTTATCAGTCGCTTCCTGAGCTGGCGTAGCGTGAGCGCTTGAAGTAAAAATACGTGAGGCTGCTGGTCGAACGATGGCCGAACTTGGCGCTTGATGAGCCGAGGTGGTGTTAGTTGTTGTGACGTTATCTAAATCGGTTGAAGGCGCTGATTCGTGAGGCGGACTTGGGCGAGTAGGCAACCCTGGTTTTTCCGGTGCGATTGGTTGATTGGGTTCTGCCGGTTTGGCTGGCTTTTCTGGTGTCGTTGGTTTATCTGGTTCTGTGGGCTTATCGGGGTTAGTCGGTTTGCCTGGCTCCGTGGGCTTGTCCGGATCGGTTGGTTTCTCCGGATCTGTGGGCTTATCAGGATCGGTTGGTTTATCTGGGTCCGTTGGCTTATCCGTATCAGTATCCGTTCCGGGCTGCAAGTCCCAACGATGAGATTCACCGCCAGAAATGGTGACTTGATTAGCAACCAAGTTGCCGTCCACATTAACCTGAGCGTCAAGCAAGGCGTTAGGGGCTAAGACGCTACCCATAAAGCGACCGCCGCTGAAGGTGATGGCCTGACTACCAATGCCAAAATTCCATAAGAGGTGGTTAGGGTAGTGGTGAGATTCGCCGTTGGTGATTGCTTGAGGATCCTGCTCGTATTTTAATAACGTTTGGGTGTTGATTGTTGGTTTGTCGGGCAGATCAGTGACGTTGATGACAACGGTTGGTCCCGTGAGTTCACTGGCAAGCCCCTTGATCGTGAGTGGTTGTGAGTCGTGCAAATACCGGTAGGGAACGCTAACGTAAACGTGGCCGTTGGTGGTCGTTGCGTTCGACACGTCAATTGTGCGATTATTCAGGTCTGAATAGTCGCTCACAACCCCGGCAGATTCTGGCTGACTAGCGAAATCAGTTGCGGTTTGCGTTAATGATTGGAACACAGTTGGCAAATCAATATAGACCTGATCAGCAGGATCTTGACGAACATCTGCCGTTTTCAACGAACTTCGCTGACCGTTGACGTAGACCTGATCGTTTTTGGCATCGAGTTTAATTGAATTGCCAAATACCACGTGGTTAAAGATCGGGTTACGAAAGGCGTTATCCGAAATAGTGGCAGTTAAGTGTTGAATGTAATTAATGTCGCTAGTACTCAAATTAGGCGAAGTGCCACGGGTGCCGAAGTCGTTAGCTTGAGTAAGGCTCCCCACGGCTAAGTTACCATTAGTATCAGCAATCAGTGCAGCCTGATTAGCGAAGATGTGGAAGAGTGCGGCCACTTTCAGGTCATCCGTTTGGTTGATAGCGTTCACGTCGATGCCTGATGGGTTAAAAAGGTGTCACTTTCAATTGGGTTATATGGTGTGCGCACCGTTGGCCGAATTTGAGTTGATGACGGTTGTGGTGCATTTGGTGATGTTGCGGCGTGTGCGGGTAGTGTTGTACGCCCTAGCACGGCTGTGGTTAGTAATAAGCTCATCATTAGCCGAGTTAGATGAGCCAATTGTTTTCGTTGATCCCCCATGTTGCGAACCTCCCATGATTCTGTAAGTATTTGACTTAAACGATTGTCAGTTACCCGGACTGCAATTCAATTGTCCGATAGCGGGTTAATCACGATTTCAGACTATCAAGGGGCAATTAGAGAACAATGGCAGTTCGGTAGTTACTTAACAAAGTAGATGAGTACAAGATTGAATCCCAGTGAGAGAGACAGGCTAGACACCGTGAAAATTGAAGTGCTTTCTTAACGGTAATATGCGGTTTATGAGATGATTTTTTAGAATTTGGTGGGGAAATGTGTTTGTAAACTCGGGGCTTAAGCGGTCTTCAAATACGGTAATCTCCCAAGATTGTGCTATCATAAACGATAATTACAATTCTGGAGATGAGTTCATGGATTCAGCATCATTGCAACACCGTACCATTCGGCGCTTTAAGCCGGTTAAAATTGATTATCGGGCACTGGAAGATGCCGCTCGCGCAACGTCGACCAGTGAGTTTCTACAATCATTTACCTTGATTCGCATCACTAAGCCGGAACTACGGGCTGCAATTTCAAAGATCAGCGGTAGTCTGGCACTGCGTCAGGATAACGGTGAACTGTTCATCTTTGTTGTTGATACCGGGCGTGATATTCGTTTGACTGAACCGGGGAGCAACGTGCACACCTTTACCAACTGGAACGCATTCTTAGCCGGAGCGTTTGATGCCACCTTGGCTGTCCAAAACGTGTTGGCCACGGCGGAACGCTCCGGAATGGGCGGCGTGGTACTGGGGAGTATTTTAAACGATCCGCAACAAATGATTGATTTACTTCATTTGCCAAATACACCTTCCATTACTTGCTGATGGTAGGGGTGCCGGAAACGGTGCCTGATCAAAAGCCACGGTTACCACGGCAGTTGGTGGTTGGTGAAGACAGTTACCCAACTTTCCAAGCGGATGCAATGGCTGACTATGACCAAGCCATTAGCGATTACTATACTAGTCGGGGGAGTAATGCCCGACCCGAAACGTTTACGAGTCTGGTTCGCCGACACCTTGGGGCGGATCAGAAGCACCGGGATGAAATTGGCGCGATTTTGAAGGCACAGGGGTTTGAGATGCCGCAGGAATTGAAGTAACTGAAATTAAATTAAAAGCAGTGCACTAATGATGATCATTGGCGCACTGCTTTTTAGGTTGTAATAGTTAGTTATCTAGGCATACCGTCAGCGCCAAGTTGATCCGCTTCCGTAATCTCTCGAACCACCCGACAAGGATTCCCCACAGCCAGCGAATTAGCCGGAATATCCTTAACAACTACGCTGCCGGCACCAATCACACAGCCACTGCCAATCGTAACACCGCCAATGACGGTGACGTTGCTAGCCAGCCAACAGTTATCGCCAATCGTGATAGGTAGGGCGTGTTCGTAACTGTAATCCTCGCCATCACGATCCTTGGTCTTCATATTGCGTTGCTGATAACGCAGAGGGTGAAGGGCGGTGACCAGTGTAACGTTAGGCCCGCACATGACGTTGTTGCCAACCGTAATCGGTGCTTCGTCTAGTACCGTGAAGTTGAAATTGGCGTAAAAGTTATCGCCCACCGTGATGTAGCGCCCGTAATCAAATTGGACGGGACCCTGTAAGTAGCAACCCTCGCCATGGTTGGGCATGAGGTGATCTACCAACGTTTGCCGTTCAGTTTCCGCTGCTTCAGGGAGTTGATTATAGGCTAAGCAGTCATTATGTGCCGATTCGCGTTGCGCCACTAAATCAGCGTCCATGGAGTTGTACATTTCGCCAGCCAGCATTCGTTCTTGTTCAGTTGTCATGATTGTTCGACCTCCAGTAAGTGAGTAGTTGATTACTTATAGTATAACAAGTTCAGCAAACAGTTGTAACGGAAATAATAAAACGTTGATTTCACAGCCTTACCACGCCATTCTAACGTCAGATTGAAACCAATTGACGGCCTCAACCGCTCAAAACTATTATCACGTAGTAATGAAAACATAAAATTTATTTAACCCACCACAAACCAGCAATTTCCCTGAATGAAAATAAGCTTTCATAAAAATAACACCTGATTTACGCACAAATATGACGTTGAATTTAAAATATCACGATGATACAATGCTTTGCGTAAGGACACAGCTCATATTATGTAATTGTATTTAACGGCTTAATCACGTTGTTAAGTACTGGGGAGGACTTGTAGTGAAAAAATCATTCTTTAAAAAAGCCATGCTTGGCTTAGCAGCAGTTGCGATGGTCGGTGGATTGGCCGCCTGTGGGAATAAGAGTTCAAGTAGCTCGTCTAGCAAGAGTGAAAAAACGATCACCTTCTTGCCACCTGCCATGGTGAGTCCGTTCTATAAATCAACAATCGATGGTGCCAAGCAGAAGCCAAGGCCCAAGGGTACAAGTTGAACGTCTTGGCACCACAAAAGGAAGACGATTACGAAGGCCTGTTGAAGATCGTTGAAGATTCATTGAGTAAGGGCACTAACGCCATTGCCATCTGTACCACTGATGACAAGACGATGGCGGCAGCCGTTAAGAAGGCTAACCGTGACAAAGTACCCGTTGTGGTCTTCAACTCAATTAGTAAAGTTAAAGACGCCAAGGTTTACTCTTACGTTGGTTACGACCAAAAGAAGGCCGGCGCCAGTGTTGCTAAATGGCTTGGCACGAAGTATGCCGATAAGAAGTTGAACGTTGGGATCCTTGAAGGCTTGCCTGGGGTATTTACCGAAAACCGGGAAGGCGGCTTCGTGGACGCAGCTAAGCAATACAAGAACATCAAGATTGTCGCTAAGCAACCTGCTAACTGGGATCGTGGTAAGGCCTTGGATACGGCCACTAACATGTACCAAGGGAACAAGGACATCAACACCTTCTACGGCTTGAGTGATGAAATGGCTTTAGGTGCCGCTTCAGCTGCTAAGCAAGCCGGCATCAAGAACGCCATCACTATCGGGATCGATGGTAACCCGAACACCTTGGCTGCTATCAAGAAGGGTTCCGTCACCGGTTCCGTTTACACTAACCCTAAGATGATGGGTAAGCGTGCTGTGCAAGATGCCATCAAGGCAATCAAAGGTCAAAAGAAGGCTAACGTCATTAACGAAATTCCAACGGTGGTTGTGGATAAGTCAAACGTGGCCAAATACACAAAGTAAGGTGAGACAACGTGGAAAAAACTGACATCATTTTAGAGATGCAAGACATCAATATCAGTTTCGCGGGCGTTCAGATTTTAAAAAATGCCGCGTTGACCCTGCAGCGTGGGAAGGTCAATATTTTGCTGGGGGAAAATGGTGCCGGTAAATCCACGTTGATGAAGGTTCTAACCGGAGCCTATCACAAGGACAGCGGGACGATCCTTATCGACGGTAAGCCGGTGACAATCACGAACGCAGCTGACGCCGAACAAAACGGCATCAGTATGATTTATCAGGAATTCAATTTGGTTCCTCAGCTCAGCGTTGCTGAAAATATTTTTCTGGGACGCGAACTCACGGGTCGTGGCGGACGGATCGACTTTGACGCCATGAACCGTGAAGCACAGGCGGTGTTAGACCGACTGCACGTTGCCATCAATCCTAAGCAGCGGATCTCTGAATTGGGCGTTGCCCAGCAACAAATGGTCGAAATTGCGAAGGCCCTTTCGACCAAAGCCCGGATCGTCATCATGGACGAGCCAACGGCGGCTTTAACGGACGAAGAGATCACCCACTTATTTGAAATCGTGAATGACATGAAACGCAACGGCATTTCGATCATTTACATTTCCCATCGGTTGGAAGAGTTCAAGTTTGTGGGCGATACGGTCACCACGATGCGAGACGGCAGTACGATTGGTGAAATCGCCATTGAAGACGCCACCCATGATCGGTTAGTCACGATGATGGTCGGGCGGGAGATCAAGAATCAGTTTCCACACGTTGACGTGGCACCGGGGCCGGAGCGGCTGCGGGTGCGTCATCTCAGCGGCACCCGATTCCAAGACGTGGACTTAGCGGTGCACGCGGGTGAGATCGTTGGCTTAGCTGGGTTGATGGGGGCTGGTCGAACGGAAGTGGCTCGGGCTATCTTTGGGGCCGACCGCTACACGGCGGGTTCGGTGACCTTGAACGGTGAGGTCGTGCAGTTTCGGACGCCGGCGGATGCGATTCGCAACCACGTGGGCTTTGTGACTGAAAACCGGCGTGACGAAGGCTTAGTGATGACCTTGGATATTTGTCAAAACATCACCCTGCCAGCGTTGAAGTCGGTTCAAAGCGGTAGTGGCGCGCTGAGCCTCAAGCGTGAAAAGCAGGTTGGACAGCAATTTATGGATGAGTTGGCGATCAAAGCGGTCAGTGGTCAGCAAAAAGTTGCGACTTTAAGTGGTGGTAATCAGCAGAAGGTGGTTTTAGCCAAGTGGCTGGAAGTCGCACCCGAAGTGCTGATCATGGACGAACCCACCCGAGGAATCGATGTGGGCGCCAAGACTGAAATTTACGCGATTATGAATCAACTGAAGGAAAAGGGCGTCGCATCCTGATGATCTCATCAGAATTGCCCGAAGTTCTGGCATGAGTGACCGAATCATGGTCATGCGAGAGGGCCGGATCTCCGGCGAACTCAACCGTGAAACGGCCACTCAGGCCAGCATCATGAAATTAGCGACGAGTGAGGTCGAGGACAATGGATAATGTGAATGGAAAAAATACGGTTCAAAAGCAACCTGGTCTCTTGACCAAACTCATCGCGAACGATAACTTCGGCGTGTCGATCGCGCTGATTATCTTAGTGGTTGCCATGGCGTTATTTGCGCCAAACTTTACCACCGTCAATAACATCTTCAACGTGCTGCTACAAATTGCGCAGGTTGGGATCGTAGCGGTGGGGATGACCTACGTGATCTTAACGGCCGGCATTGACCTGTCCGTTGGTCGATCATCGCCTTTGATGGTCTGGCAATGGCCATGATGATGAAGGCGGGTGTACCAGTGATCGGTGCCATCCTAGCGGGCATCGTCGTTGGTGGCTTGGTGGGGGCCTTGAACGGGTTCCTGATCGCCAAGTTAAACCTGCAACCCTTCGTGGCAACGTTGGGGACCATGACCATGTTTCGGGGGTTGGCCTACACCATCTCCGGCGGGCAGCCCGTCTATACGTTACCCCAGAGTTTTGACGTGTTAGGCGGCAGCATTGGCGTGATTCCAATTCCCGCCATCATCATGGTGGTGATCTTCATTTTGGGAGCATACGTGTTACGCTACACCAAGTTTGGCCGCCACATCTACGCCATCGGTGGTAATGAAGTGGCCGCTAAGTTATCCGGCATCAATGTCAAGCGCCACATTGCATTTGTCTACATCATCTCGGGTGTCTGCTGTGCGTTGGCGGCCATCATCTTAACGGCGCGGTTGGACTCTGCTGTGCCAACCGCTGCTGACGGGATCGAACTGGACGTCATCGCCGCGGTTGCGATTGGCGGGACCGACATGCAAGGTGGGAAGGGTGCCATTTCCGGGACCATCATCGGGGCGCTGATCACCGGCGTTATCGCCAACGGGTTGAACCTGTTGGACGTGGCGCAAGGGCCGCAACGGTTCGTTAAAGGTGTGATCATCATCTTGGCCGTGATCTTGCAGGTGGTTAAGAAACGCAAACAAGCTTAATTTGTAGGACGGCAAGGTTAGTGAAGTGCACGAACCCGTGGTGTTAATGCGATTTCTCAGAATCAAGCGGGTTCGGTTGTTGAATTGCTGTCTAATGGTATTGAAACAAGGTCATGAGTATCGCCAAGTAGGTGGTGATGCTCATGGCCTTTTTCATTGATATTTGCTGTCGTTTGTGTCCAGCGTAAGCATTGGGTGGATTTTGGGTGAAGGCTGTTTGTCATCGCTTCGCTCGCCAAAGCCGCATAAAAATCAGCGCTCTCAGTATTGGGTGAAAAAACTTCAAAATAACCCTTGCCTTGAAGTTACTTGAAGGGTCTAAAGTAAGGGTATTGAAAGTTACTTCAGGAGCGAAAGTGAGGATGACGATGACCAATATTTTAATTATTGGCGCCACGGGTTCGGTTGGGCGCGTGACGCGGCAGTATTTCTTAGATCACACGGATGATCAATTAACGTTGATGGCGCGCAATGTTGGGCGATTAGGACAATTGGATGCGGCTCGTGAAACGGCGGTTGCTGGTAGCGTGCTGGATGCGGATGCGTTGCAGCGGGCGCTGGTTGGCCAAGACGTGGTTTTTGCGGCGTTGAGCGGGCAATTGGCTCAGATGGCGACACGCTTAGTTGATGCGATGCAGTCGGCTGGCGTTTCTCGGTTACTGTTTATTACCTCAATGGGGATTTACAACGAGATTCCTGCCAGCGTTGGTGCCAGTGGTAACTTACGTCGTAACCCGGTTTTGCAGGATTATCGTGATGCCGCTGACGTGATTGCGGCTTCTGAACTAAACTACACCACGATTCGACCGGGGTGGTTTGATAATGGCAATGATACCGATTATCAAATTACGCGACAGGATGAACCATTTGGCGGTCACGATGTTTCTCGGAAGAGCATTGCTGATTTAGTGGTGCGGTTAGCGCATGATGACACGTTCGGTGCCCGGGAGAGTTTGGGCATCAATCGGAAGTAACTATTATATAGAAGAGATTGGAGATTTTTAATGATGAAAACAGCAGTCTTTATTGAACCAGGTAAAATGGCCGTTCAAGAATTGCCAAAGCCAACGATTCAGGATCCGAAAGATGCAATTTTGAAAATTGTGCGGGCCTGCGTTTGTGGATCTGATTTGTGGTGGTATCGTGGCATTTCAAAGCGGCAGGCCAACAGTCCAGTGGGGCACGAAGCCATTGCGGTAGTTGAATCAGTGGGTGAAGGTGTGACCAACGTGAAACCCGGTGACTTTGTGATTGCGCCATTTACTCACGGCTGTGGGCACTGTGCCGCTTGTTTGGCCGGCTTTGCGGGTGATTGTCAAAATAAGCCAGCGAGTGAAATCGTTGGGTATCAGGGCGAGTATTTGCGATTCGTCAATGCCGATTGGGCGTTGGTGAAGATTCCGGGCAAGCCAAGTGACTACACGGATGCGCAGTTGAACGATTTGCTGACGTTGTCTGATGTGATGGCAACCGGGTACCATGCGGCGGCCAGTGCCGAAGTTAAGGCCGGCGATACCGTTGTTGTGATGGGCGATGGCGCGGTTGGTCTGTGTGGTGTAATTGCCGCTAAATTACGGGGCGCTACTCGGATCATTGCGATGAGTCGGCACGAAGACCGGCAACGGTTGGCCACGGAATTTGGTGCAACTGATATTGTTGCTGAACGAGGCGATGCCGCCGTTGAACGCGTGATGGCTCTGACTGATGGCAATGGCGCAGATGCCGTTTTGGAATGCGTTGGGACCGAACAGTCCGTTGATACGGCGGTGAAGGTTGCGCGAGCTGGCGCAATTGTTGGTCGCGTTGGCGTGCCTCAGAAAGCAACGATGGATACGAATGCGCTGTTTTGGCGGAATATTGGCCTGCGTGGTGGCGTGGCACCGGTAACAACAGATGACCGCAATGTCTTGTTGGACGCCGTTTTAAGCGGTCAGATTCATCCCGGAAAGGTGTTTACCAAGCGGTTTACGCTGGACCAAGTTCAGGCGGCCTATGAAGCGATGGATAAGCGAGAAGCGATTAAGTCGTTGTTGTTGATTGATGGGGAATAGGCGTCATCGCTAATGAAATTAAATTGAAAAGTAGTGCCTTACGGTTAGGATTTATAAGCGTGAGGCACTACTTTTTCGTTGTTTTAGCAAGCATCGGCAAAATAGTTTGAATTTTTTTTTCAAAATAACCCTTGCCTTCAAGTTACTTCAAGGGGCTAACCTTAGTTCTCGTAGGTGACACAACGAAGCAAAACGGAGGCAATTTAATTCATGGCAAAACAATCCAAATTCGGGATGGTGCTCCCCATCATTCTGATCAGTTACTTTATGATCCTGCTGGACAATTCCATCGTGTTCACGAGCACGGTGAAGATGGCGCAGGATTTAACCCTTAATGCCCAGACCTTATCGTGGGTGACAAATGCTTACGCCTTAACTTTTGGCGGGTTATTGATGTTAGGCGGCCGGGCTGGGGATATCTTTGGGCGCCGGCGGGTCTTTTTAATTGGCTTGGTGATTTTCAGTATCGGCTCACTGCTAGTTGGACTGGCAATGAATGGTGCGATGCTGATCGCGATGCGGGCACTGCAAGGTGTCGGTTCCGCAATTTTGGCGCCGACCACGTTAGCACTACTGATGGACAGCTACCAAAACAACATGCGCACCCGCGCCATCGTTTACTACGGCGCTACTGGTGGGCTAGGTGCCAGCTTTGGCCTAGTGATTGGCGGTTTGATCACCAGCTACCTGTCTTGGCGAGTGGGCTTCCTGCTCAACGTCCCCATTGGCATCGTGATGGTGTTGTTGACGTTAAAATACATTCCGGCAAGCGAACCCACTCGTGGTAAAATTGACTGGGTAGGGGCCTTCGCCTCAGTAATCGGCATTGTGGCGCTAGTCTACAGTATCAACGGTGCGAGTCACCCAGCAGTGACGTTACTCATCGCCGTTGTGTTCTTAGCCATCTTTATCTGGCAGGAGCACCGAACCGATGCGCCAATCATGCCACTCCGGTTGTTCAAAGACCGTGAACGCAGCAGCGCCTACATTGCCCGATTCTTCTTTCTCGGTGCAATGATCTCGTACTTCTTCCTTACCCCACAGGCGATGCAAAACGTGTACCACTTTACACCACTGTTGGCAGCGCTAGGATTCTTACCCGAAACAGTGCCACAATTTATCTTTGCAACCTTGGTAACGCGGTTGAACGACCGGTTCAGTAATTTTCAAATCATGTTGGCGGGCACGATTTTAACCACCTTGGGCTTATTGATGGCGGCGATCGTTAAAGTGCAGGCAGGGTATTTCTGGGCTATCGCGGTGCCAATGGTGATCATTGGTATCGGGCAAGGCTTCACGTTAAGTCCGCTGACGGTATCCGGCGTTGCCAATACGGATCCGGAAATTGCCGGCTCAGCGTCCGGTGTTGTGAATACGGTGCACCAAGTCGGCAGTTCGTTTGGGCTGTCCGTGATCACGTTGTTGACGTCGGGCATTGTTAATCCAACGGTGAGCTACAATCATTCGGTTACGTTAATGGTCGTATTGATGGGCATCGCGCTGTTGGCAGTCATCAACATTGGTTTGAAGAAACGGTAGGAGGAATTTTAAAATGAACATTAAACAAGCAAGTGAACTGACGGGGGTCTCATCGGCAGCAATTCGCTACTACGAAAAAGAGGGCCTTATCCCAACGATTGACCGCACCGATACGGGTAACCGAGACATCGACGAGCGCATTTTGCGCCGAATTAAATTCGCACGCCAAATGCGGGCAGCGGGGATGAGCATCGAAAACCTTCGCCGCTACATCCAACTGTTTGACGCGCAGGAAGATAACACGCGTGAACAAATCGAGCTTCTCCAAACGCAGTTAGCAGAGATGGAAGAGCGGCGCGATGATATTCAAGCCGCAATCGATCACCTGCACTTTAAGTTGGACCATTACGATGACCATATGGTGGCTACGGAAGAGGAGCTACGGGCGTTGGAACGGCAGCGGGTTGAGAGTGAACGAGAGCACGATTAGGTACGAAAAATAAAGTAAGCAGGCATCAACTTCGATTTGGGGTTGATACCTGTTTTTTGCGTTCGTGAGATGTTACAAAAGGCTGTAGCAATAAAAATGTTTCACAGGATAATGATTGAAAAAAGCAAACGCTTGTGAATTTCAACCCTCACCTTTCCCGGTAATTGGCACAAACTGATAGTGTACAAGTCAATTGATAGTTGAATTAGTCAAGAATGTTAAAAAAGTTAACAAAAAAATTATAGCTTATTGGTGCTATTCCACTTACTTTTAATGTATAATATAGGGACCAATAGAATTTAAGCGGATGAACGTTTTTAATGATAGCGGTATGTTTATCACTACGATTAGAAACGACTAGCCTCGATGGGTGGAACCAACGAGGTGATCAGGCCAATTCGATAACGGGGACGTTGGCACTGATTCGCATAGGAAATGTCTAATTGGGGGAAGTTTTAGCTAACTAACAATTAAATAATGGCTTATTTTTCAAGGAGGAGTAAAAATGAGTGCACACTTGAAGCAACGGCTTCTCGTGTCAAGAGCAATCAAGTTTGCTGACGAATCGACACCGCTAAGGGAATAGTGGTTCCGGATTTTTTTGAAGTCTAAAACTGGGTTACTTTTGATATTGGAGGAGTAATGAATATGGGGAATCGTAACAAGATCATGCGCTGCAATGCGAAGCAGCACTACAAAATGTATAAAGTGGGGAAGCGTTTCGTTTACGCAAGTTTATCAGTTGTTGCGCTGGGTTCAGTGATGCTGTTAAGTCATACCACAGCCTCAGCGGATAGCACGACGGCAACAGTTGTAGTACTGGCACGACCGAAACTGACAAGTCGGTAACGGCTTCTGATGTGACAACGCCAACGACAATTGCTACTGGTAACGAAACGGCTGGGACGCCTGCGTCTGATAACAGTGCAGTCACCAACCCAACCACAACTGATACAACAACGAATAACACGACAAACAACACATCGACAGATACCACCGGTGCGCAAACGGCAAGTGCGGCTTCAAACCAAGTTGTCGCCGATGAAACCACTACGGCAACGGCCGCCAAGCAGAGCTTAATGATGTCTAGAGCCCTCGTTGCAGAACCAAAGTCGATTGCAACTGTGGACCAGTTAGATGGCAAATACGTGGATGATGACGGTAACGTGTCGGATATTGCCTTGGCAGTTAATGCTGGTGATGCCTCTGCCGCAACTTCAACAACAATTCCAACTGATATTACTGATGTTTTTAACGGTCAAACTGACTCAAAAGTTACCGCTAATAAGGACATCTTTGGACAACTTTACACGGATCCAGCGACTGGTAAGCAGTGGATTCAATTGCTGACAGATAAGGTAACAAATACGGCGACATCTTATTCATTTGGAAATCAAATTGATACGACGCAGAGTTTTGAAATTCAAGGTGAACTATCACTAGATAAGCTTAACGGTGGTGGCGGTATTGGGATTATTTTGCAACCCGTTAATCCTAGTGAAGCTGGGATTGGTGCGGGCGCAAGTGCAAGTGCTGATATTGGGATTATTGGTCAAAAGGATACGACTTTTATCGGCTTTGACAACTATCAATCTGGTCAGCCTGGTTATAATGACACGCCTAACGGATCATTAACGATTCGTCAAACTGATGGTACTGGAACGCCTGATGGTAGTGCGTTCGTTCAGATGAATATGGATAAAGCCAATAGTACCTCTGACGTAACTAACCCAGCTGGGACCAACCCCCACACGGCTCAAGTTAATGGTAAGGCCTATGATGTTTTATTTGATTACAAGTGGACCCCTGATACTGGAACGGTAGTTGATGGTAAGGTGACCGGAACGATTACCGCAACTGTAACCGATGTGACAAACGGTGCGGTCAAAAAATTGACGGTGACAAGCGTTCAACTCAATCAAGCTGAGTCAGTCGCAATGTTCGCGGCAGCCGGAAGTGGTGGCGCAAACTACTTGGGCCGAATCAACTCTTTTACCTTAACCAAAGTTACAGAACCTACCACGGTCAACTACATCAACGTGAAACGGGTGAGGTGCTTCAAACTTCAACGACAGTTAATACCAACGTTGGGAGCAATCTAACCGTATCTGGGACCACAACAACTGGTGAAACGGTCTTTGGTGCACCAACCATTGAAGGCTTTACCTTTGTTGGGGCTGCCGGGACGGATGATAACGGCACTTACCAAAACGGCAAAGTGACCACGGTGAACACGGGTATGATGGGTGCTTCAACTAGTGGTGCCTACAACACGTTGAACGTTTACTACAAGGCCAATGGGACCCAACCAACCCGAAGCGTTGCGGACTACACGATGCCAGACGGCACTACGGTTTCGGGTGTCGTTCAAACTGACACTGGCACCACGATAGCCGTTGATACGACCAACACGCCGGTCAAAGACGCTAGCGGTAGCAATATCACTTTCGGAACAGCGCTGACAGCAGTACCGATTCAACAAGTTGACGGCTACATTTCCGGCTACACCAAGGATGATGGTTCGTGGACTGAAGCAACTGAGATTCCAGATGATAAACAAACTGGAAACTACGTTGTGAGCTACATTAAGCAGGCCCAACAACTGAACTCAACGGTGATGCAACAAGGCGATGCCAACCCAAGTATTTCACTAAACATTGCTGAAAATACAATCGATCCAAACGTGACGTTAACGCGTGATGACGTTGTGATCTCTAAGGATGGCACAGTTGTGAGTGGCGCTTACGCTAATTTAGTAGCGGGCGGTTACACGATCGACCTATCTGATACTGGTAAGCAAGCAATTGCGACGGCTTACGGTGTGAGTGTTGATGAGCTGGATTTTACTAACTCAACTGCGACCTTAACCGTTGTTAGCATGACGGTGAGCGGTAACGACAACGGCACGACAACTGTGACCGGGACGACGGCGCCTGGAACGACCGTTAGTATAACGGATGATGCAGGCAATACCTACCCTGTCACCGTTGGCGACGATGGTAGTTACACAGTTGACGTTCCCGTTGGCACTGATGGTGGCCAATTGACGGTGACGACGACCGATGACAATGGTGGCAGTTTAACCAAGGATGTAACGGTAAATGCAACGCCAACGTTATCAACTGATCCAATCGTTAATAACAATGGCACAACGACGGTCACGGGGACAACGGTCCCTAACGCAACTGTCGACGTGACCGATGCAAATGGTGATAAACATACAGTTACAACTGGTTCAGATGGTAGTTATACGGTGGATAATGTTCCCGTTGGTACCACAGACGGACAAGTCACCGTAACGACGACCGATCCAAGTGGTAACAGTACGAGTACCAAAGTCGATGTGCCCGGCACGCCAACGTTAACGACTGATCCAGTCGTTAACAATAATGGAACGACTGACGTAACGGGTACGACAACGCCAGGTTCAACGGTAGTTATCACGGATGGTAACGGTGATCAGCATAATGCTACCGTGAACCCAGATGGCACTTACAGTTTTGATGATGTGCCAGTGGCTACAGATGGCGACAAGATTACGGTGACGACCACGGACTCTGATGGCAATACTAAGAGTACTGATATGACAGTATCGGGGACGCCAACGTTGACTACAGGTCCAGTAGTCAACAATAACGGCACGACCACGGTAACGGGTACCGCAACGCCAGGGACAACGGTAGTCGTTACTGACGGTAATGGCGATACGCATGATGTGACGGTTGACCCGGATGGCACTTACAGTTTGGCTGATGTGCCAGTTGCTGCAGATGGTGGCAAAGTTACGGTAACCACAACTGATAAGGATGGCAATACTAAGAGCGTTGATACGGCAGTGCCGGCAACGCCAACGTTGACTACCAATCCAGTAGTCAACAACAATGGCACGACGACGGTAACGGGTACGGCAACGCCAGGTTCAACAGTAGTCGTTACTGATGGTAATGGCGATACCCATGATGTTACGGTGAAGCCAGACGGCACCTATAGCTTAGACAATGTGCCAGTTGCTACAGATGGCGGCAAAGTTATGGTAACCACAACTGATACGGCTGGCAATACTAAGAGAGTTGATACGGCAGTGCCGGCAACGCCAACGTTGACTACCAATCCAGTAGTGAACAACAACGGGACGACTGACGTAACTGGTACGACTAAACCAGGTTCAACGGTAGTCATCACGGATGGCAACGGCGCTCAGCATAATGCTACCGTGAACTCAGATGGCAGTTATACGTTAGATGATGTCCCAGTCTCTACAGATGGCGGCAAGATTACAGTGACGACCACGGATCCTGATGGTAATACTAAGAGTACCGATGTGACAGTATCGGGGACGCCAGCGTTGACTACAGATCCAGTAGTCAACAACAATGGCACCACGACGGTAACGGGTACCGCAACGCCAGGGTCAACGGTAGTCGTTACTGACGGTAATGGCGACAAGCATGATGTCACAGTTGACCCAGACGGCACCTATAGCTTAAATAATGTACCGGTTACGGATGGTGGCAAAGTTACAGTGGCCACAACTGATACTGACGGCAATACTAAGAGTATCGATACGGCAGTGCCAGTAACACCAGCGTTGACTGCCAATCCAGTAGTGAACAACAACGGCACGACGACGGTAACGGGTACGGCAACGCCGGGAACAACGGTAGTGATTACTGATGGTAACGGTGAAACACATGATGTGACGGTAACCCCAGATGGTACCTATAGCTTAGACAATGTCCCAGTTACAGATGGTGGCAAGGTAACTGTAGCTACGACCGATACAGATGGTAACACAAAGCGTACCGACGTGACGGTACCAGCAACACCAGCGTTGACTGCCAATCCAGTAGTGAACAACAACGGCACGACGACGGTAACAGGTACGGCAACGCAGGAACCACGGTAGTCGTTACTGACGGCAACGGTGACACACATGACGTGACGGTCGATTCAGAAGGTACCTATAGTTTGACTGACGTGCCAGTTTCAGCAGATGGTGGCAAGGTTACGGTAGCCACAACTGACCCAGCTGGTAATACAACGAGTACTGATGTAACGGTGCCAGCAACACCAGTGTTGACTGCGAACCCAGTAGTGAACAACAATGGCACGACGACAGTAACGGGTACCGCAGTGGCCGGTACGACAGTAATCATTACGGATGGTAATGGCGGCACGCATAACGTGACGGTTGCCCCAGATGGCACTTACAGTTTGGCCGATGTGCCAGTTTCAACAGATGGCGGTAAAGTTACGGTAGCTACAACTGATGCGGCTGGTAACACGAAGCGTACCGACGTGACAGTACCAGCAGCGCCAGAGTTGTCTACAAATCCAGTAGTGAACAACAATGGCACGACCACGGTAACGGGTGCGGCAACGACAGGGACAACAGTAGTCATTACTGACGGTAATGGCGACACACATGACGTGACGGTTGGCTCAGACGGTACCTATAGCGTGAATGATGTGCCAGTTTCAACAGATGGCGGCAAGATTACAGTAGCCACAACTGATGCTTCTGGAAATACAAAGCGCACTGATGTAGTTGTACCTGCAACGCCAGTGTTGACTGCAGATTCAGTAGTGAACAACAATGGCACGACTACGGTAACGGGTAAGGCAACGCCAGGGACAACAGTAGTGATTACTGATGGCGACGGCAATACCACAACTAAGGACGTTGCCGTAGCAGGTACACCAGCGTTGATTACTAATGATGCTAAGAACGTCAACGGCACAACAACGGTAACTGGTACAACAACACCAGGATCAACGGTTACAGTAACCGATGGCGACAAGAGCTACACAGCTACAGTTGATGATCAAGGTAACTACACGGTAGATATTCCGGTTGGAGCTGACGCCGCAACCTTAACTGTTAAAACTGATGATGGTGCCGGTAATGCTACAACCCAAGATATTACGGTAGCGAAGACACCAACGTTGACGACGAATGATGCCAAAAACATCAACGGAACAACAACGGTAACGGGTACGACGACGCCGGGTTCAACGGTGACGGTAACTGATGGCGATAAGAGCTACACAGCCACGGTTGATGATAAAGGTAACTACACGGTCGATGTTCCAGTTGGGACAGACGCTGCAACCTTAACCGTTAAATCTGACGATGGTGACGGCAACGCCACAACTAAAGATATTGCGGTAGCGAAGACGCCGACGTTGACTACGAATGACGCCAAAAACGTCAACGGTACGACAACAGTAACAGGTACTACGACACCGGGCTCAACGGTGACGGTAACTGATGGCGATAAGAGCTATACGGCTACGGTCGATGGTAAAGGTAACTACACGGTAGACGTGCCAGTCGGAACTGATGCCACAACGTTAACTGTTAAATCTGACGATGGTGCCGGTAACGCCACAACCAAAGACGTTGCGGTAGCTGGCACTCCAGCGTTGACGACTAACGATGCTAAGAACGTCAACGGTACGACAACGGTAACGGGTACGACCACGCCAGGGTCAACGGTGACAGTAACTGATGGCGATAATAGCTACAAAGCCACAGTTGATGACAAGGGTAACTATACTGTTGATGTGCCAGTCGGGACGGATGCCACAACCTTAACTGTTAAGTCTGATGATGGTGAC
The DNA here is from genome assembly GCF_001311075.1 of Secundilactobacillus similis DSM 23365 = JCM 2765. GTDB lineage: Bacteria > Bacillota > Bacilli > Lactobacillales > Lactobacillaceae > Secundilactobacillus > Secundilactobacillus similis. Next base: position 38,195 of record NZ_BBAD01000022.1, read on the forward strand.
GGCAACGCCACAACGCAAGAAGTTGCAGTAGCGAAGACGCCAGCGTTGACGACTAATGATGCCAAAAACGTCAACGGAACGACAACAGTAAAAGGTACCACGACACCGGGATCAACGGTGACGGTAACTGATGGCAACAACAGTTACACAGCAACAGTCGACGCCGATGGTAACTACACGGTCGATGTTCCAGTCGGGACAAACGCCGCAACCTTAACCGTTAAATCTGACGACGGTGACGGTAACGCCACGACTCAAGCCATCACGGTAGCCAAAACACCGGATTTAACAACTAATGATCTTAAAAACACGGATGGTACAACGACTGTTGCGGGTACGACCACGCCAGGTTCGACCGTGACAGTAACTGATGGTGATAAGAGCTACACAGCCACAGTTGATGATAAGGGTAATTACACGGTGGATGTGCCAGTCGGAACTGACGGTGGATCATTAACGGTTAAAACCACAGATGCTGATGGCAACATCACCAGCAAGGACGTTACGGCGGACCCAACGCCAGCTTTAACAACTGCACCAATCGTTAACGCGAATGGGAACGTTACGGTAGCTGGTACCACTGATGCCGGTAACACGGTCACGGTAACCGATGCTGCTGGTAAGGTTTACCCAGTAACGGTCAAAGCTGACGGCAGTTACACGGTGGATGTACCGGTTGGCACTAATGGCGGTGATTTGACTGTTAAGACGACCGACGCTGATAGTAACAGTACCAGCAAGAAGTTGACCGCGGACAGTACGCCAGTTGTGACAATTTCGCAAGTCACGAACCAGGATAACAACGCAGCGGTTACAGGAACGACGACTCCGGGCGCAACAGTCAAGTTAGTCGATCACGATGGTCAAACTGTAACAACAACGGCGGATGCTGATGGCAAATTCAGCTTTGCGACTGTCGCAACCATCGCTGAAGGTGAACCACTGACGATGACGACCACTGATCCGGCGGGCAACAGCACGGTAACCACGGTGACAGTACCAGCAACACCAGAAGTGACGGTAACGACACCGATCAACACGGATGGTGGGACCACGATCACAGGGACTACGCCAAAAGGTAGCACCGTCGTTGTGACCGATGAAGCGGGGAATAACTACCCAGCCACAGTTGATGCCGATGGCAATTACACTGTTCCGGTAACAGTTGGAACTGATGGTGGCAAGCTGACAGTGACAACCACTGATCTAGCAGGTAACGTGACGACTAAGGACGTAATGGTTGCCGCTACACCGGATTTGACCCCAGATGATGCTAAGAACGTTGACGGCACGACTGCCGTTACCGGGACCACAACGCCAGGTAGCACCGTAACCGTGACGGATGCCGATGGCAATACGTACACGGCAACGGTCGATGGCAGTGGTAAATACACTGTTCCAGTAACAGTTGGCGCTGATGGTGGTAAATTGACGGTGAAAGCTACGGATGCTGCTGGTAATAGTAAGCGTACTGAAGTAGATGTAGCCGGGACCCCAGCGCTGACTGTGGCTCCAGCTGCAACGTAGATGAAACTGCAACGGTAACGGGTACGACAGAACCAGGCAACACAGTTGTTGTGACTGATGAAGCCGGTAAGGAATATCCAGCTACAGTTGATGTGGATGGAAACTACACGGTCGATGTCCCAGTTGATGCGGATGGTGGCAAGTTGACGGTAAAGGCAACCGACACTGATGGCAACAGCAAGAGTACCGAAGTAGACGTCGCCGGGACCCCAGCGTTAACGACTAATCCAGCGAAGAACGTAGACGGCACAACCGCAGTAACGGGTACGACAGAACCAGGCAACACGGTCGTTGTGACTGATGAATCTGGTAAAGAATATCCAGCTACAGTTGATGCGGATGGAAACTACACGGTCGATGTCTCAGTTGATGCGGATGGTGGCAAGTTGACGGTAAAGACAACCGACACTGATGGCAACAGTAAGAGTACAGAAGTAGACGTAGCAGGTACGCCGGTATTGAGCGTAAATCCAGCTGCTAACGTGGATGAAACTGCAACGTTAACGGGTAAAGCTGAGCCGGGCAACACGGTTGTTGTAACCGATGAGGCCGGTAAAGAATACCCAGCCGAAGTTGACGCCGATGGTAACTACACAGTTGATGTTCCAGTGGAAGCCGATGGTGGTAAGCTAACCGTCAAAACGACTGACACGGATGGTAACAGTAAGAGTACCGAAGTTGATGTAGCGGGTACGCCAGCGTTGACTACGGATCCAGTGAAGAACGTAGACGGTACAACGACGGTAACGGGTAAAACTGAACCAGGCAACGCAGTGGTAGTCACTGACGAAGCCGGTAACGAATATCCAGCCGAAGTTGACGACAACGGTAACTACACAGTCGATGTTCCAGTGGATGCGGATGGTGGCAAGTTAACGGTAAAGACGACCGATACTGACGGCAACAGTAAGAGTACTGATGTTGATGTAGCAGGAACCCCAGCGTTGACCACTGATCCAGCGAAGAACATTGACGGCACAACGACAGTAACGGGTAAGACAGAGCCAGGCAACACAGTTGTTGTGACTGATGAAGCCGGTAAGGAATACCCCGCTACGGTTGACGACAACGGTAACTACACAGTCGACGTTCCAGTAGATGCCGATGGTGGCAAGTTAACGGTAAAGACAACCGATACTGATGGTAACAGTAAGAGCACCGAGGTCGATGTCGCCGGCACCCCAGCGTTGACCACTGATCCAGCGAAGAACATTGACGGTACAACGACGGTAACGGGTAAAACTGAACCAGGTAATACAGTGGTAGTCACTGACGAATCTGGCAAAGAATATCCAGCTACAGTTGATGCCGATGGTAACTACACAGTCGATGTCCCAGTAGATGCCGACGGTGGTAAGTTGACGGTCAAGACGACCGATACAGATGGTAACAGTAAGAGTACCGAGGTCGATGTCGCCGGTACACCAGCATTAACGACGGAC
>NZ_BBAD01000023.1 GCF_001311075.1 Secundilactobacillus similis DSM 23365 = JCM 2765
AGTAGTGCTCAAGAACCGCTTAAAGCCCTGGTCTTTGATTCGCTTTATGATAGTTTCAAAGGGATCATCGCTTATATCCGCATTATCGACGGTGAACTAATACAAGGGCAGCAAGTGAAATTAATGGCAGCTAATACGCCCATCCAAAACAAAGAAATTGGGACTTTTACACCACAACGAACCGTGACAACTAAACTTAGCGTTGGGGATGTTGGCTACATGATTACCGGACTCAAAGATCCGATGCTATTGCGGGTTGGTGATACCCTTACCGATGCACAAAAACCTACCGAAAAAGCCTTACCCGGCTATCAGCCCGCTCATCCCATGGTTTACGCTGGTTTTTATCCCAAAGACGATACCTACCGTGATTTGGAATTAGCCATTGAAAAATTAAGTCTGAACGATTCTTCCTTTCAATACGTCCGCGAAACATCAGAGGCACTTGGTCAAGGATTTCGTTGCTCATTTCTGGGCATCTTTCACCTCCAAATCATTCGCGAACGCCTTAAAGAAGAATATGGATTAGATGTCCTAACCACATCACCCAATGTAACTTATAAAGTGCACTTGAAAGGCACGAATGACGTACAAATCGTCAATAATCCCATTATGTTTCCGGATTTCGCCAAAATCGATTATGTCGAAGAACCCTTCTCCGATATCAGGATCACAACCGATAATCAAGTTCTTGGGGAAGTGATGAAACTTGCGGATACGCATAAAGGTCAGTTAGTCAACATGGGTAATCAAGGTGACTTAATTGCATTACGCTATCATATCCCTACCGCTGAAATTGCATATGACTTTTTCAACGCTTTAAAATCAATTTCGCACGGGTACGCAACGCTAGAGACTGAATTTGCTAACTATGAGATCGCGGATGTAGTTAAAGTTGAAGTGGCCATCAACTATGCCGTCGTTGACGCCTTATCATTTGTCGTCCATCGAGAAGATGCACCTGATATGACCCAAAAATTAGTGGAAAAATTAAAATATACGGTGCCACGGCATTTGTATCCAATGCCAACCCAAGCAATCGTTGAAGGTAAATCAATTGCTCGGGTCGATATCCCACCATTACGAAAAAATGCGGCCGTGAACGGTGAGAAAAAAAGCATCTCTAAGAAACAGGCCTTGTTACGACGCCAAAATGTGAACAAACGTCAGGCAGCGAAAAGTGACATCAAACTTTCACAGGATGTCTTTAACTCGATATTAGACATTTCATTTTCAACTACCACCCACTTGAAGTAGATGGATTGAAACAGCGGTAGTTATTGAGCAGCAATCTTCTTTCGCGTTTAACCGTTTCGGAAGCATTCCTGAACGATAATCAGTCTACCTGACCGTTTCTGCTTGCTTAGATACAGCACTGCCTCAGTTATCGTTCAACTTTGGTCTGACACGCTAATTACCTATTTACGAGGTTTTACCCTCAGCCATTTGGAGTCGGAATCCGGAGTTGCCACGGCACCGATGGATTATTCGTGAGATTTAGACTTCTTGGAGCGGCGCCAATCCCTTATTTTTAATGTTAATAGCGGCATTATGGTCGCGAATATGAAAAACATGACAGTTCGGGCAACGCCATTCTTCTTGGCCCAGTTTAACCTGATGATTGATCACCAAGCAGCAATGGCAGCGTTTGGTCGTATAAGCCGGATTAACCGTGATATAGGTCCGTCCATACAATTCGGCCTTATACTCTAACTGACTAATAAAGGTACGCCAGCCCACATCGCTAATACTCATCGCTAGGGCATGATTCTTCAACATATTTTTCCCACGTAGTTCTTCGGACACGATCAAATCGTGGTTCTGGATCAGTACCGTGGAAGTTCGATGCAGGAAATCATTACGTTGATGGGCAATATGACTATGAAGATTAGCTCTTTGATGACGGGCTGTTTGATAATTCCGACTGTCTAGCAAACGGCGATGTTCTTTCTTGGCCCTTCGCCTTCGACGAGCCACTTTACGGTCCTGTTTAGCCAGTTTTGTTAGCATCTTACGATAATAGCGGGGATTCGGCACTTGATTACCTTGATCATCAGTTAAGAAGTTGGATAGATTTAAATCAATACCAATTTCTGAACCCGTTTTCGGCAGCGCTTGTTTCAAGGGATGATCCGCTTTGATTTGAAAGGACACATACCAAGCACCATCCGGTTCCTGTTTAATGGTGGTTACGCCAATTCGGACACCTTTTTCATGAGGCAAATGCTTAATATTGTTAGCCGACGCTTTTAAACGTCCAACTTTAGGAATCTGAATATGATGGGAATCGGTCACTTTAACTTTCGCACCGTTAAAAATATCCTCACCAGCTTTACGAGACTTAGCTGGATAACTGTTCTTTGTTTGATAACTGAATCGATATTGGTCTTTACGCTTAGGTTTCGGCGTACCTGCTGAATTGACCTTGCGCCACATGTTCCAAGACGCTTGATAATTGCGGATCGCCATGCTCGGCATGTTGGTATCTAATCGAGAATCAGTGTTCAGCCATTTCGCGTGTTGCTTAGAGCCCCAATCTCGAAAGACTTTAGCGTTATAAATGTAGCGAGCTGTATGGCAGTTGAACAACATAATATCAGCTTGTTGCGCACTGGGGTAGACCCGAATTTGGAAACCAAAACTGTAAGTGAAGGTTGCCTTAACTGCCTTCATTCGAACCTTGATAGCCTGTTTACGTTCGTCAGTCATTTTGCCTTTAATGATAAGTACCTCCCTTCGTAATTTATAAGTTAATTTTACTAAGAAAAGAAGTGCCCATCAAGAACGTATGTTCATTTCAGACAAAGTCGGTGCACCGAGAAAAAATTGCCCCATTTCTTGTCGTTTATATCAAGATGTGCGAAATAACCACCAGAATGCTAAAAAGTGGAAAAATTTTAAAACTAAGTATCAAAATAGCGTTAAGCAAACGAGCTTACATCCCCGGTTTAAAAACCGGGGCATTACGCCTAACTTTCAGTAAATCAAAACCAGCTAGCCATTGAGCGAATTATTGCTCGGTGGTTAGCTGGCTTTTTTGATTTAAGCGCGTTAATTTATCTTCCTTGCAACTTGCTCGCACACTTTATCCATGTTCCAATCTCTATGTCAAGCTGTACTATATTAATCAAAAATTAAAGCGGCACCACAAGCCTGTTATTTCACAACAAACTGTTCGGCGACCGTACAATCTTCAAGATAAGTCTGACAACTGTCAGCAACCATTGCTTGAATTTTGGGTGCATCGAACTCGCCAAACGCATAGACGATCACTAACGCATGCGTGGTGTCTTCAGTGATCATTGCTCGGGTTGAATCAGCCGTTGGACTACCAAAGAACCCATTGGCATCCTTTAAAACCAAGCCGTTGGCAAGATCGATTGCTGCCTTCCCGATTCCCGGATAGGTGGCTCCAGCTGGCGCCACCGTATAGGCGAGCGGCGCAACAAGGTGCTCCAAGTCGTAACTCCCTAGTGGCAAATGCAGCCGCAATGATAACTCATTATTCAAATCTACCAGCGTGTTGACCGCGTATAGCCCTTTGCCTTTGATCACCCGCCGCCACAAGCTATCACTTGAAGGTCGGTAACGACTGGGATCTTTACCCACATGTTTATAGCCGGCTTTAGTTGCTTGAATTGCGGGATTATCTCGTAATGTCGCTAAATTGTCACGATTAGCGATTTCATCGATTAGTGGATCAAGCCGATCATGCCAAAGGCTATCGCTGTGCGCCGTGTTTTTGAAGGTGATTTCACTGACAAGTAAGGCCCCGTCAATCGTCGGATCAATTGAAAATATCATCTGAAGACTTCCTTTTATATAGCTAGTTTACTAGTATTTACGTTTCAACTGCATCATTTAGGTAACAATGCCACATCTCATCCATTTAGTTCAACGATATCGACATCATTGCCATGCGCTTTAATGAGATTAACAAGCGTGTCAGCATTTAGCCATACTGTGGCCGTATTGTCATTAGGATGTACCCCAATGAGATTACCCACAAACTCAGCATCAAGGTAGAAATGAACTTTACAGTCTGCATCATTCAAAAGACCAAGCGGTGTCACAGATCCGGGTGTTAACCCCATAATGGTTAGCAAGTCATTCTCTGACGCAAAGGAAAGTGCCCGTAACCCGTATCTTTTGCGGAAGGTTTTCAAATCAACTCTTTTGTCACCTTTAACCGAGATCAGGTAATAATGCCGTTTTTTATCATCTCGAATAAATAGATTTTTGGCGTTCCACTCAGGATGAGCCAAATCCACAGAGTCTAGCTCTCCCATATTGAAAACTGCTTGATGCTCATTTACTTCAAATGCTACGCCATGGCGCTTTAAATATTGGTAGATTGCTTCTTTATTCATGGTTCCTCCTTCGAGGTATTGGATTACTGTTATCCAAACCGCAAAATTATGGCCAGTTGTTATATGGATAAGGTTACAACTGATTGACCGCGTTCAATTAGACACCATACAGATAAGATAGCACCTGAATGCTTGCACGAATCTGTTGACTGACAGTTGCCGCATCCTCTCTGCGTCCGTGCGCTAACCACACGAACATCGCTGAAGGCAAAATATCGGCCATGATGTTATTGATGTAATCGATGGTATCTGCTTGAATCGTTTGCTGGATATGCATGCTCTCAATCATCGTCGACATGTGTTGATGATGCGCCGCCCGTAACAGACCCGTCTTATCACTTGCAACCAACGCTCTCAGTAAATCCACCCGCTTCATGCAAGCTTCAATGAACAGGAGTTGCACATGCTGCGCGTCTGCGTCCGTCACACGGTTTATTTCTTCTTCAGCATCTGCCATCATTTGTTCGCAGGCGTATGCCAAAACGTCTACCGGCGTATCAAATAATCGATAAAACGTGCTCCGACTGACAGAAGATACACGCTGTAGCTCAGAAATTGAAATTTCATTGAAGTTTTTTTGATTGGCAAGCGTGATGGTCGCATGGACTAGTAAGCGGGCAGACTTTTTTGCCCGGGCGTCATTAACGATATGATACATAATCAGCCTCCAGTGTTGTATAAGTTATGAAGCAATTGTTTCATAGTCATATTTACGCTACGATTGTCTCATAATTTAAAAAATCATACAACCTGAAAGGAAGTTTTATTCCTGAAAATTGCCTTATTACCCAATAACGCAAAATCACTGATACGCGTGGTGAAACCACGCAGGGATTAACATTTGAATCTTGTGCCTCAGTACCGGCACAAGATTTTCAGTTGCTCCAACAAGCCACTGCTCTAATAAAAAGAGCTTGAGCAATCATTAGTTATCAAATCGGCAGCGTCACTTTTCAACCCTATCAGAGTTAGCAATAAAACATCTTCAATCAACGGAAAGGAAATGATTATGACCCAAAAGCATTCAATGACGCAAATATTACTAGCAGTTTTAGCAACTGGTGTGATGATTTTTTGCGGCATGGTAATCGAAACATCCATGAACATTGTTTTTCCAACACTGATGGCTGAATTCAACATCAGTACCTCAACGGTTCAATGGATGACGACTTCATATTTATTAGTTGTTTCTATCATCGTTCCAATTTCGGCTTATTTAAAAGAACGGTTTAAAACTAAATCCCTATTTATTTTTGCAATTGTGTTCTTTATTATCGGTGTGAGCATTGACGCCTTTGCCGAAAAATTCGCTTTGCTAATAGTTGGCAGAATCATTCAGGGAATTGGTACTGGCGTTGCGTTACCTCTAATGTTTAATATTATCATTGATGAAGTTCCAACTGAAAAACTGGGGATTATGATGGCTGTGGGCACCCTAGTAACTGCCATCGGGCCCGCATTAGGTCCAACTTTAGGTGGTATCATCAGTGATGTGCTTAACTGGCACTATATTTTCATTTTTTTACTCCCAATATTGTTAGTGGCACTTGTTTTAGGCTTTTTTACGATCCCTCAATCTCGACCGCTAAATAAACGGTCCTTTGATTTTATCGGATTCGCATTTATCCCATTATTGTTTGGTGGCTTTATTTTAGCGCTTAACCAAATCAGTACAAATGGTATCGCAAGTTGGCAATTTGTAACGTCACTACTGGTTGGCTTAATCGGATTACTAGGCTTTTTACATCGTAGTAAACACCAAACTCAGCCATTGTTAAATTTAAGCATTTTTAAAAATCAGCAATTTTCTGCTCACGTTGTTTCATTCTTGTTAATTCAAATGACACTACTTGGACTTGGCTTCTTACTACCAAATTTCAGCCAAATCGTTCTGAATAAATCTGCCACAATAGCAGCGCTACAATTACTTTCAGGCGCAATTATTGGTGCTATTTTCACTTTATTGAGTGGCAAAATACTTGATGAATTTGGCGCTAATAAACCCATCAAACTCGGCACGATTATTATCTTCCTAGCACTGTGTTTATTTTTGTTTAGCACCAGTCACCTTTCCAATGCGACAATTATCATATTCTACGCCATCTTCATGCTTGGTGTTGGGACCGCTCTAGCTAACATTATGACTAACGGCATCACCTTGCTACCAAGCACCTACAAAGCCGATGGTAATGCGACATTCAACGTGACTCAACAATTTGCTGGCGCTGTTGGCACAACAGTCTGTTCGACCATCGTTGCATTGTTTCAATCCGGTACACCATCGTCTGACATCTACACCGTCACAACGCGGTTGGGCACTAAAGCCGGATTTTCTGTACTAGCCGTTTTAACTGGGTTGAGCTGTTTGATTATGTGGCTAACTTTGAATAGATCAAATAAATAGAATAACCGCAATGCAGGTTAAAATAAAGCCAGCTAATCTCTGAAAGACTAGCTGGCTTTATTGGATCGTGGTTAGTGCCTATATTCACCGCATCACTTATGATACGGACTGCCGAAACGGATAACTCTGCGATTAATTATTCACTAGATACCACTAATCTTACTACAGCTAATCGATTCATCGGCGTCAAAAATTTCACCATACTCTGAATTAACGCTAAGCATCCTCAATCCGACCATACCTGAACAACAGACAGACGTTCGCCGAAACCTAAGCAGCAAAATAGTAGCAACAATATCTTGAAAAAACATTTGCTGAAGGAATGCGCCTTAGGATTTCCGTTTCAATTTCATTTTCATTACCCCCATCGAAAAAGCCCAGCAACCATAAGCCACTGGGCAGATGCTAGTATCAAATTGATAATATATACTTGGTGTTTTAGCAAATTGGGCTAAGTCGTTTCAGGCTCGTTTTCATTTGCAAACGTACAGAACAAATATAAAAAGTCGAAGTAGCTTAGCCCCCTCTTATTTTCTTTTACGGAATAAATAGATAACCGCAGGCATGATAGTCAGCGTCATCAACAAGGAATAACCCGTATCAAGCACTGTAATCAGCCCAAACGACTGGAGGACTGGGAAACCACCAAACATCAATGTAGAGAACCCACCCATAACAGTCAGGCCAGATACTGTGATTGCTTGTCCCACTGAGCCAATCGCATTCTCGATGGCAACTGGCACGTCAGTACCGCGTCGTCGTTCCTCGCTATACCTTTCAAGGACTAAAATCGTGAACTCAGTACCAATTCCGAGTACCAATGACGATAAGGCCACAGTCACCGGGTTATAACTAATACCAAGTGCATACAGTGTCAGCGGAGACAAACCAAGCACAATGGCAATTGGTAAAATTGGATAAATCGCATCTTTTACCTTCCGATATACCAAGAGTAAAACTATGAAGATAATCGCAAGTCCAGCAATGATGATCAACCGTGATTAGCAGTCATATTGCTGATGCCTTGAAGAAGTTCTGCTTGACCACCGGCAACTGCGATACGAACCCCAGCTGGATGTTTTTGAGCATCTTTAGTGATGTTATTCATTAACTTCAAGCCGTCCGCAGAACTTAGATGTTTGTTCAGCGTTACTGTAATTGACGCTGCTTGATGGTCACTTGTCACGAACTGGTTGCTTATCGCTTGAGGCAACGTAGATACTTCATGATTCAACGCCTTTTGGGTGCCGATATCTGCATTCATGCCATCAAGCGTCGTTGCGAGTGAACTGATTGTTTCAATCTTACCCTTACCATATTTAGCTTGCTCATCTTTTCCAAAAGAGCGCAGATAGTTAACGACCTTCTGACTGCGAACATCTTTGGCTTCGACCATGTAGGTCAGTTTCGTTTGTGAGCCAACTTGTTTGATTATTTGTTTATTAGCCACGAGGGCTGGCATATCTTGTGGAATCATTTTTTGCACATCAGTTTCGATTCCGAGCTTACCTTCGAAAAAGAATCCAGCAACCCCGGCAACTGCACCAACAATGACTAAAACCAAGGCATGTTTCATTACCCATCGAGAATAGCCACGCAGAACTTGACTCAAGCGACTCGGTTTAAAGGGTCTAGTGGTAACCGACTGCTTCACCGACTTACGATCTACCAAAGCCAGATATGCAAAGACCAGTGCTAACTCAACAACATAGCATACGGCCACCCCAATCGCTAACGTCGTTCCAAACCCCTTCATCATTGGTGCCTTGGATAAATGCATGGTCAGAAAACTAAAGATCATTACCACAACTGCTGTGGCTACCGCTGGTCCAGTGTACTTCGTGGCACGTTGCGTAGCTTCTGCACTAACCGGGTGTTGTCGGAATTCTTCTTCATATCGATTAAGAAACTGAACCGCAAAATCCGTACCCAGGCCCATCAGAATTGGCAAGGTCGCCATGGTCGCCATAGAGAGCTTCAAACCGAACCATCCCATCAAGCCAAACGTCCAGACAATACCTACCAATGTCACAACAAGGGGTAATACTCGCCGACGAACTGGGAAAACAATAAGTAAAATCACAATCATCAAAATTACAGAGGCGCCAAGCATAATTCCCATGGTATGCATCATAACTGGCGCAATTGAACCTTGAATAGCCGGATTCCCACCAATGGAAACCGAATAAGCGCTTGTTTTAAGCCCACTATCTTTTAATGTTGATTTCAAGCTACCATAAATCGACTGGTAGTCGTTCATTGAAGATTTAGCCGTTGTCGGTATGCTAACCAAAATGTACTTCCCATTCTTCGGGAGCAGCTGCTTCATTGCGCTTGGTAGCTTGCCATCATTGCTGTACAACAAAGCATGAATCGTAGACGTTTTCATGTTTTGAACGGACGGGAGCATCCCCATCAATTCACTACTCAGCTTAGAAGTTTGCCCCGCGTTCAACAAGCTCATACTATATGCTTGAACCTTTACTTGTTGCGTTGCGTTGAGTTTTGTCATCAATTGTGATTGCATCTTAGCTGATGCGCTTTGTTGCTGCGCTTGTGGTAGCGCTGAAAGTTGTGCCTGTGCAGTCGCCATCTGTTGTTTTTGTTCAGAATTTAAATTAGTGGTGGCATAAGTCAAAAGTTTTTGTTTTTGCTGACTGGTTAATATCGTCTGTAAATCAGCCGACAACTTTTTTTATCAGAGGCCGAAAGTTCTGCCATTAGCCGTTTTTGCAGTTCTGGACTATTAGCGCCACTCCGCATCGAGGTATCACCACCGGCCATCTCTTGATTGATCACATCAACGATGCTAGTTGCGCCTTTAACATTCGTGATTTGCTTGGCATTTTTTTCAAATTTGGTCACCGCTTGGAACGTCTTCGTATTAACCGCAGTCCCATTATTGGCTTTGATCAAAACCACAAAGCTATCGCCACCGAAATGATTACTATAGGTTTGAGTATCCTGATATAGTTTAGACTTCGTCGATACGAACATATCATTACCCATCGTCATTTGAATCTTGGTTATTCCAACGCCAACGGCGACAGTCAATGCTAATACTACCGTTATCACAGCAACGGCGTGCTGATGGATAAATTGTCCAATTACATTAAATATTTTGGCCACATTGATACCTCCCTAATAATTACAGGAATTTAGTTTATTAGCATGTACCACTGTGGTAAATGAACAAAATACGCCATGTAACTCAAAATGAGATACATGGCGCATTTTAACTCATTATAACTGAAACAATCGCAAAACATCTGCAATGTATGCTTCTCTTTTTGCTTCAGTAAACTTCGACTGATCTGCCCACTGTAACACGACTTGAAACATCAAAGTCGCCATATTCTCAGCCACAAGTTTTGGAAAATACATTCGATTAATGGTGTCAGCCAAGGTACTTGTAACTGTATTCTGAATTGGGTTGCTTAAAATTTGTTCAGAAACAGCACGCAACAATTCACGATATGTTGTCATTGAGTCAATCTCCGCCAATAAATTACGCACCACAATTCGATTATCTTCTGTCCACGCTAAAATTGAGCGCAACATTTCTTCTGAGTTAGTCCACTCGCCCGAAAAAACATTTTCAATAAACTCTGGGAGAATGTCCATCAGCAATTCGTATTTATTATGATACTGACGATAAAAAGTACTGTGGTTCAAATGTGCGCGTTGGCATAAATCACGCACCGTAATCTTCTCAAAGGATTTTTCTTCAACTAAACTCATTAAGCATCTGCCAAAATACGTCGGTTTCGTAGTTGTGCATTGGTTGGCATTTCCTTCCTCCTAGATGATGATATCCGATTTGGCGCTTATCTAGTCTCGTCTGACACTCCCAGCAGACTTTTATTCTGTACTACAAATGCAATGCTTAGTCATTTAACCGCATCATTTATGATACGGACTCCCCTCATTAATCATAAACGCCCGGTAAATCTGCTCCGTCAACACCAATCGCATCAATTGGTGCGGCAGCGTAAACCGTCCAAACGAAATCTGAGTGTTCGCTCGCTTCAACACGGCAGGATCTAACCCTAAGGAACCACCGATAACAAAGGTAATATCCGAGTGACCGTACGTTGTGAGCTGGGAGATCTCCTTGGCGAACTCCTCAGACGAACGTTCCTTCCCAAGGATAGCTAACGCATAGACGTATTCTCGATCCTTGATCTTGTCCAAGATGCGTTGGCCTTCCTTTTCCATGACCTGCGCCATCTCTGAGTCACTTAACGATTCCGGCGCCTTCTCATCCGGCACCTCCACAATTTGAAACTTACAGAACCGTGATAACCGTTTAGCATACTCTGCGATACCTTGTTTAAAATACTTCTCTTTCAACTTACCAACGACAACGAACTTGATGTTCATTAATATGATGGGCGAGATACCCACGTTTTCAACCGTGGGAGGAAAATCCGCCACTCCTCTTTTCTTTAAAATTGGTTTAGAATCCAAAATAAAATATACGAACTATTGTTCTCTTTGCAAAATATGATTCTTTGGTACACTTGGTCTATTCCAATAAAGGAGATCGACCAATGGTGAAGAAAGCGAAACAATCAGTGGTAATCAAAGTAAAACTCAAACTGCACCGCAATACGGACGCTGATTTATTAACTACCATGATGCAACAATATCGCAACGCCTGTAACTTTGTTTCTCAGGCCTTCTTTGATGATCACTTTCGTTCCAATACGCAGGCGCTGACCAAACGCCTGTATCACCAATTACGACACGATTTTCATTTGAAAGCCCAACTGGCCCAATCAGTCGTTCGCACAGTAATGGCGCGTTATAAGGCGGTCGAAACCCAATTAGGTGACCACCCTTACTGCTATCCAACTGGCGAAAAATTACCAAATGGCCGACCGGAACTATTTTGGGTCCACCGTGACTGTCACTGGCTGTGGCAACCCATTAATTTTTCCCAACCACAAACTGATTTACAACGCGGGCGGGACTGGTCGTTTTTGAGTAATGGCGACTTATCCATTAACACGCTGGAAAAACGAATTCGCGTCACGCCAGTTTGCCACGGTTTACAGGAATATCTAGCTGGTGAACCCATTACTAGTACTAGTCACGGTTTTGAACAGTATCTAGATGGCACTTGGAAATTTGGTGTGGCTAAAATCTTACACATTCGTGGTAAATGGTACCTGCATATTGCCATGACCAAGGACACTGATGAGCTTCACTTATCCAATACCCCGAAAGTCGTTGGCATTGACCGTGGGCTACGTTTTTTAGTCACTACCTATGATCATCAACAACAAACGACCTTCGTTTCCGGTAAAACTGTTCAGCGCAAGCGATCGAAATTTAAAAAAACTCGTGAAGCACTTCAACGCAAAGGAACTAAATCAGCCCGGCGTCGTTTAAAGAAAATTGAAAATCGAGAGAACCGCTGGATGACAGATGTGAATCACTGTCTATCTAAGACACTCGTTACGACGTATGGTACAGATACCTTATTCGTGTTAGAAGATTTAACCGGTGTTAGCTTCAACCGCGACGATTTACCTAAAGCACTACGAAACGATAATAGTTCGTGGGCCTTCTATCAGCTTGAAATGATGTTGACCTATAAAGCTCGCCGTCAAGGGAGTCTCGTCTTAAAAGTACCCGCTAACTTTACAAGCCAACGCTGCCCTAAATGCGAAGTGATCAATAAAGAAAATCGAGATCAACAGCGACGTCAGTATCAATGTGCTGACTGTGGCTATCGTTCCAACGATGATCGAGTTGGGGCGATGAACATCCAGACATTGGGGCAACGTTACGTCGCCGGTCATACTAAACCGAGGTTTAAAAAGCCAAAATCAACTAAAACAACAGTTGATTAGCAATGCTTCGCAACTAAACGGGCGCTGTCAACCGTCCGATATGATGTAGTCACTTTGGGAAGGGAGTATCAGGCAACTGATATGTTTGACCACCGCGGGAAGTTACCGCGTGAGCTACAAACCCCTTATTTTAATAAGGGGTGTTGATAACTATTCTAACCTCCACTAAACTTATCCACAAAGTTATCCACAGGCACTTTTTGTTGATAGCCCTTACATTTCTAACCCACTTTTAATGGCGATAAACCTATACCAATTTTCATTCCGACACTCAGCTTCTCCCCTATTCTACCAATAAGAACCCCGTCATAGCAACGTTTTACGGGGATTTTTTATTTTCATGCTTTTAGTTATCCACAACCTGTTTATAGATTTCGCGACACGCCTGGGAAAAACTAGTACTGACAAGCTTTCACCCAACTTTTGAGTTATCCCCAAAGTTATCCACAGGTTCATAACTTTTTTAGACGTTCCCGAATTTTTCTAGGGGACAGCGCTTTCGTTATTCGTTATCCACAGGCTATATTTCCTAAACTTCCGTTACTTATACCATTTACGCATTCCGAATATTCGATTTTTCAGAAGAATGAAAAGCCGCTGAAACCAGTTCGTCCGGTTTCAGCGGCTTTTGGTTCATTGGGTTTTAATTTTTTGGTAGGAGTAGTTAATTTGTGATGCTTTTGGTGGGTTGCGTTGGTGAAGTGGGGATCGACCAATTAGTGATGCGACTTTTTGTGCGCTGCATGTGAGTGCGGATCGGCAAAAGTCTCAAAAACCAAGACTGGGAACAGTTTATTGAGTGCTTCTGGCGACGTGCATTGCTACTACTTTGTTTTCGGCGCTATTAAACCTGATATTTTCCGGACAATCGCCAACGTTGCCTAACTTGTCATCACACAACTCTCTGGCCACCGCGCCGAAACGTGTGAAATAAAACAGAGCGCTGCATGTAAGGGCGTCCCGGCAAAAGTCTCAAAAACCAAGGAGGAGATAGTTTATTGCGTGCTTCCGGCGATGCGCATTGCTACTACTTTGTTTTCGGCGCTATTTAAACTGATAGTTCCCGGATAATCGGTAACGTTCTCTAACTTGTCATCTCATAACTTTCTGGCCACCGCGCCGAAACGTGTGAAATAAAACAGAGTGCTGCATGTAAGGGCGTCCCGGCAAAAGTCTCAAAAACCGAGGTTGGAAATAGTTTATCGAGCGCTTCTGGCGACGTGCATTGCTATTACTTTGTTTTCGGCGCCATTTAAACTGGTAGTTTCCGGACAATCGGTAACGTTCACTAACTTGTCGGCACTCAACTCTCCGGCCACCGCGCCGAAACGTGTGAAATAAAACAGAGCGCTGCATGTAAGGGCGACCCGGCAAAACCTCAAAAACCGAGGTTTTAACCGGGTCGCCCTTACACTCCGCGCTCTAAACGTTTTGTTTTACACTCTAACTAATTATTACTATTCAACTGCGAAGTAGTCTCCGTCAACTTAACCTTCTCAGTCTTCATTTTCCCATTGTGGTAGTACGTTACAGCAACCGTATCGCCCACGCTGTACTTGTACAACAAGTCACGCAAGGTTGAATCGGTGCTGATCTTCTTGCCACCTAAAGCCGTGATGACATCGTATTTCTTAATACCGGCCTTACCTGCTGGGGTGCTTGAACCTGGTGTCGTCATCACAACGACCCCGTTTTCAACACTGGTTGGCAACTTCAAGATGGACTTTTGTTGGGTCTTTGAGACTTCTGAAAGGTCCACGTACTTGATGCCTAACGCTGGTCGAACGATCTTACCGTTCTTGATCAATTGGTTGATGATCGTCACAACTTCGTTACTTGGGATCGCAAAGCCCATCCCTTCAACACTGGTCCCGGAGTTATCGCTGGCCAACTTCATTGAGTTGATCCCAACAACTTGACCGGCCAAGTTGATCAGTGGGCCACCTGAGTTACCTGTTGATGGCAGCATCGGTTTGGATAACCGTGGCGTTCCCAGTTTGTTGGTTCGTGGTTTCATCGGTTGTCGCAACGGTCCGTTTCTTAGCGGAAATAATTCCTTCCGTCAATGACGTTGCGTATTGTGAGCCTAATGGCGAGCCAATTGCCAACGCGGTTTCACCGACTTTGATGTTATCAGAGTTGCCGAACGTAGCGACACTCTTCACATCCGCACTGTTGATCTTCAACACGGCTAAGTCGGTCACTGAGTCCTTACCAACAATCTTAGCATCCAGCTTCTTACCGTTGCTTAAGATCACTTCAAGCGCGTTGGAACCTGATACCACGTGGTTGTTGGTCACAACGTAAGCGGCGTTCCCGGACTTCTTGTAGATGACCCCAGAACCTTCAGAACTGGTTTGAAGGCTACTTGATGACGATGAATCGCTACTGCTGCTGTCGCCACCAATCAGGCCACCTAAAGTACTTGATGATTGACTTTCTTTTTGCAAGTTAATGACTGACACAACGGATGGTTTAACGGTCGCAAATGCTTTGGAAGCCTGCGAGCTGACGTTCACCTTTAAGTTACTAGTCGATGCTGAACCGCCGCTATTTGACCCGGCTGGCACTGACGTCGAATCCCGGTTACTGAAGTAGTTAGCGCCACCGTAAGCGATTCCCCCGCCCACGAATCCGGCTACCAACGCCGTAACGGCCACCTTAATTAATAAGCCCTTAGTACCAGAATGTTGCGGTGTGATTGGTTCATTTGAATTTGGTCCCTGTTGATTATCCATCGTTCGCGCGAATCGCGCTTTCCCTCCTTTAGTAAGGGTTCCAACAGCCGTCCTCCTCAATGCTAGGCACGAAGGCTAGCGCTGTCAGCAGCCCTTTGTCAGATTGGTCCAGTCCCTCACTGAACCACGTTCTGTATAAGTTCTATTGTAACGGTTAGTTATGAAAAAAGTTTGAATCTTAACTCGTAAAAGTTATAAGTTTTGCTAAAACCCTTAAGAATTAGGCAAAAACTTAAAGCGTCACTAACCCGCTGGCCTTCTCTGGATCGGTATCTAAAATCTTGAAATCATGGTCAACGCCAAAATCGTGGTCTTCCAAAATGGAAGCAACGGTCAGGTGTGCCAGTGACTTCATGTTGTTTTCTTGACTCAAATGCCCGAGGAAGATGCGCTTGGTATGACGACCTAAAACATCCATCATCGCATCGGCGCCATCTTCATTTGATAAGTGACCAGTGTCGCCAAGAATCCGTTGCTTCAACGGCCAAGAGTAACTGCCCATCCGCAGCATTTCAACATCGTGGTTGCACTCCATCAAGTAAGCGTCGGCATCCTTAATAACGCCCTCGACATGGTCGGAAACGTAGCCGGTGTCCGTCAACACAACAAAGGTCTTTCCGCCACTGTGAACGGCGTAAAATTGCGGCTCAGCGGCATCGTGAGACACTGAGAAGCTCTCCACGTCCATGTCACCCAAACTCAACGTGCTGTCCGGGGCCAAGATGTGCTTTTGGGCAACGTCAACTTTACCGATCTTGCCATCCATCGCATCCCAAGTCCCCTGGTTCGCATAAACGTCAAGCCCGTACCGCCGCGCCAAAATACCGACAGCTTTCCGGTGATCAGAATGTTCATGGGTCACAAACAGCGAATCCACGTCGTGCATGTCCCGACCGATCGACGCCATTAACCCTTCGATTTTCTTACCACTCAACCCCGCATCGATTAAAATGTGGTGTTCCTTGGTTTCAATATAGGTACAGTTTCCAGTACTCCCACTGGCTAACACACTGACCTTCAACCCATCATCTTCCTGTTGCATAGACTGCCCAACTTCCTTTTAATTACGGTTCCACGTTACTTTAAAATTTTTACTATCGCCTACTATTAGAACCCATTTCGTACAAAAATACAAGCGTGGCGGTTAGTGCAAGTGTGCGGAGCGAGGCGGTCAGAAGGCGGCGTGTAACGGTCTCTAAGGTAAACTACCGGGTTTTGGTAGTTTGGCTTAGAGTCCGTTACACATAGCCTTTTGCCTCGCGCAGCACCATTCGGCGTGGTGGCCAGAAAGCGCGTGGTTGACAAGTTCTTACAATGACAGGAACCCTAAAAATAACAGTTTAAGTGGCGCCGAATTTTGTAGCCTGAGAGCGCCGGTTTTCATGCGGCTTTGGCGAGCGAAGCGACGACAAACAGCCAACACCCAATTGCGCCTAATGCTTACGCTGGACGCAAACGACAGCACAAAAAAACATCACCCACAAGTGAGTGATGCTCATCGCACAACAACTAAGTCATCGTAAAAATCTCCGTATTAGCGTTGCTGTTATTACTACCGTTGCCAGTCTTGAGAATTTCGCCAGTGTAGGCGTTGACCCGTTTCAAGACAACGGCAGATGAATTATTGATTTTAACCGCAAAGACCCAAGTCGGCAAGAAGACGTACTGCCCGCGAGCGGTCAGTAATCGCGTGTAGGCCAAGTTAGACCAGGAAATCTTAGCACCATTTGGCACTTCGTTGTACTGGTATAACCACGTCAGCGCGCGTTCCTCGCTGATGGTCTTGCTCTTTTCCTTTAACAGCTTCACGTTATCCAGATAAGTTTGGCTGTAACCAATCACCCGGTGCTGATTATTCAGCGCAAAGCGAAGTTGGCCGTACCGCGAGTATACCGGACCCCCAGCTACCCGTTGAACGTAAATCAGCTCATTGTCCCGCGACAGCTTACTGCTATAGGTGTAATCCTTCCCGTTGATGACTAACAGCGGGTTGGCCACGATTTTATCCAAGGTTGCCTTGGCCTCACCTTCAGGAAGTTTGATGGTGCGCTTAAATTCACTTACCAGCTCCTGACCATTAAAGCGGTAGGTTTGCTGCTGTAGCGCCGCTGCACCATCCCGCAATGTCGTGCCGTTTTCACCAGAGAAGTAGTAACCCTCATGCGTGTCAGTCGTCGGCTTCGTAAAGCTGATTTGATCCTTACGCATTTCTTCCAGAATGTTATTACTGGAGGAATCTGAGTTACCAACACTACTCCGGTTGAAGGACAGGTAGAGAAAGCCGTCCATCATGATAAAGATGATGAGGAAGATGATCTGAATGCGCTTGAAGTTCATTGGATCGCCTCCTCATACGTTTGCCATTTGCCACCAATTTTGATGTACCAAGTTGGTGTGAGGTTGACGACTTTATCCAGACCGGTATCTCGGGTCCAAGTGTAACCGAGTTGAATATCTTGGATCTTACGCTTATGAACGCCCGCAGCTTCCAGCCGTTTTAAGAGCGTGCCCATCGATTCAACCGTCGCACTATCCTGAGCTGGTGGAATTGGCACTTGCAAGCTATCCAGTGAGAAGTTCATTTGGTACGAAGTCTGATCTAGGATCTGAACCTGAACCGCCCCAAAGTTTGATTGGTCAAATACCGGCAGTCCACCGACATAGGTTCGGAAACTCACCGTGTGCGCCCCGCTGTCGTAAGCGAAGAACCGCATGTTATCTAACGGCATGCCCACCATCACCATTTGCTGGTAAACGTGGTTCATGGTCGTCAAAAAGCTGTTACTCTTCACCTGCGAGTTGTAGTTCGTAAAGACCACGGTATCGTCCTTATCGCTCACCACCATGTGCCGGAAGCCATGATCATCGTAGACCGTACTGTTCTTGTGGTGCTTGATCTGCACACTACTGTTGGCATTGGTCGTCATAATCCGGTTTGCGTAATAGCTTTGAGTTTGTTCAGTTAGTTGATAACTGTAAGTTTTAAGTTTCAGCGCATCGGGGTAGTAAAGCAGTGGTTTGCCATTCAGCATCATGAACGATACTGGGTGCTTCACCATCTGATCACTCAACACTTTCTTTAACTTGCCAGCTTCGTTATTCTTCAACTTCACCCGCGCTACCCGCAACGTTTGATCATTTAATAGATACAAATGCTTCGGGTCGTTCAGCAGTAACTGAACCCGGTTGAATTTCTGGTTTGGTACTTTGAGTTGGTTATCAAAGACCTTGCGGAAAAAGTTGACCGTCATTGGTGTCTCGTAGTTCAGTAATACCGTACTCTTGCGCTTCAACTGCTTGAGGTAGGCTTTACTGGACCGTTCACTCACCGTCTGAACATCAGTCGCCGTAAAGCGACTCATTTTGTCGCGAAGCTGCGAGGCAATGTTGATCTTATCGTTAGTCAGAACCTCTTGTTGGCCCTTACTATCGGTCGACACGATTTGTGACGGCAGGTAAATATCCTGAAAGGTGGTGTTATTTGAATTATCGTTGGTTTTGGTCACCTTGGTTCGGCTACTCAGCGTGGAATGGGCGGGGTTCGTCCACAACATAACTGAGAGGCCTAAACTGATGACCATGGCGATCCCCAAACTAACGGGGAGCCAGAGTTGTCTAAGCTTCATCCCAAAGATCATCCCCCTCATCGTAAGGTTCGTATGGCAGTGAAATGTAGAAGGTCGAGCCGTGACCTTCACGACTTTCAACCCAGATTTTACCGCCAAGCGATTGGATCACTTCTTTGGAAATGGCTAAGCCCAAACCAGTCCCACCTTGTGCCCGTGAGCGCGCCTTATCAACTCGGTAGAACCGGTCAAAGACGTGGGGAATATCAGCCCGCGGAATCCCGAGGCCTTGGTCAGCGATGCTTAAAATCACGTTATTATGCGTTTCAATCAATCGACACGTTACGATCCCACCATCTGGTGAGTACTTGATGGCGTTATTCATAATGTTGTCTAACACCTGAGTGAAGCGATCGGTGTCGATTTCAACCCATAAATCCCGCTTGGTAAATTCCCGCTTGATGGTGTAGTGCTTATCAGAGCGGTCGTTTTGTTCGTTACTATCGATAATCATATCGAAACGGTTCAAAACGTAGTTAAAGAGCTCGTTTAAGTTCACAAGTTCGAGGTTCAGCTTCTGCGTTCCGGAATCCATCCGTGACAACGTCAACAGGTCATTGATCATCCGAATCATTCGATCGGTTTCCTCTTGGGTCACCTTCAAGAACTTCGGTGCAATTTCTGGATCCTGCCAAGCACCATCCGACAAGGCTTCAATGTAGGACCGAACACTGGTCAACGGTGTCCGTAATTCATGGGACACGTTGGACACGAATTGTTTCCGATCTTGATCGATCTTTTGTTGTTCAGTAACGTCATGTAGCACACAGGCTAACCCGCTGATAAAGCCAGATTCTCGCTGAATCAGTGAGAAATAAGCCTGCAGGATCAAGTCGTGATCATCGGTTGAAAAGTCCAGCATGATTTCGTCTGGATCTTCCAATAAGTCACGCAACGTGTACCGCTTGCGGATGTTTAAAATATCAAGGACTGATTGGCCGATTGCTTGGTCTGAGTCCACGTCTAAGAATTCAACGGCGGTCTCGTTAATGATCGTCACGTTCCCGCGGCGGTCGGTCGCAATAACCCCATCGGTCATATGCGCCATCACTGAATTTAACCGTCGTCGCTCAGACTCGGTGGATTCTTGGGCCTCTTCCACCCGGACAGATAGGTTATTGACCGCACTGGCCAGTTGACCCAGTTCATCATTACCGTAAATTTGAACTTGTCCAGAGTAGTCCCCACGCGCAATGCGGATGGTCTGCTCCTTCATTTCAGTGATTGGGACGGTAATTGCCCGGGAAATAACGATCGACAAAACCAGCCCTAAGCCAACGGCAATAATCGCCGCCACGAGGTAGATGGCTGTAATTTTACTAATACTATCGTAGACGCTCTCGAGGCTCGCACGAATGTACACGACCCCAACGGGCGTACTACTCCCGCTACTTTGTTTGATCAACGGCGTCACTTTGATGTAGTAGTACTGGTTGCTGGACGAATCGTAAGTGGTCGTCTCGCTACCAGCGCCGTTGTTATAAATGACTTTTTTAACGGTGTTATCCGTGGTTTTTTGGCCAACAATCTGCTGATTATTGGCTTCATTCGTCCCCCGAATAGTCCCCTTGTTATCGATCACCCGAATCTCAGCGTTCGCCGTACTCGGGATATTAGCATCGGACAACAGGGTTCGAATCTGTCGGTTAGCTGATGCGGTGTTCGCCCGTGAGAGTTGAGAAGTCAGATTGGTACTCACATAACGCTGGAGTGAAATCTGGTTCTTAAACGTGCGCAGGTTCTGCGTTTCGAGTTGCTGGACGAAGACCGCTCCAACAATTTCCAACGTAATGATCAACATCATTGCGAACACAAACGCAATCTTAAACTGAATCGACTGATACCATCTAATTTTTCGTTTCACGTGTCTCTTTACCCCTTACGATCATGCTAGTCGCCTATGCTTGGGCGTCGCTATCGGTATTTCTCAGGTAATACCCCACCCCACGACGGGTGACCAACCAAGTTGGATGGCTAGGGTTATCTTCGATTTTTTCACGTAAGCGCCGTACCGTTACGTCGACTGTCCGGACATCACCGAAGTAGTCGTACCCCCAAACGGTTTGGAGCAAGTGTTCCCGGGTCAT
The DNA here is from genome assembly GCF_001311075.1 of Secundilactobacillus similis DSM 23365 = JCM 2765. Lineage (GTDB taxonomy): Bacteria > Bacillota > Bacilli > Lactobacillales > Lactobacillaceae > Secundilactobacillus > Secundilactobacillus similis. Next base: position 21,087 of record NZ_BBAD01000023.1, read on the forward strand.
CACTTGGCCAATGTGTTGGGCTAAGTAATGGAGTAATTCAAATTCCCGGTGGTTAATTCAATGTTTTGGCCCCGCTTTGAAACGGAGTAGGCGTCTGGATGGATCACCAAATCGCCAATTTCGATATCTTTGTTTTCCTCTTCTTCAGGAACGGCCGCACTCACGCTGTTTTGACGGCGTAAGTTTGCCTTAACACGGGCAACCAGTTCCCGGTTTGAGAATGGTTTTGTGACGTAATCATCGGCCCCCAGTTCAAGTCCCAGCACTTTGTCCAGTTCTGAGTCCTTGGCAGTGACCATAATAATTGGCATATCGTGCTTCATCCGCACTTGGCGCGCCACTTCAAGCCCATCGATCTTAGGTAACATGAGGTCCAAAATAATTAAGTCTGGTTCAACTTCTTCAACTTGTTGCAAGGCCTCTTCGCCATCATGCGCGACAGCCACCTCGTAACCTTCTTTAGTTAAGTTAAATTTGATAATGTCCGTAATTGGTTTTTCATCGTCGACCACTAGAATTTTTTTCATCTGAATTATCCTCCTTCAGATAACGATTCGTTCAGGTATGTTTAGTTTTAGTTTAAGTGCACATTCGGTTAGGTCAGGCGCGGGTGCACGGCCCGGCTGACACGTTCAGGTAGGTGTGTAGGCTTGTGAAAACGGCCTATACAATAGTTATTATAACACAGTGAACCCTATGAAGCGATTGATGTACTGTGGCTAATGGCGAGTTTTCCCTGGTTACATATTAAGTGTGCGGAGCGAGACGGGTTGAGAGCGGTGTGCAAGGCGAGTCCGGTGAAGGCGCCTGGGCCTGACGGGTTTACCGGACTCGCCTTGCATGCAGCTCTCAGTCTCGCGCAGCACGACTCGACGAAGTCAGAAGCCTATCTGGCCATTCGGCGCGGTGGCCAGAAAACGCGTGATTGACAAGTTCCTATAACTTCAGAAACTCTGGAAATAACAGCCCAAGTGGCGCCGAATTTGTAGTCTGAGAGCGCCAGTTTTCGTGCGGCTTTGGCGACGACAAACAGCCAACACCCAAATCACACCCAACACGCGCCGGACACAAACGACAACAAAAAAAGCAACCTGAATCCTCAATCGATTCACGTCGCTCACTCACATCATTCAGCTAAATACCTATCCATCAAAGTCACGCCACCAACGCCCGCAATCAACTCATCCGCAAACGCCGCAACGTCATGACCCGTAACGTCTAAAACATCAGCTTGCCGTTCCGCACCATCCTGAAATAACTGCAGTAACTCCGCCAGCAGTTTCTCCTGACCATCAGCGCTACCGGGCCAACTTTAAACACGTACTTCTGAATCTCCAAATAAACCACTTCATAATCTCGTGGCAGGTCATGAACCGCCGCCACATGCGCCCGCCAAGCTTGCTTATCAGCCATCAATCCCATCACAACGACCTCCCAAGCTTCTTAGCCACTCGTCGGTTCAAAGTCGCTCGCCAACGATCCTGTAGATTCTGAGCACCACTAGTTGCCGCAACGTTGTCCGCAAACGCTGCGATATCATCACCAAGCGCTTCCGTCACGCTAAGGCCATCCGCCGCAGCTTCCGTCATCAAGTCAACGATACCGTCAAAAATCGGCATCAAGTTTCGGCCGGTAAGATCCGTTCGGCTCCAAACCGTTTTTTGAATCAACTGCCACGCGTCTTGGTAATCAGCTGGCAAAGTTTGAACCTGTTGCTCGAATGCCTTCATCTGGCGTGTCATATCATTACCAGTCACTCTATCCCAAAAGTTCACTTTTGATGCCCCCTCAACGCCGTCATCGTTGTCGTCAAAAAGTCCCATTTCGTCCAAAATTCAGCTAAGTAGGCCTCACCATCTGCATTTAATGAATAAAACTTCCGCATTGGTCCCCGGTCTGATTTTCGCCGGGTAACGGTGAGTAGGCCCTTCTTATCTAAGCGTAACAGAACGGTATACACCGTCCCTTCAACGATATCTTCTAAGCCGTTATCGACTAAATACTGGGTGATTTCGTAGCCATAGGTCTCGCCTTGGCTGATACGCTGAAGAACGATGCCTTCCAGCGCCCCTTTAAGTAATTCGGTTAGTCCGTTCATGGGTTTGACCTGCTTTCGTTAGTTTAGTTAAGCTCCAGTACATTATATTGATAGGTAGTATGAGCGTCAAGAACCGAACTTGACAATTCGATTCCGCTCGACAAACCGGTACTCAACTGGCACCCTCATTTTCACCCCAACTGGCTCTTGGGTTCGGCTCAATTTTCACTATACTAAGAATTGTTGCCAAGCATCAGCGAGGACGCGAATGCCATCCACAATATGGGCATCATCCATCTGCCGTAAGCTCATCACGATGCTCGGGTACGCTGGTTGTAAATTCGACCAGCACCGATCCGGGTCAACGAGCCCGACACCAACTTGTTCGGCAGCCGCAATCAACGTTTTAACGGGTTGTTTTAAATGCAGTCGCAGCGTCACAAAGCTCCCGGCCGCAACGTCCATTGCTTCAACTTGGGACCCGAAACAGTCCCGCACCGTATTTAACACCAACTGCCGGCGGTTGGCGTAGACGATGGTGAGTTGGCGCATGAACCGTTCGAGGTCATCGTTAGCAATTAACTGGCTGAGGACCTGTTGCTGCAGCTGTGAGTTGCGGTTGGGCAACTTACCATAGATGACCTGATAGCGGCCAACGAGGTTTTCCGGAATTACCAAGATACCCATACACAGCGATGCGCCCAATATTTCATCAAAGTTGGTGTAGTAGAAACACCGCTCACCACCGAGGTAATGGTGAATCGCTGGCGTTGGTTGTCCCGAATAAGTCAGGTTGCCGTCCGTATCTAGCTCAACTAGGTACCGTTGCCGTTCTTGCAACCACGCCGCTAATTTTTGCCGTTGAATGGCGGTCAGGCCAGCGCCGCTAGGAAAGTTATGGGTCGGTGATAACACGTAACCCGCCGCATCCGGCAGCGTCGCCAGTTCCCGAAACTGCGTCACAGGTACCGCCAACGTCTGCCACACCGACCGCGCATTGGGTGCGATCGGTTCCGCAACGGCCAGGCCTTGATCGTGAAAGGCTGGCACAAGCTGAGCAATGATCCCGGCAGCTTCATTGAATCCGCTGGTGATCACGATCTGTTCCGGCTGAACGTGGAGATTTTTCAACAGCGCCAAGTAGTTCACCAACTGTTCGCAATAACCTAAGTCACCATTCGCGGGTTGAATCTGCGCAACGCCACGTTGGAAAACCCGCTGTTCAGCGGCCTGCCACGCTTGCACCGGAAAGAGCCGTAAGTAATCGTAGTTTTCGGTGAAGTCGTAGCGGTATTTGGGCCGCGGTACCGCACTCAACGCCGGACTCGCCACCGTGAATGGTAACTGGTTCGCCACGTGGTAGCCGGATCCTGGCCGACTCACTAAGTAGCCCTCAGCGACTAAGTCCTGATAGGCGTGATCGACGGTATTTCGACTTAGTGATAACTGTTGGGCCAAATACCGGGTGCTCGGGACGACCTGTCCCGGTTGCCGGACCCCCGTTTCAATTTCCGCGCGCAGTTGGCGGTACAACTGGTGATAAATCTGCTCCGTTGCTTGCCGGTCGATGAGAAACATCGCGACCCCTCCTCAATTAAACTACTACTATTATACTCGAAAGGAATCTTACTATGACCATCTTGATTATTAACGCTCACCCAGATTACACGAACCCCCAACGCACCATTAACCAACTCGAACAAACCGCCCTCGACCAGTTAAAGCAACTGGCCCCTAACGCCGAAGTCGAACAATTAACTCTGTACGCCCCAGAAACCAACATTCCAGAAATTACGGCTGAAAACTTAAATAATCCAGCTCTCGTTGACGACGCCCAGAACCAACTGATCGACCAATGGAAGCGCGCCGACTTGATTTTGATCATGATGCCGCTTCACAACTTCAACGTGGTCAGCCGCCTCAAGGACTACATCGACAACATTTTGATTGCCAATAAGACGTTCAAATACACCGCAGATGGTTCCGTTGGCCTCCTAGACGGCAAGCAAAAAGTCGCCTACATTCAGTCCAGCGGTAGCGACTACGAGCATGATATCCGCTACGTCAACGCTGACATTGCGCCCCACTACATGCGGACCGTTTTGAACTTCATGGGCATCACCAAGATGGAACTGATTCGTGCTGAAGGGTTAGACCTAATGGAAAATGACAAAGCGCAATTGGTTGAAGATGCAAAGAAGCGGTTAAGTGCTTACTTGGCATCAGTCGTTAAATAATTGGCTAATAAAGCAGCCTTGAGAACGCCAAACCGGTAGTTCTCAAGGCTGTTTTTAGCTGTTCAGTCTATTTGATTACTTCTTCAAGAACACTTGCGCATAAACCACGTAAGACAGTCCACCAAATACGATGATTCCAGCAACCAACCAAATCAGCGCAATCAACGTGGTATGGGTTGACGCCTGAACACTTTGATCTAACAATCCTCGCGCCACGTTAACGATTGGTGTCATCGGTTGGTGATTGGCGAAAATCCGCACCGGTTTTGCCATCCCGGCCGTTGGCATCAACGCCGAACTAACGAACAACAACATCAGTAATAGGTAGGAAAAGCCGCCAGCAGAAGCGTAGTTATCCGCCTTTAACGAAAACGGCACCGCCAGTAACGTAATCGCCAACCCGAATAACAATGAAATTCCCCAGAAGGCCAATACTGCCGATAATGGCGCATCGACTCGGTAACCCATCACCATCCCCACTAAAAAGACGGCAACCTCTGCCAGCAACATGAAAATAATCGAGGCTAGTACGTGGGACCCTAAAATCACCCACCGGCGAATCGGCAATGAGTGCAACCGACTTAGGAACCCAGTCGTTTGATCCGTGTTGATTCGTAACGAGGTGTAGGCCGAGCCCATCGCCATCGTTAATAGTAAGAAACCGGGCAGCGCGTAGGTTAAATAATCGCCTTCACTCATCCCACCGCCACTAACGGTCGCAATGTTGCCACCGAAAACGTACACGAAGAAAAGCAGCATGAACACCGGCATGGCGATCACCGTGATCAAGGTGTCCGCGTTGGTTAAGTTTTGACGCACGATGCGCTTGGTCAGCATCGTTAACTGTTTAATTGATTGCATGAGTGGCCTCCGTATCCGTGACGTTCAAGAAAACGTCCTCTAAGCTAATTTCATCTAAGTCATACTGTTGCACGGTCAGGTGCTGATCCATCAGTAGCGATAGCGCAACCGGCGCCAGACTAGCCGTTAACTTAAAACTACCAGTCTGTTCGGTATAGGCGATCTTTGCGGCTGTTAACGCCGTAGCTGCTTCCGCGCGTTGGCTTGGTGTAACCGTCAACGTGTACGATTCCGTGACCCGTTGTTTGATTTCGGCCGGTGTCCCGGATTTGACAATCCGTCCATCCCGGATAAAAGCGATGTGGTCCGATAGAGCGTCCGCTTCGTCCAAATACTGCGTGGTGAGAAAAACGGTCTTCCCGGCATCCCGCATCTCACGGATGAGCTGCCACAGTGCCAGCCGGTTCTTCGGATCGACACCAGTCGTGGGTTCATCCAAAAAAACGATCTGCGGATTGCCCAACAACGACATGGCAATGTCCAACCGGCGTTTCATCCCACCAGAATAGATCTTCACCTTGCGCTTTAAAAACGTGGTGAGATCAAGTTGCGTGGCGACTGCCTCAATGGCAGCCGGTACGTCTTGAACGTTCCGCAACGTTGCAATCAATCGCAGGTTATCCAATCCCGTAAAATCCTCGTCCACGGTCATCGACTGCGCGTTAAGCGTCATCTGTTGCCGAACCTGATTGCCGTTCTTTACCAGATCAAGCCCCATAATCGACACCGTCCCAGCGTCCGCCTGTGACAGCGTCGTCAAAATATTGATCAGCGTGCTCTTCCCCGCACCGTTTTCCCCAAGCAGGGTGAAAATCTCCCCTGTTGTGCTTGGAGCGTAATCCCCTTTAACACTTCTAATTTTCCAAACCGTTTTTTAACATCCGTTACATCAATCGCAATCATTACTGTGTCGCCTCCCTGACTTGTGTTGCTTGTTGCCGTGCGCTAGTGTCGATAATCATCTATATTGTATTACTAGGTAGTTAGTCTAATTCGACACTTAAATAAGCCCAGCATGTTTATCTATTCGTTAATACTAGGTACCACTACATAGTAACAGCGAGTAGACCATCCGTCAAGCAAATTAACTAGTCATCGTCAATGATGCTTAACAAACTTGCTCGCCATCTACTGAGCTAACCGCATGGTAAGGATTGGATACGGCTTGCCCTGACCATCTAATTCAGACCGACGCACCGTTTTAAACCCTAGATGCTCGTAGAAGCCAATCGCCTGCGGATTTTGCTCGTTAACGTCAAGTTCGGTCACACCTTCGTGTTGAATCGCATACTGCAGTAATTGGCGTCCTAAGCCTTGGCCACGAGCTGCTGGTTCGATAAATAGCATTTCCAGCCGTGGTGCATCGATGCCCATAAACGCAACGGGTTGCTGTATCTCAGGATGCCGAATGATCAGCAAGCGCGGGATCGCCATCAGCGCTGATGGCACAATCGTCTTGATTTCAGCAATTTCAGCCTCACTGAGAAACGTATGCGTGGCAACGACCGATTGTTCCCAAACATCAACGAGTTGGCTAATCATTTCCGGACTGCGTTGGGTACAAACTGTAATCGTCATTTGATCATCTCCCCTCTATCATTATCTTAGTCGCTTGATGGTACCAAGTGACGTTAAAGTCGTCAAGCCAGCCCCATTTAATGAGAAATCTACCCAACTTGGTTGATGATGAACCGTCAGGGAGTCGAACCCTGGACTTAACGATTGCTTCTTTCGTCACATCTTGCTGTGAGAAGCGCCTGATTATTTTTTATTTTCTAAATTCAACAAATCCCGTTAAATCAACGTTTCCAATCAATAATCCAACAAAAAATTCCCTAATTATACATTTTTTTTGAAAAAAGGTGTTGTCAGATGCTGGTTTACATGATATATTAGTAAACGTTGATTGAGCGAGTTACTTACTCACATCACAACTTAAACCTTATGGGCAGTTAGCTCAGCTGGCAGAGCAACGGACTCTTAATCCGTGGGTCCAGGGTTCGATCCCCTGACTGCCCATCATAAGATATTAACCAGTTATCACGCAGTGCTTAGACACCGTGGTAGCTGGTTTTTTTGTGTCTTCTAGTACCTCTAGCAGGTATAATGATATCACAACGTTAGTATCAACGTCCTCGTCAGTGACGAGACTATCTGGGCGACTCAAAAAACAATCGTCGAACTTTTCGGGAAAGACGTTTCAACTATTAGCAGACATATCAAAAATATCTGCGAAACGCACGAACTCAATGATGATACGACTATTGCAAAATTTGCAACAGTCGTTAATAGAGGCATTCGTGGCGCTGTTGAAGAAAAACTAAATTACTATAATTTAGACGTCATCATTTCAGTCAGCTATCGCGTTAACTCAATCTAAGCCACTCATTTCCGACAGTGGGCAACTCAAACACTCAAAGAATACATGATTAAGGGGTTTGTCATGGACGATGACCGCTTAAAGCAAGGTACCAACCTGTTAGAAAAAGACTACTTCAATGAATTACTCGAACGCGTCCGGTCCATCAGAGCTAGTGAACGGCGAGTCTGGCAGAAAATTACCGATATTTTTGCGGAAATTAAAAACCGTAGTAGATGCTGTATACGCACCCACGACGGCTTTTCGTCTCTAAATTTCTAAACTCAAAATATAATTCGCTGCCACTCTTCCTCCGTCATTTCCTCAATCGGCGTATTTGTCCGAATGGCCTTTTCAACATCCGTCTGCATCGCTTTAACCCCATTTTCCAATACACCCGGTTCATTCGCATATCTCGGATCCCACCAACCAATAATTCGATCTGGGAATGGTCTATTAAAATACGCTTCGTAACGTTGCTTCAACTGGTTCACCTTGTTATTCAGTTCTTCCCTCGTCATCAAAACAAATTCCCATCATCATGATGACTCTCAAAATAACCATCCTCATAGCCATTATCATAATCAGTTGAATCCATGCCGCCACCAGGACGCTGATCCTTTTTCGAAAACCAAAAAAGGATTTTAACGAACAACCAGAACGATCCCCCAAGTAACACAACCGCCTCAACGCCTGCGACAGTAATCAGTCGAACATCTGGCAGATAATGCTGGCAATCACTAAGATGGCGATGGGAATTGACCACCGCTTCAATCGCATCTTCAACTTCGCTAATCTCACTCGGGTATTAGCTCGCCGTTTAATTCTTTTAACGTCCCTTGTTTTACCGTTCACGTTGCCGGAAAACGGCATGACAACGTTGTTATACCTGAAATTCGAATGCTTGCTCATCGACTAGTCCTCCCCTTTGGCTCTAGTGAATGTCATAATCACTCATTAACTATTATTGTGTGGGGCTTTCACTGTTATTATACTGCTTTCAGCTGTTTAGTTATCAAAACAAGTTAGATTGACTTTAAAATCATCCAACAGACACAAAAACGGTGCCCTTAAGCGCCGTTTTTGTGATGTTTAACCCTCTCATTTTGTCCTACTTAGCCTTTTTTCTTGGTGTATTTAAAAGCATCAGAATATAGGGATAAATGTTAACAATTGGCACAAGCAGTAACCAGCCAAGTTTCCAATTGTAGCCTAAATATCTAAGTCGTCGCATGCAAGCCGACGTCAAGGCAACATCTATTAAGTCTAATGGGACTAAATAAGTCACTGACATCAACGACAAAATCACATCAACAAGAATGATCCATAAGCTAAACCATAAAAACGCCCACCAAAAAACCGACTTCCGACTTTCGGCGACCTTATTTTTCCAGAAACCGATATTATTGGAAGCATACACAACACTTCCCCAAAATCCCAGTTGTTGCTGAGGTTCTTCAACCGTCACCGGTTTCTCAACTTTCTTCGGTTGATACGCCACTGGCCGCGCCATCGCCGGTGACATCGGTTCTGGCGCCTCCTTCGGTTCATCCTTAACGTCAATTACCTTGGTCCCGCAAGCTGGACAAAACAACGTACCGTCCTCTAGTTGCTGACCACAATTTATACAAAATTTCATTCCGACATCCCCGTATTAATATCGACGCACGCAACACCCTAGCCTTATTCATTATCATTACCTAATTCAAGCTAAAAATTAGTATGTCTGAGACCAGGTCTTAGTATCCGCATGGTAATACCACTTAATTGTATTCCCATATTCCGCGCTTTTACTGTATTGTGTCCAAGTTGCTCGATCTACCAATGGATTAGGAAACGTTACTTCAGTTGGCGCAACGTTTCCTACGCCAGCGATATCCGGCTTATTGCCTAGTTCATAAAAATCCGTATTGGCAGGAACAACTGTCATATACGACGATGCGATATAACCTTTTTGACCGTCATAACTAACCGGGATAGTCCCGTATTGGTTTACACCGCCATCCGTCCTATCCCAAAAAACATTCTGAGCATTATTAGTCGTAACACGATCAGGACTGCTGTAGACTTTTAAAGTTTTCAATGCCCCATCTGCAGTCGTATTATCGTTAGCAATCATCGTTGGGTATGTTTTTGCTTGTTCATCCGAATAGAGATAGATGTTAAATGGCGTTCCAATATAGTATTCCGTTGCAGTGCCACTAAACGGATCTTTAGCCGTTGCTGTCGTACTATCACCACTATTATCATCTGGCTCAGTCGTATCGCTGTCTCCAGATTTATTAATCTCAGTAGCGCTAGTATTCCCAGTACCAGCCGACCCCTTCACCGCACTCAACTGTCCCTGCAAACTATCAATCTGCGCCTGCAACTTCGTCACATCCGCCGAACTCGTTACAGGTGCCACTGGCGTACTAGCAGTTGGCTGGCTTTGTAGCACCGACAAGCGCTGCGCCAACTCAGCAATCTGTTGTTCCAGCACTGAGATTTTCGCGTCACTTGCCGCTTTAGGCGTCACCTTGTTCAAATACCCGTGCCACAACCAACCTGAAGCTTTCGCACTTTTGACATAGTAATACACAGCCTTATTCCCATTAGTTTTTCGAACAACCGCTTCCTTTGAAACTGAGAATTTAGTGTTCGCATAGTTTTTAACGTTATGAACCTTCTTCGTTAACTTAGCGGTGCTATAGAGATACCCCTTAGCGCCCTTCACCGCTTTATAGTTAGCCGTTTTGATTGTTTTAACCTGTAGCACTTTCGCTGTCGCTTTAGCACTCGCCGATGTCCCCTGAACCCCAGTAAGTACGCCGCCAAATACACCAGCTGAGACCATCGCAATTGCAAGTTGCTTCGTTAATTTCATGGTATGATATCCCCTAACTATTAATTTGATCCTCATCTACAATCAAAGCTACCTTTATATCTAGCTAATTACTGTTATCCTTTGATAGCATGTCAGCCACGCTTTCAACCGGTACCGCAGTTGGTTGCGCATCGTCACTCGTCGCCTCAATCGAACTCTCAGCATCAAGTCCGGATTGCGCCACTTTCACCAATCCATCACCAGTTACCATCAACGTCACACTACCAATTCCGTTAGCCACCGAATTAAAACTAATCACGCTCAAATTCGCTGCCCCATCCAGGTCGTTAACGTCGAGCACTTCTCTAAGTTTATTGAACAAGGTTTCCATGAACGCCTCATAATCGGCGTTCTGTTGACTACTAACCGTCACACAACCAGAAACCGGTCCAACTACCTGATACGTCACCGGAACCGCACCAAATAAAAGTGGTTTACTGGCCGTATCCGATTTAAAGTAAAGCCCATTCTCAACGTGTAGCTTCACCGGTTCGTTCTCAAGACTTTGACCGCATTTGATACAAAACTTCGCATCGCCCTTACTCTGAGCACCGCAAGCTGGGCAAATTTTATACGCTACTTTTTCCACTTGTCTGATGCCTCGCTTAGTTATCTTCCGCCCAGTTATAACCAATTTTGGTCCCGCGGCTATCCCAGAACACCTTCGTGCTATCCCACGGGTTTTCGATGTACGTATAGTACGCTTCCCTATACTTAGAGCCCATTTTACCTTCAACCCCGTCAATAAAGCGCTGATACTCGGTCGTCACATCGTCAATTTCAGATTGGTTGTCACCGTCCTCAACGTATTCAGTGAAACTGGATCGAATCGCTGACCCAGATAACGTTTTGATCGTGAACGTGTTCTCCGACTTAGAATAGTAGACCCGAACCTCATCATCACCGAATTCCTTATTGGCTATCGTCTGACCGATATCAGCCGTTGCCTGTGCTGACCGGTGATTCAAATAGAAACTGTGCCCACCGACAATGAGCACGATGCCAACAACAATCACACCAATAATGGCACCGATCCAACCATTGCCACTGCTTCTATGTTTTTCGGTAACGGTGCTCGCCGGTGATTCTGGTGTCGTTGTTGCCTTAACCGTTGAATCCACCGGTTCCGCATCCGCAAATGAGGCACCACACTTTGCACAAAATTTAGCTGCATCAGCGTTTTTAGCGCCACACGCTGGACAGTATTTCATCGCCATCTCCTCCTACAGTCAACTCGTTTTGCCGTGCTTGGCGAAACTCTAACTTTACTACCCCGGCCCCTAAATTTATTAAGTTCATTGTTTATAGTATAAGAATACTAGTATCATAGGACAATTTTACCGCAATCAGTATAATTTTACTATATATCAATCAAAGTTATCCCTGTCGAAATGCCTTCAAAAATAAGAAAGTGGCAGTGGAGGTGTCGCAATCATGAATAGTAGTGATATTTCAGCCAAAATTCGCCATCTCAGACGCGTGAGAGGTTATAGCCAATTCAAATTAGCCGAATTAGCAGATGTTTCGGAGTCCCTGATTTCAAAAGTCGAACAGGGCAAGGTCCCGAACCTCAGCATTCCCATGCTAGCTAAAATCGTTAACGGACTTGGCCTACCACTGAGTGACTTCTTTGCGGATGATGATGTGTTAAACCATTCAATCGTAACTGAAAAACTGCAGCAGTTGCCTGCCGAGAAGCGAGATGAAGCGTTACGGTTGGTACTGCAGATGCTGGATTTGATGAAGTGATTTTTAATTTAACGCGTCTATAAAAGGCACCATTCAAAAATTGAATGGTGCCTTTTATAGACGTGCTAAAGAAATTCGTCAAACCGCATTATCGTTAAGTTCAATCCATAATCGGCATCTCTATTTCACGAAATAGCCGTTTTCGCAAAGTTCAAACCACAATTGCTAATTATAATTGCCGAAAAGTGGTTTTTCGCAAAATTCAATGCGAGAATGTCACTTATATTTGCCAAAAATCGCCTTTTCAGCAAATTCAACTCGCTAAGCCGACTTCTAATTCACAAAAATCGGTTTTTCGGCAAACTCAACCTCGAATTTCTCAACTTAACTTCTCAAAATACCGTTTTCCTAAATCTTCATACTAACTAAAAAAGCCACCTCTGCCATCCGCGAAAGTGACTTTCCAATTCAATTAATCAAACCGCCGCCCCAAAATATCCAGGCTTCGATGTTGACCATCCATCAGCGCAACGTCTGGCAAGTGACCCCATTCTTCAAAACCGTTCTTCTTAAACAGCCCCTGACTGGGAATGTTGTGGTGGAAGATAAAGGCGACTAAGGCATCGATACCTAGACCATCAAGCTGTGAGAACACAAAGTTTAACGCGTGTTGGCCCAGTCCCTGATGCCGGTAGTTTTCGTCAATGTAGATGCTGATTTCCGTCGTCTTGTGGTAAGCAGGACGGCCGTAGAACGACTCTAAGCTTACCCAACCGGCGATCTTGTCGCCGTCCTTCATCAACCAGATTGGCCGTGAGTTCGGGTCAAATTGATCAAACCAAGCTTGTCGCGAGTCGACTGAGACGGGATCTAAGTCCGCCGTAGCGAGCCGACTGGGGATAATTTGGTTATAAATGGCAACGATTGTAGGCAAATCAGCCCGGGTAGCATATTCATAAGTAACGTCCATGTTAGAAAACCTGACTTTCAACTTAATTTTTTTCATCATACGCCCTTTTGAGGAAAAATACCACGTGCCATTGCGGTGTTAGCAACTACGATTCATGCTTTTTTGATTCTGTTTCTACTATAATTAGTGGCTGTAATTAGTGGCTGTTTTAATCAACAAATGCGCTGACCAGCATTAAGCTAGTCAGCGCATTTTTGAATCCTATTTAATTGCAGCTCCCTTTAATCAGCCGCAACTGTTTCATTCATCGTTTCTTCGATTGCTTTCCCTAATCGTTGAATACCAACCTTGATCTGGTCTTCGGCCATGTTAGAGTAGTTCAACCGGAACGTCCCTGGAATCACCTTATCCGCGTAGAATGGTTCGCCGGGAACGAAGGCGACGTTGTTGGCGATGCAGGTGTTAAAGAGGTCCTGCGTGTTGATGTTACCTGGGACTTCTACCAGATGAACAACCCACCTTCAGGGTGACTGTAATGCACGTTTTCTGGGAAGTATTCTTGAATAGCGTCCATCATGATGCCTTCGCGCTTCCGGTAGACCTGCTTGATCTTAGCGATGTGGTCATCAATGTTGTAAGTTGCCATGTATTTGGCAATAATGTGTTGGGTCAAGTTATCGGAGTGGACATCGACGGTTTGTTTCATCAGCGTGAACTTCTTGATGAGCTTCTTTTCGGCAACGACCCAGCCGATACGAAGGCCTGGGGCGAGAATCTTCGAGAAGGTGCTCATGTAGATGACCCGTTCCTCGTGTTCGAAGGTCTTCACTGGCGCCACGTCTTCGCCCGCAAAGCGAATAGCACCGTATGGGTCGTCTTCCAAAATCATCACGTTGTACTTGTCAGCGATGTCGATCATCTTTTGACGGCGATCGGCGGGCATCGTGCGGCCAGTTGGGTTTTGGAAACTTGGAATCGTGTAGATGAACTTGGTGTTCGGGTTAGCTTGAACCGCTGCCTCCAACGCGTCCATCTTCATGCCATCATCGTCCATTTCAACGCCAACTAAGTGCGCGCCGTAGCTGCGAAAGACATCCAACGCACAGAGGTAAGTCGGTTGTTCAACAATCACCGTGTCGCCGGGGTTGATGAAGCATTTAGCCGTCAAATCAATTGACTGTTGGGACCCGGTGGTAATGATGATGTTGTCGGTGTCACAGGTGATCCCTTGCTTGTTCATCCGCTTGGCGATTTGGTCGCGCAACTCAGGATCACCATTGGCGATGCTGTACTGAAGCGCTTGGCGACCGGATTCGTCATAAACGGCGTCGGTCACTTGTTTGAGTTCCTCAACTGGGAATAATTCTGGTGCAGGGAGGCCGCCCGCAAACGAAATAATGTTGGGATCGCCGGCGACCTTCAGAATGTTGCCGACGGGATCTTCGTCACTGACTGGGACGTTTCTCGAAAATTGATAGTCCATGCTTAGGCCTCCGCTTCTGCTGGTTGATCAGCCACGTTACCTTGTGGTTGGTGGTATTTACGCATCATTTCTGCCATGTGGACTTCGTGAACGACAAATTCATGGGTCCGGCAAACGTAGTCGTGTTCGCGCCCGATTTTAGCAATGTAACCGTTGATGTAATCGACTTCGGTTGGACGCCCCTTTGAGAAGTCTTGGTACATTGATGGGTAGTGGTACTTGTAAGCTTGGCTGACGGTGATGACGGAATCGGTCTCTTCTTGACGGGTTTCAATCAAGTGGATCCCGGCACGTTCGCAGGCGTCGAAGGCTTCGTTGAAGAGTTGTTCAGACATGGCCCGGACACCATCGTATTCGATGAATTGACCCATTTGCATTTCAAACATCGTGCACAACGTGTTGGTCACAGCGTTAAAGACGACCTTTGACATGCACATGCCTTGCCATTCGTCTGAGAAGACGGGGCCCAACTTAGCAGCGGTGAAGTCGTCGAAGATACCTTGAACCGTAGCGTCTGGCTTTTCGTTGTTGTACCGAGCCATGTGCATGACTTCGGTCCCTTCAGCACCCATGAAATCAACGTTAGCAGGACCATCCATCCGGGTAGCAATCATGGCTGAACCACAGACAATGTGGTCTTTAGGAAAGACCTTTTCGAGTTTTTCAAAGTGGCCCATGCCGTTCATTGCTGAGAAACAGTACTGATCATCGTGGAAGATGCCAGCCTTGGTATCCCGTTCGATTTCGTCAGCCAATTGCATTTGCTTCTTGAAGACGATCCAAACGTCTGGATGGCCCGCATATTCTTCTGGGTAGTAGATGTTAATTGGAATGATGCGACGGTTTTCATGGTCCCGAGCGACCGAAACGCCACCCTGTTCCCGAATCTTTTCAACGTTTGGTTCCCAAGTATCGATAAAGTCGACGTCCACGCCGGCGTTTTCCTGCAACATAACCCCGTAACGCATACCCATTGCACCTGCACCAATAATTCCATATTTCATTAAAATCCACTCCTTTTAGATTAATTCAGTTAAAGTCCAATATGTAATTACGACGACGAAAAACGCCCTTTGGTCAAAGACCAAAGGGCGTTTAGTAACGCGGTACCACCTTAATTCAAATTGCCACTACAGCAATTCCTCAGCACATACAGCAAGTAAACTTGCGATACGCTGCACAGTAAGGGGTGCCTCCCGTTTGCCTCGTAAAGCAAACCCGTCGAACCGAGTCTTTCACTCGATAGTCCTAATGCCGTCTCACCAAACCGGCACTCGCTTCATAGGGCTATCCAGTTAATCCACTGGGTCAAATCCTTGTCGTCGTATTTAAGATTGACTGTAGTTTAGTCCCCTGAATGAGAATCTGTCAACTTTTTTTAATTTATTTGTTCAAAATTGGATAATAAAATTCAAACGTAATCCCCGATATAATAGCATTTACAGTTTACTAAAAATTTTTTTGATTTTGGTTTAAATTTGGCTCTCATTTTCCATTAATTTGACATTAACGCGCGTTTTTTTAATAATGGACATATCCACTAATTAATCAAAGGAAGTTTTGCCAAATGTCAGAACAGTATCAATTAAGTAAATACCTGGCGGCCACCTACCGCCTCTCAAAGAACGACTTCAATCAGCAACTGGCTGGCTTGGACGTTCGGGCAACCGAAAGCGACCTACTCCTCTTCATCCTGGATCACCCTGAACGCTCCCAACGTGAAATCGCGTTAGAAATGGTCATTGATCCTAGTTTGCTGGCGCGCGACCTCCGCGATTTAGCGCAGCGTCAATTGGTCACTCGGATTAGCGATGTTAAGGATAAACGCATCAAACGCATTACGTTAACGGCCGCTGGCGTTACCCTAGCTAGACAACTTCAAAATGTGATGGATACGTGGTGGACCGACTTTTTCAACGCCCACCCTGAGGTCGATCAGACGAGCTTCACGACTCAGCTTAAGCTCGTCTACCAAGCACTAACGTTGTTCCCGTCATCAAAGGAGTTTTAGGTCATGTTAAAACGGTTTTGTTTGTTGTTACTCGGGATTATTTTAATGGCTGCTGGGGTTGCGTTATCCCGGGTTGCGGCGTTGGGTACTTCGCCCATTTCCAGTATCCCGAACGTCACCAGTCTTGTCAGTCATCTGACGTTAGGTCAGACGACGATTATTTTTATGATTGTCTTGATTCTATTGGAAAAGTTGATTTTGCGCCATCGCTTTACCTGGCGCAATATCGTCCAGTTAATTCCCAGTCTTTTCTTCGGCGTTTTCATTGATGGGTTCGTTCGGCTCTACCAAGGATTACCACTCACTACCTATTGGGCTCAGCTCATTGCAACGTTGATCAGTATCGTGATCCTCGCACTTGGCGTTTACTTTGAAGTTAACTCCCAAGCCATCATGATGCCGGGTGAGGGGCTCACAACCGCCATTAGTTTAGTCACTGAACGGCCCTTCCCACAGGTGAAGATTCGTCAGGACCTCACTATGATGGTCATCGCGGCCGTGATTGCGCTGGTCTTCCGTCATTCACTATCCGGGATTCGGGAAGGGACGCTATTATCCGCAGCGTTAACGGGCCGAATCGTAGAAGTTTATACCATTCATTTTCAACGACTAACGGCATGGATGAAAGCATAATTGTTCCCATGAAAGGCCGGCTAACTTTGCTGCTATGAGCAGCAAAGTTAACCGACCTTTTTTAATTTTTTCTCGACAAATACACATTAACTGCATATAATGGACAAAAGCCACTAAAAAGGAGGCCTTCACATGTTAACCACGGCACAACTTGCCGGTATGCGCCGCTTTGACCGCAACTACACCTACCGCTTAGGCTTATTAGCCAAGCACGTTTTCGACACCAATTTATCCTGGCCGGAAGCGCGGGTACTGATGTTAATCGCCGAAACGGCGCCAACTTCACCTAAAACGGTGGCGGCCGGTTTAGCCCTTGATCGTAGCTATACCAGTCGATTGATCAACCGACTAATGGCCCAATCGTTGTTAACGAAAACGCCATCGGCCGAAGATTCTCGAGCGGTAATTTTAGAATTAACAACCACTGGCAAGCAGCTCAACGACACCTTAAATCAACTATCAGATCAACAACTGCGCCAATTACTTGACCCACTCTCACCAGAGGAGCAACAGCAAGTCTTTGACGCCATCGAGACGCTCAACCGCCTCCTACTACCCTAATCTAGAAAGAACGTGACCCTATGTGGACAACTAAACCATTTTCAGAATTAAGTGCAACCGAACTCTTCAATTTTCTCAAATTACGCGTCGCCACCTTCGTTGTGGCGCAAAAACGGATCTACCAAGAAGTCGATGATAACGACGCCATTGCCGTTCACGTTTTCGATACTGAAAACGACGAGGTGATCGCCTACGCGCGGGTATTTAAACACGGTGAAACCGTGACGTTTGGCCGGGTTGTGACGGCGGAATCGCATCGCGGAACCGGTCTGGGCAACACGCTGATGAATCAGATCATGGCCGCCATCGACACTTACTTTAAGGGCCTGCCCATCGAAATCGAAGCTCAGGTTCAAGTTCAGGGCTACTACGGAAAATTCGGCTTTACCGCCGTCGGTGACCCATTCATCTTCGAGTCCACACCCCACATTAAAATGGTGCACGACGCCCTTTAGGAGGCTATGATGACAAAATACGAATGGCGCAAAGCCGAAAAAGGCCTGTACCTGCCAAAGCAACTTGGCGTAGTCGATGTGCCAACTAGCAACTACCTCACCCTTGAAGGCGCTGGCAACCCAAACGATGCGCTTTTCAGCGACCAGATCCAATCACTCTACCCAGTTGCGTACGCGTTACGGATGGGCTACAAAAAGGGCCTTTACGGCAATCCGTTTGAATATACGGTTTATCCGTTAGAAGGCGTCTGGACGACCGCAGATGGCTCCCGTGGTGCCCAATTAAACAAGGACGCTTTAGTGTATAAAATTATGATTCGGCAACCCGACCAAGTCACGGCTGAACAGGTGACTGACGCGATTGCAGCTACCCGTGAAAAGAAGGACGTGCCGTTTCTGGATCAAATCCGCTTTGAAACCTACACCGAAGGACCATCGCTGCAAATGATCCACGTTGGCCCGTTTGATACGGAGGGCGAAACCTTTGCGAAGATGCAGGCTTATCTGGCCGAGCACGGTCTAACCAAAACAACCACGATGGGCGATTATCAACACCGAGAAGTCTACTTATCTGACTTTAGACGGGTCGCATCAGAGAAGCGCAAAACCCTGTTACGATACCGGTTAGCACCATCCGCTAACTAGGCATTTAGACTTTCTTAATGACCTTAACGGATTATTTACCGCATCTTTACCTTCTCGAAAGCATTTCTTCACACTTTCAACACAATTCCAGGTTATGATAACGTCATAGTCAATTAGGAATCCTAATTGGCTACCCCTAAACCTGATAACGATGATGTTTCCTCCCCCTAAATGGAACATCGATTAAATAAGCAACGTTATCCTCCCCTCGATCCCCCACCGTTCCCTAAGCGGTGGGGGATTTTTTAGGGCAGAGAGCGGAGCAAAGCGGTTAAAGACTGGAGCATAAGGCCCTTCCAACATAAACCCCGGTTTTTGGGGTTTGTGTTGGAAGGGCCTTATGTGCAAGTCTTTGCTTTGCGGAGCTCATTTCGGCGCAGGCTAATGAATGTCGTGACGTCAACCAGCTTCATAATGATGCCGATTATTGCGAACTAAAATCTAATTGGCGCCGAAAAGTAATAGCAGTGCTCGTCGCCAGCATCACTTTGAAACAGATAAAACGCCCTAAGTTTAAAACCTTGTCAGTAACAACTTATGCACAGGTCTCCGCTTATGAATTTTCTTTTGGTATAGAAACTGAAAAACTACAATAACCATCCTCCGCTTGACTTTTCCCCACCAACCTGTAATACTACTAAACGGTGCCAAACCATGGCGAGATTCCAAAGATCGGCGCATTCGTGCGTTCCGAAGGTCAGCGGGCTTGCCAACGAGTCGCTTATCCCTTGTGGATGGGCGGCTTTTTTGTTGTGGAATTAAAAAAGCGGTATGGGGACTTAGTGGATAAGTCTGCATGCCGCTTGGTTTTTAGTGGTTTCCCTGTTGATAAGTGAAAATTATTGTGTGCTTCTATGATAGTGAGTGCGTTTGGCGACGCTCATTACTACTACCTATTTTCGGCGCCATTTGAACTTCTTGTTGGCAATTATCGCCATCATTGTGAAGTTTGCTGACGTTACCGCACTGATTAGCCTGCGCCGAAACGAGCTCCGCAAAGCAAAGACTTGCATATAAGGGCGTCCAAGCAATACTGACCAAAAACCGAGTGTTTTATCTATTTCAGAGTGGTGATTGGCGACGCTCATTACTATTACTTATTTTCGGCGCCACTTGAACTTCCTTGTTGGCAATTATCGTCATCATTGTGAAGCTTGCTGCCGCTACCGCCTTCATTAGCCTGCGCCGAAACGAGCTCCGCAAAGCAAAGACTTGCACATAAGGCCTCCTCACCACAAATCCCAAAACC